>CAJUJQ010000078.1 GCA_910586575.1 uncultured Clostridia bacterium | reverse complement strand
AACGGATGGCGGGCAGGGTGGGTGAATACGGCAAATCTTTTCATTCGCGAGTATACAAACGCAAAAAAAGCGGCTTTTGGAAATGCGGGAAGCACTTCCGAAAGCCGTCTTTTTTATCGCTGTGTCAGCCAATACTCTCTTTTATTTCGCGCCCTTCTTTGAGCAGCTGCCGCAGTTCTTCCTCCTTGCCTCCGGCAATCGCGTCGCGGTACTCGGTCAGGTGCCGGATAATCTCGTCAATCTCGTTGACCAGCGGCCCCTTGTTCAGCAGGAAAAGCTCGGTCCACATGACCTCGTTGAGCTTCGCGACCCGGGTCAAATCCTTATAGCTGCCCGCCGAAAAGCCGTTGTGCCGCACGGCCTCCGGGCTTTTGATATACGCCGAGGAAACCACATGCGCCAGCTGGGAGGTAAACGCAATCATGCGGTCATGCTGCGCCGCCGGGCAGCGCACCACCGTCCCGAACCCCAATTGCCGGAAGAACCCGTCCAGCTCGTCCACCGCCCAGAGCGGGCTGCTCTCAGTCGGCACTAGGATCATGCTTGCGCCCTCATACAGTGACGCGGACGCGAACGCGTACCCGGAGAATTCACGTCCTGCCATCGGATGCCCGCCGATATAGTGGACGCCAGCTTCATGGCACGGCTTTTCAAGCCGCTCTACCAGATACTGCTTGATTCCCACAAGATCGACAATCAGGCATCCCTCTTTCAGTACCGGCAGCTTGTCCAGGATGAACCGGACGGTCGATTCCGGATACAGGCTGACAATCAGCAAATCGGTTTCGGACAGGATTTTGTCATCCGCAATCCCATCCAGCACGCCGTCATCGAGCGCTTTCTGCGCGACGGAAAGCGTCCGGTTCCAGCCGTAAACGGCGCAGTCGGTGCGCTCATGGATTGCCATTGCAATCGAGCCGCCCATCAGGCCAAGCCCTGCCACGGTCACAGTCTTTTCCATTAAAACCCCTTCTTTTTTACAGCAGTGATCCGCCGTACCCAGCCATGGAACGGCGGCAGCAGGCACACCAGCCAGACCGCGAATGCGCCCGTTGTATTTAATATCAGGTCGTCCACGTCACAGCTGCCGGTGCGCGTAAGGTATTGCAGCGCCTCAACCAGCGCGACCATCACCGTAACAGTAGGGACAAAAACGAATAAATTGCGCTGCTTTGGATAGAGCGCGGGCAGGAAAAACCCCATCGGCGCGAACGCGGCCAGGTTTCCGGCGAGGTTGACGAGTACCCATTTCAGCGAAATATTCCCCAGCTCATACGCCCGGAGATAATTATGGATGGTGAGAAGCGGCTGGGTATTCAGCCCGGCGGTCCCGGCGGTGCGCCCGAAAGCGGCATCGAAGAACAACAGGTTCAGCAACATCCAGATATAGTACGCGAACAGCGCGAGGAAATAGCCGCGCCGCCGTCCGGGGCTTCCGCCGCCGCGGTGCGAGAAGCAGACGAGCGACCACAGCGCCGTAAACGCGCAGGCGAATCCCAGCTTTGCCGCGATACCGACCACCATGCCGGGTTTCAGTTCCACATACACATTGCGTGCCAGCAGCGCCGTCAAGGCGCAGAAAGCCAGCACACGGGCAAGTGTTTTCACAGCGCCGTGCCCTCCCTTCCCCTGCGGGGAAAATAATTGCCAACCTATTATATCACATGGAAGGGCTTTCTGTATAGGGGCAAATCTTCAAAATTCAGGTCGAAAAAGCGCGTTCCGTGCAGGGGAGGGGGGAGTGGCCCGGTGATTGCCCACATCGAAAATTTTCCTTGCATTTTGACTGGCAGCGTGTTTTAATAGAAGTGTTGTAATTTTGAAAGGAAAGAGGCACATACAATGATTGGTCTGGGCACCATTGTCAACTGTGGCACGGTCGCGTTTGGCACGACGCTGGGGCTGCTGCTCAAGGGCGGCCTGCCCCAGCGCTTTGAAAAAACCATTCTGTCGGCGCTCGCGCTTTGTTCATTTTTTATCGGCCTTGGCGGGGCGCTTTCACAAATCCTGGTCGTCGGCAGCGACGGGGTTTCGACACAATATACCTTGCTCATCGTGCTTTGTATGGCGGTCGGCGCAATCATCGGCGAAGCGCTCGACATCGAGCGCCGGCTGGAGGGAATTGGCGAATGGTTCAAGGGCCGTATCCCCTCGAACGGCTCCGGTACATCGACCTTTGTCGAGGCGTTTGTCACCGCTTCGCTGCTGTTCTGCGTGGGCGCGATGGCGATTGTCGGCTCGCTTGAGGACGGCCTGAACGCAAACCCCTCCATTTTGTTCGCTAAATCGGTTATGGACGGCGTGGCGGCGGTCGTATTTACTGCGTCCCTGGGAGCAGGCGTATACTTATCCATCCTGGCGCTGCTGGTCTATCAAGGCGGGATTACGCTGCTTGCGGGCTTCATCCGTCCTTTTTTGTCCGACCTGCTAATCGGTCAGATGTCGTGTATCGGCTCCATCCTGATTTTTGCCATCGGCTTCAACCTGCTGGACAGCAAAAAAATCAAGGTCGGCAACCTGCTTCCCGCCATGTTCCTGCCGATTCCGTTCCTTTGGCTGAAAAGCATCTTCCCATGGCTTCCGTGGTAAAGAGAATCCGTACACAAAACCCCCGGCTTGACGCCGGGGGGTTCGCGTTTGGGGGTGTGGGAATCAATCCAGGCCGGTTGTCCAGCCCATATCGTCCGGGAGCTTGCCCCACTGGATACCGGTGATAGTATCATAAAGCTTGTGGGTGATTTCGCCGATCTTGCCGTCGTTGATGTAAGCGACCTCGCCCTCATAGCGCAGCTCGCCGACAGGCGAGATGACCGCCGCCGTACCGGTGCCAAAAACCTCCTCAAGATGGCCTTCCCTGGATGCCTTCATCACGTCGGCAACCGCAAGCCGCTCCTCGGAGACGGTGAAGCCCCACTTTTTCAGCAGTTCGATGCAGCTCATGCGGGTAACGCCCGGCAGCACAGTGCCCACACAGGGCGCGGTATAAATCGTGCCGTTAATCTTAAAGAAGCAGTTCATTGAGCCGACTTCTTCCACGTACTTATGCTCTACGCCGTCCAGCCACAGGGTCTGCTCGTAGCCAAGGTCATGCGCCTTAACCTGGGAAATCAGCGATGCCGCGTAGTTGCCGCCGCACTTGGTGAAGCCGGTGCCGCCCGGGGTCGCGCGGGTATATTCATCCTCTACAAAGATTTTCACCGGGTTGATGCCGGTGGAGTAGTACGCGCCGACCGGCGAGCAGATGATGAGGAACTGATGGGTCGCGGAGGGGCGCACGCCCAGATGGGGTTCGGTCGCGATGACAAACGGGCGGATATACAGCGACGTGCCTTCTTCGGAGGGCACCCAGTCCTCCTCGGTCTTGACCAGCGCTTTGACAGCCTGCACGAAGTCCTCAACCGGCAGCGACGGCAGGCACATACGGTGGTTGGTGTTAATCATGCGCTGCGCGTTCTTCTCGGGACGGAACAGGCGGACAGTGCCGTCCGGCTGGCGGTACGCCTTCAGCCCCTCAAAGGATTCCATCGCATAATGGAGCACCATCGCGGCGGGGTCAATCTGAAGGGGGGCATAGGGGACAATGCGCGCGTCATGCCAGCCGCAGCCTTCGGTATGGTCGATTACGAACATATGGTCGGTGTAGTATTTGCCAAAGCCAAGGCTGTCCGCGTGGGGTTTTTCTTTTTTGTTTTGGGTTAATTCATAACGGATATCCAACATTTCGGTTCACTCTTTCCTGATATTGCTTTCCCACTTTTGTGAGATAAAATTCTACAGTCTCTATTTTATCGCGGTTTGCGGTATAATGCAAGAATTTTTTTGCCCTATCACGCAGAATTAAAGAACTGCCTTCACAGCGAATTGCCGTGAAGGCAGAATCTGGGTTTATCGGACATCGCTGCGCTCGTTCATCGGGGCACGCAGGACGGAAATCCCTGCGGACGTGATACCGTTGGTGCGCATATAACCGAGCACGGTGCGCAGGGCGGGGGCGGTGGCATTGCGGTCGCGGAAACGCACGACCACCGGCGAATCGGTGCGGCTAAACGCGGTTGTCACGGAATTGGCCGTGCGGTAGGCGGAATAATTATCATCGCGGCTGTCCAGGGTGGTGTCCCACAGGCGGTAGCCCGCCGAAATAAGCGCTTCCAGCTGCTCCGGGGTCAGTGCGCCGCTGCCCGCGAGCGGGGAGACAATGCGGGTCGTTGCGCCGGTTTCCTCCAATAAGAGGGCGTTGCCCCGGTTCGCCCTTTCGACCAGCTCCGCCGGGGAGAGCGTGTAGGCGTTCAGCGCGAGGCCGACCGCGTGCCCCTCACCGACAATGCGCCGCAGCAGCGCGGGGTCAATGCCCTCCTGCTCCATGGAGAGGAAAAAGGTTGCGGTGCGCCCGTATTCGTCCAGAACATCGAGGATTTCGCGGGTATGCGCTCCCGGCGCGTTAAAAAAGGCAAGATAAACGAGGGAGGGCTTGTGCGTTTCCTCCTCCTGCGGTGCTTCGACCGCAGGGGCGGAAGGCTTTGCCGCAGGGGCGTTACCGTTATAGGCGCTGACCAGCTCGGCAAGCTTGTCTTTGTTGCTGTTCAGGAAGCTGGAATCGGAAAGGGTCGAATTGCTGCAAATGCGCAGGATTTGGGCGGAGGTGCTGGTAATCAGCGAATAGCTCAGCCCGAACTGGGAACAGACCGTGCGCACGGGGACGTAAATCTGCCCGTTCAGCGAATAGGCGGGGGTGTCATAGGTTGTCATATTCTGGTCATAAACATAGCCCTGCGCGATGAGGTAGGTCAGTGTGCGGGTGCCCGAGGAAAGCAGCAGCATCTGCTGCCCGCTGTCATAGGAGGCGCGCACGCCCAGCCCGCCGGTGCTGAAAACCGCATAGGGGACGAAATATTCCCCGCCGATACGGGTCGGCATATAGGAGCTGTTCAGCGGCAGGAACGCGTCGTTTGCCGCCGAAATGGTCAGCGACGGGGCGGCATGGACGGCAATCCCGCCAATCAGCAGCGCGGTGACCAGGAGAATGGCGAAAAGCCGTTTCAGGAATTTCATGAATGTACCTCGAAAACAAAAGAGGGGTAGACTTGATGATTCTAGTGCTCCATCCGGTCAGGAATCGGATTCGGACTTGGAGCGGGATTTTTGCAGGGCAAGGCAGGGGACGCAGGCGGGCTGACGCCCGTCAAGGACGATAACGCAGCCATGCGGAAATCCAGCCCAAGGACAGGTTCGATTTCTGTCCGGATATAGCACCAGTATACCATTTCATGAGCGGGATGGCAAGCCGGGCAGGCTGGGCAATTTTACATGTTCTTCCGTGTCAAACAAGCCCCAACGATTGCCCCAATCAAGGCAAGCGGCGCAATTCGAATGAACAGCCACTCAAACGCGTGAAGCATTGCCCCGGCCGCCGCGGTTTCAGGATTGCTAAAGTCCCAACCAAGGTAAGCGCTGTTGATTGCAGTCAGGCCCGCGAAAATCGCAGCGATTATCACACACAATGAGATAAAAAGCCAATGGACAGCCTTTCGCCGTGCTGCCTTTTCACGCGCAAGCTGTAGGTTTATAACCTCAAGCTTCTCGGAAATGGCCCTCAGGTCGTCGGCCTTCGTCTCGGTAACCGTTTCACCAAGCAGTGTGCTGACGGGCGTTTCCAATACCTCTGATAAGGAAATCAGCATATCGGCATCCGGGACCGACAGCCCTTGTTCCCATTTCGAGACCGTTTGCCGCACCACATTCAATTTGACGGCAAGCTCCTCTTGCGAAAGCCCTTTGGATTTTCTGATTGCTTTGATATTTTCGTTTAGCATCAGGAATCATCTCCTTTCACCGCTATTATACGGCGGAAAGCCCATTGCGGCAAGCAACGCAAATTAACATTACGGTATTTCCGCGGGAAACCCCAATATTTTCCGCGCACAAGGTGACAATTTGTAGGGGCTTGCCCCTCCCGCTGTATGCGGCCATTTTAACGGGGATAAAACACACAAAAGCAAGCGTTCCGGGAAAGCCGTTCACAGCATCCGGGCGCGTGCCAGCTTGCTGAGCGGCTGCGGGCGCAGGCCGAACTCCTGCGCGATTTCCTGCCCCAGCGCACGGAAGGCTTCCTCCGGCCCGCTTTTATGCTCCAGCTCGATTTCACAGAGCGGCGCGGTGCGTCCGTTGGCGGACATTTTTCCGTAATCGAATGCCAGCTCGGCGGACATGCCGTCCTGGCGCATCATGACGGTATACCGCGAAAAGGTGATTCGGCAGGTTTCGGCCAGGGGCAGGGCGCGCAGCCTGCTGCACAGCGCAATCGGCGCGCCCGCGTCGGCCAGCGCAGCCAGCCCTTCGGTCAGACAGGAGGCAGGGCATTCGTATTCCTCATGGGCGTGCAGGCCGCTTTCCGCAGCTTCCGTGCCGCGCAGCTTCAGGCAGCAGACGCTGGTTTCGTTTTCGCGGCGCAAGCGCAGGGCGGTCTTTTCCTCCGCAAGCTCGTTCTGATCGGTATCAAAATATTGCGCGTCCATTTCGGTGATTTTCGCGCTGTCCGCGCCCTGATCGAGTGCCCAGAGCAGAACGACATCCTGAAGCGAAGGGAAAGCATCCCATTTGAATTCCTGTTCCATTGTCCAACCTCCTCAGCGGATCTGGCCGTTCCCGTAAATGACATATTTGGTTGAGGTGAGCGCTTCCAGCCCCATCGGACCGCGTGCGTGCAGCTTCTGGGTAGAAATGCCAATTTCCGCGCCGAAGCCGAACTCAAAACCGTCGGTAAAGCGCGTAGAAGCGTTGGCGTAGACCGCGGCGGCGTCCACTTCATCCAGGAAGCGCTCGGCGGCGGTATAGGATTCGGTGACAATGCACTCGGAGTGCCCAGTATTATAGGTATTGACATGCTCGATAGCTTCATCCAGCGAGTCAACGACCTTGACCGAGATTTCATAATCCAGGTATTCACGCGCGTAGTCCTCTTCGGTGGCGGGCAGGACGGCGCTGCCTAAGATTTCCCGCGTGCGGGCGCAGCCGTGCAGCTTGACATGGTCGGGGGCAAGCACCTCCGCCGCCAGCGGCAGGAAGCGCTCTGCCACATCGGCGTGCACGAGCAGGCTTTCGGCGGCGTTGCAGACTGAAATGCGCTGGCACTTGGCGTTCTTGAGGATTGCCGCCGCCTTGTCAAGGTCGGCGGTCGCGTCAACGTAAATATGGCAGTTTCCGGTTCCCGTCTCAATGACGGGAACGGTGGCGTTTTCGACCACGGCACGGATTAAACCGGCTCCGCCGCGCGGAATCAGCACATCAAGATAACCATTCAGGCGCATCATCTGGTTTGCGGTGCTGCGGCTGGTATCCTCTACCAGGTTGATGGCATCTTCAGGCAGGCCGCAGGACGCAAGCGCGCCGCGCATCAGCCGGGTCAGGCACTGCGACGACTGGAACGCCTCCTTGCCGCCGCGCAGGATACAGGCCGAGCCTGCCTTGAAGCACAGCGCTGCCGCGTCAACGGTTACGTTCGGGCGCGCCTCATAGATAATGCCGATGACCCCCATCGGAACGCGCTTTTGCCCAATGCGCAGGCCGTTCGGGCGGGTTTTCATCCACAGCACCTCGCCGACCGGGTCGTCCAGCGCCGCGACCTGGCGCACGCCTTCGGCAATGCCTGCGATACGCTCCGGAGTGAGGGTCAGCCGGTCAATCAGCCCATCGTTCAGGCCGTTTTCGCGTCCCCGCGCAATATCCTCCGCATTGGCGGACAGGATGGCTTCGGTATGGGCTTCCAGCGCGGACGCGATGGCTTCCAGCGCGCGGTTCTTCCCGCTCACGCCCAACCGCGCGACGGCACGCTTGGCGCTGCGCGCGCCCTCGGCAATGGTCATTAAATCTCGCATGACAGTTCTCCTTATGATTTGGTTGCTTTCGGGTTGGTGAACAGGGTGCCCGCTGCGCGCCCCTCTACAATGTCGTAAAGCACCTCGGCGCGGTCGCCCTTGGTAATCAGCATCGGGATGCCGGCATCCATGCACAGCTCGGCGGCGGTCAGCTTGGTTGCCATGCCGCCGGTGCCGCCCGCCGTGCCGGGGCCGCCCGCAATCGCCCGCAGCTTGGCGTCAATCCGCTCGACGACCGGGATCAAATGGGCGTCCGGGTCGCGGCGCGGGTCGGCGCTGAACAGGCCCTCAATATCGGTGAAAATAATCAGCAGGTCGGCCCCGCAAAGCCGCGCGACAACCGCCGACAGCGTGTCGTTGTCGCCAAAGGACTCCACCTGGTTGATTTCGTCAATGGCAACAGTGTCGTTTTCATTGACAATCGGCACAACGCCGATTTCGAGCAGCGCGTCAAAGGTATTGCGGATGTTCTCGCGCTGGTGGTCGTCGGACACGTTCTCGCGTGTTAGAAGGATTTGGGCGACATTGACGCCGTATTCCAGAAACATTTTATCATAAAAGTGCATCAGCTCGCATTGGCCGACGGCGGCGGCCGCCTGCTTCATCCGGGTGCTGGACGGCCGTTCGGACAGCCCGAGCTTGTTCACCCCGACACCAATCGCGCCGGAGGAAACCAGCACCATTTCAAAGCCACGGTTTTCGAGGTCGCAGAGGCAGCGCACCAGCCGCTCAATGGCACGGATATTCAGCTTGCCGGTCGGATAGGTCAGCGTCGAGGTGCCGACCTTGACCACAATGCGGCGGACAGAATCCATATTCAGCATATTCCCGCTCCTGTTCTGTTCCCGCGTATGCGGGTGGATTTTCGCAGATAGTGTCATTATAACATACCTGCGGTCAGAAAGGAAGAAAAAAATCGGATGCTTGCGCGGCGGGCGGTTTTTGTTCCGCAGCATGCGGTTAACACCCGCTCCAAAATCTGCTATAATCATTACAGCAGCCCGGTAATGAGGGCAGCAAAACAATATTTTTAAGTGATGTCGAAAAGGAGAGCAACCCCTATGACGCAATATCAATTTGAGCGGATGGGTTCAAACGGCTATTTCACTTTTATGGAGTCCGTTATGGGTGAAGTGTTTGACCGGAGGAGAACCTGACGGATCGTCCCGTCAGGAAATCATTGGCGCACGTCTGACGTGAGCCTTTGCCGTTGATGTGAATACAGGTTCTAAAAAACCCCGGCGGAATCAACCGCCGGGGCTTGATATTTCAGGGATTACGCTTCGTCCTCGCCATCGTCGCCGCCGACCAGCAGGGCGCGGATAGACAGGGAAACCTTTTTCTTCTCATCGTTGATGTCGATAATCTTGGCCTCGACCTCCTGGCCGATGGTCAGGGTTTCGTCGGGCTTCGCAATGCGGTGGTCCGCAATCTGGGAAATGTGGATCAGGCCGTCCACGCCGGGGACGATTTCCGCAAACGCGCCGAACGGCATAAACTTCAGGATCTTGACGTTCGCGGTGTCGCCAACCTCGTAATTGGTCTTGAAGATGGACCACGGGTTGTCCTCCTCACGCTTGTAGCCGAGGGAGATTTTCTTGTTCTCACGATCCAGGCCGATGACGAATACATTCACCGGGTCGCCGATAGAAACAACCTCGGACGGGTGCTTGATGCGGCCCCAGGACAGCTCGGAAATGTGAATCATGCCGTCCACGCCGCCGATATCGACGAACGCGCCGTAAGAGGTCAGGCTTTTGACCGTGCCGGTGTAGGTGGAACCGACGTCGATTGTCTCCCAAACCTTCTCGGCCGCAGCCTTGCGGGCTTCCTGCTGCACCGCGCGGATCGAGCCGACAACGCGCTTGCGCTGGCGGTTGATCTCGGTGATGTAGAAGGACTGCTTGGTCTTAATCAGCTTGGACATGGACTCATCTTTCGGTACGCCAGTCTGGGAAGCGGGGATGAAAACACGCACGCCGAACGCGGTCGCGACGATGCCGCCGCGGTTCTCCTCGACGATGGTACCCTCAACGATGGTGTGCTCTTCCTTCGCGGTCTCAATGCTCTCCCAGCCCTTGAGATGGTCAACCTTTTTCTTGGACAGGGTGACAGTGCCTTCTACATCGTTGACGCGGACAACGATGGCTTCAATTTCATCACCGGGCTTGATGTTGTCCTCAGCTTTGTAGCCGGGGTCGTCGCTCAGTTCATCCAGCGGGATGTAGGCGGTATGTTTCACGCCCAGATCGACTTCCACGTCCGTCGGGGAAATCGCAACGACCGTACCGGTTACCTTCTCTCCATTATATAAAGTTTTGAAGGATTCCTCCAGCATTGCCGCGAAATCCTCGCCATTTTCAATTTTGATCTCTTCACTCATCATGTTACTGACCTCCTTAATTATCCATGCCGGAGTGGATGCGCCTGCGGTAATGCCGATTTTTCCTGCCCGCGTGAAATCAACATTTGCCGCACTGAGCTCCGTTGCATCCTCGACCAAGAGGACGCACGGGCAAAGCGCTTTGCTGATTTCATACAGGCGCTTTGTGTTCGAGCTCTTCTTATCGCCGATCACAATCATTTTATCCGATTTTCCGGCAAGCAGACGAGCCTCAGTCTGACGCTCATCCGTCGCATTACATATTGTATCAAATATTTTGCCGTTTGTACACTCTTTTTTTATAATTTCAGCTGATTTCTTCCAAACTTCCCGGTTGAGCGTGGTCTGTGCCAAAAGGGAGACCCTGCCAAAGTCCCATTTTTGGGACTTTAATGCGTTTTGGAGGGCCTCTGGCCCCTCAAAAACCAGCGATTCCCGGCACCATCCGCAGATTCCTTCGACTTCTGGGTGCCCAGGCGTGCCAATGATAACCACCAGGCGTCCCGCCGCGCTTTCCCGCTCCGCGATACGATGGATGCGGGACACGAACGGGCAGGTGGCGTCGAAGATTTCGCAGCCCTTTTCCCGGAACCGCTCATAAACGGCCTTGGGGACGCCGTGCGCGCGGATGAGCACCGGCGCGCCGTTGGGCACGTCGTCCAGCGTATCCGCCGTGCGCACGCCGCAGCGTTCCAGCCGCCGGATTTCGTGCATGTTGTGGATCAGCTCGCCGTAGGCGTAAATCGGGCGCTTCCTTGCTTCCTGCTCGGCTAAATCGACTGCGCGCCGCACGCCGAAGCAGAAACCCGCCGTCCGTGCAACCTCGACGCTCATTTGTCAGCCTCCCCGCGCAGGGCGTAAATCCGCCGCAGGATGTCGTCGGCGACCGGCGCATAATCACGCGTCCCCGCCGGGGGCAGAAACGGCTCCCCAATAATGATATGCACGTGGCGCCGGAACTTTTTATCCTCCGAAATATACATCGGCAGGATGGGCACGCCGGTCTTGACCGCCAGCATGGCCGCGCCCTCTTTCGCGCCATCGGCCTCGGTGCCGCGCGTGCCCTGCGGGAAAATCAACAGCTTTTTGCCATCCTTCAGCGAACGCATCGCGGTTTTGATTGCCGCCAGGTCGGCCTTGCCACGGTCCACCGGGAAGCCGCCCAGCCAATAGAACAGCCGCCACAGCAGCGGCAAGTCGAAAAGCTCTTTCTTGGCCATCACCATCAGCTTGCCCCCGGTGTGCCCGAGCGCGGCGGCAGCGAGCGGCGGGTCGGCGTTCTGGTTGTGGTTCGGGCAGACCACGCAGCCGCCTTTTGGAATGTTTTCGCGCCCGGTAACCGTGTAGCCGTACCACAGCTGATAGCTCATCTGGATACAGGGGATGGCCAGCCATTGGAATTTCGGATGGTATTTTGCATTCTTTTGCCCTTTCATGAATGCACCCCCGTTTTTTCTGAAATAATGCGCAGCACTTCCCGGATGGTCCCTTCCAGGTCCAGGCTGCTGTTATCGAGCAGCACCGCGTCCCCGGCCTGCCGAAGCGGCGCGATGGGACGGTTCCGATCCTGTTCGTCGCGGCGCTCGATGTCGGCAAGTACGCTTTCTAACGTGACCGGTTCACCGCGCGCGGCAAGCTCCTGATAGCGCCGTTTGGCGCGGGCCTCAGGGCGGGCGGTCAGGAAGATTTTCACTTCCGCGTCCGGCAAAATCACCGTGCCGATGTCACGCCCGTCCATAATCACGCTTTGTTCCCGCGCAAGCGCCCGCTGGGTATCCAGCAGAAACGCGCGCACCTCGGGCACCGCCGAGACCTTGGAGGCGTACTGTGCGGCCTGCCCGGTGCGGATTTCGCCGGAAACGTCCTTGCCGTTTAACAGCACGTGCTGCCCGTCCACCGCGTGGCGCAGCGCGACTGACAGCCCCGGCAGGGTGTGCACGATGCCCGCGGTGTCGTCCTCCCCGATGCCCTGCCGCAGCACGGCGAGTCCGATGGCGCGGTACATCGCGCCGGTATCTACATATAATATACCCAGCCGGGAAGCGACCGCCTTGGCGACCGAGCTTTTCCCCGCGCCGGACGGGCCGTCTAACGCGACCGCGAAATTGTTTGTCATTGGTGTGTTCACTCCGTCTCCCGCGCGGCGCTCCGCCCGGCCAGGCGGCCGGTTGCCCACGCGATTTGTAAATTAAAGCCGCCGGTGTACGCGTCCACGTCGATCAGCTCGCCCGCGAAGTACAGGCCGGGGCATTTTTTTGATTCCATGGTTTTGGGGGAAATTTCTTTTACGTTCACACCGCCGCTGGTGACAATGGCCTCGGCAAGCGGGCGCGCTCCTGAGATTTTCACAGGGAACGCCTTGAGCACCCGCAGCAGCGACGCGCGCCCTGCCCTGGTGACGCTGTGTACCTTGCAGCGCGGGTCGATGCCCGACAATTCGACGACGGCGGGAATCAGCTTGCGCGGCAGCAAATCGCCTAGCGCGTTAATAAAGTCGTTGTTCCGGTGCGCCGCGAAGTCGGATAACAGCCGCTTGTCGAGCGTCTTTTCGTCGAGCGCGGGCTTGAGGTCGATTTCCACCCGATAGCTTTTGCTGCCGAAGTGCCGCATATGCGCGGACGCGGACAGTGTGAGCGGGCCGGACAGCCCAAAATGGGTAAACAGCAGCTCGCCGAAATCGGAAAAAATCCGCTTGTCATTTTCAAAGGCGGTCAGCTGTACGTTTTTGAGTGACAGCCCCATAAGCGCGGCACAGGTGCTCCCGTCCTCGACCAGCGGTACGAGCGACGGGTGGGGCGGTACGACCGTATGCCCGCACGCCTTGGCGAAGCGGTAGCCGTCGCCGTTCGAGCCGGTAAGCGGGTAAGAGGCGCCGCCGGTGGCAAGAATCACCGCATCTGACGGGTACTCCCTGCCGCCTGCGCGCACGCCCACGGCGCAGCCGCCCGAAACGGAAATTCCCTCCACGGGGGTATGCACCAGCCGCACGCCCACGCGGCGCGCCCAGCGTGATAAAGCATCCACAATATCCATTGCGCGGTCGGAAACCGGGAATACCCGGCTGCCGCGCTCGGTCTTAAGCGGCACGCCTTCCCCCTCAAAAAAAGCAATGATATCGGCAGGGGAGCAGCCCCCCAGCGCTGAGTAGAGGAACCGGGGATTGGTCGGCACATTGGCAAGCACGGTGGGCACGTCACAGTTATTGGTCACGTTGCAGCGTCCCTTGCCGGTAATGATGAGCTTGCGCCCGGGGCGCGGGTTCTTTTCAAACAACGTGACCTGTGCGCCCTGCTCAGCTGCGGAACCCGCTGCCATCAGGCCGGCCGCGCCGCCGCCGACAATGATAATGTGCTTCATTCGTCCTCCAGCTTTTCATAGACCCCGTATTCCTCCCAGAAATGCTCCAAGCGGTCAAAGGTCTGTTCGGTTTCCTTTTGCCTGCCCATGCCGACTGCGACAATCAGCGCGTTAAGCACCGACAGCGGCGCGACCAGCGAATCCACAAAGGACGCCATATCGCTTTTGGCAATCAGCACATGGTCGGCGCAGCGTGCCAGCGGCGACAGCCGCGAATCGGTCAGCGCGATTACCTGTGCGCCCCGGTCTTTGGAATACCGCATGGCGGACAGCGTGCGCCGGGAATAGCGCGGGAAGCTGATGCCGATCAGTACATCCTCGGGCCGGATGTGCATCAGCTGCTCAAAAACCTCGCTGACGCCGTTGGTATTCAGCAGGCAGACGTTTTCGAATAGCATTGAGAAATAAAAGCCAAGGAAATTGGCGAGCGCACCCGAGGAGCGCACCCCTAAAATATAAATACGCCGCCCCTGTAAAATAGCTTCCACCGCGCCCTGGAAGGCTTCACGGTCAAGCTCGTCAAGGGTCATGCGGATTTTATCGATATCAGTGCTGAGGACACTTTGCAGCACATCACGGTTACCCATGCGGTCGTTGGTCACTTCCATGCGCTGCACCGAGGTCAGCTTGTTGCGGATCATCTCCTGCAAGGCGCGCTGAAGATGGGGGTAGCCGTCATAGCCCAGCTCGGTTGCGAAGCGCACAACGGTTGATTCGCTCACGCCAACCGTCTGCCCGAGACGGCTGGCGGTCATAAAAGCAGCTTTGTCATAGTGATCCATAATATAGCGCGCAATCTGTTTCTGGCTCTTCGAGAATTTGGCCAGGCTGGTTTGCAGCCTGCCCATCAGGTCGTTCACGTGGGAGTCACCTTCCTGTGTTTTTTGTTAGCGGACAGTCTCTCCTTTTTATTTTAGTCTGGATGGCAGCAAATTGCAAGTAAATTTCCGGCAGTTTGAAAAGTTCGAGATCGGAAGAGCGTCGTGTAGGGAAAGAGTGTAGA
>CAJUJQ010000077.1 GCA_910586575.1 uncultured Clostridia bacterium | reverse complement strand
TGCCCGCCAAACGGATGGCGGGCGGGGTGGGTGAATACGGCAAATCTTTTCATTCGCAAGTATAAATCCCATTTGAAAATCCTCCGCCGAACATATCCGGCGGAGGATTTTTAAGGTGATACCATAGTATTCTGAATTCCATCTTCCCGATTGACAAAATACGACTATTTTACGAAAATAAAAGCGCCAGCCTTCCGGCGTACAATCAGCCGCATATCCCATGTGAAGAAATAAATTGTGACAAGCGCGCCGCAGATTCTTTCGCCTGCCAAGGAAACTGGGCGCAGTATGGGAAGATGCAAGCGATTGTCGCAAGTTGTTTTTGAACCGTTCCTAAGCAGGCTTTACGGCACCATCAGCAATCAGATAATATCTTCCTATCCCGGCAAGCTGAGCACCATCAATCGCAATCATCGTATACAAGCTGCAATGAAGCGCTTTTTGCATTTGTTCTTCTGAGAAGAACATCCAGCCCACACACGCCCGTAAGCTACAGTAATCCTCAAAGCGCAGTGCATTTCCCCGGTATTCCCTCTTCTAAAACGCCCCGTTTTTCCGCAGCAGCAGGAAACATACCGCAAAAAACCCTATCCCATAAACCGTCGTAATCGGTGTTGCGGCACCGACAAGCACCAGCGAAGCCTGCGGCAGCCGCGACATGAAAACAGAAACCGGAATACGGATACAAAACGCCGAGGTTATGCCTTGCAGCATAACCGGGATACTTCGCCCGCGCCCATTGAAATAACCAATGCTGGAAAACAGGATGCAGGTCAAAACGCAGTCCGCAGCGAAGCCTCTCAAATAGTCCGCGCTCTGGGCAATCACTGCCGCGTCCGGCGAAAACAGCGACGACATCGCCGAGCCGCCAAAGAACCCCGCGCAGAACATCACTGCGCCGAGCACGCAGCCGGTCGCCATCGCCGTAAATAGCCCCTGTTTGGCGCGGTCGAGCCGGTTTGCGCCCATATTCTGTGCGACAAAAGCAGACACGCTCTGCATCACCGTAGACGGCACAAGCATAATAAACGACGTAATTTTCTGTGCTACGCCGTAGCCTGCCGACTGTATCAATCCCATATGGTTAATCATCGAATTGATGACCAAAAAGGAAACCTGTACCATTGCTTCCTGAAGCGCAATCGGTACGCCGACATTCAAAATCATCCGCAGCTCCCGTTTGTCAATCCTGCATGCTTCGCGGGAAAACGCAATCGGGAGCTTTTGCCGCCGCAGCACGAAAAACGAAATCATCACCGACACCAGCTGTGCCCCGACCGTAGCAATCGCCGCGCCCGCAACGTCGAGATGGAACACGCCCACGAGCAGCAAATCACCGATGATATTCACAACGCAGGCAATCCCGACAAAAACAAACGGCAAAGACGCGTTGCCGACGCCGCGCAGCACGCCGCTGATGACATTATAAGCGATAATGACCAGCAGCCCGCCCGAGCAGATCCGCAGATATGTAATGGTTTTCGTGACCGACTCTGCGGGAACCTGCAAAATGGCGGTAAACCCGCCCGCAAGCAGCTCCAGCAGGACGGTCAGCGCCGCACCCAGGACGGAGAACAGCACGATTGTCGTACCGGCCGCTTTTCCAGCGTCCCCCGGGCGGCGCTCGCCGATATGCCGCCCAATCGTGACCGTTGCGCCCATCGCAAGGCTGCTGATCACAAAAGTGACCATATTCATAAACGTGCTGCCCGTGCCGACCGCCGAAATGCTGGTCGCATCCCCGAAGCGTCCCACGACCAGCAAATCAACCGCGCCATAGGCGGCCTGCAAAATCAGCGCCCCCAGCACCGGCCCCGCAAACCGCAGCAGCGACCCCAACACCGGGCCTTCCACAAACGCGTTTTTTTCTTCCAAGGGAACCTTCCTTTCCTATCATAAGGATAATATAAAACCGATCAGATAACGATTTCTGTGCAGGCCTTCCAATCCGGGATAAACGCGTCACAGAACCGGCGCAGCGCCCGCGCGTTTTCCTCTCCCGAAGCGGGGTCATACACGCCAACCGTCGGGAAACCTGCTTTTTTTGCCGTCTCCGCAGGATAAAGCACATCCTCATAAACCACGATTTCCGCCGGTGAAGCCCCCAGCCGCTCCGCGGCCAGCAAATAAATATCCGGCGCGGTCTTTGTCTTGCCGATATCCTCACAGCTGACCACGAACGCAAAAAAATCCAGCAGCCCCAGCCGCTCCAGGCAGGCTTCCGCAAGGATACGGTCAGTTGCGGTCGCAACGCACATTTTCACGCCCGCGTCCCGGCACAGGCGCAAATAATCCTGAACCCCTTCCCGTTCCGGGATGGTTTCACGGTACTGCCGCTCCATCCATGCTGTCAGCTCACCGGCGATTACCTGCGGGCTGCCGGGTACGCCCAGGCCGCTGGCATATTCCCCGCATTCCAGCATGGTCATAGAAGCAACCTTGTCACGCAGATCGTCAGGCGGCGTAACGCCCTTTGAACGCAGATAATCCCCGCCCAGCCGGCTCCATGCGGGCATGGAATCAATCAGCGTCCCGTCCATATCAAAAATCGCATACTGCATTAAAATTTCCCCTTTGTAAAAAAATCTTCCAATTCCCTTTTGCGTTCCTCATGCCTGAACACTCGTTTCCTGTGTATCATCATCCATGGATATCAATTGTGCAGATCATTTTTTGACCTTATGCGCGGTAATAATTGTATAGCTATGTGCGTTCACGGTTATCCGGTAATTGCCTGTGACAATATACCAGTTTTTACCAGTTCTTTCAATTTCTGCTGTTTTATCTAAAATCCACATTTTGCCCCATTGTACAACATCATCTGTTTCAATCTGACAATTCCTTTTTATTCGCTCCATACCCATTTCTGTTGTATGAAGTTTATCAATGTTTTCAATTAAGCCATTCATTTTATTATCCCCGCACCTCAAGCCGATTTCTTATATCATACCGTATATTCATCCGCTGCGTTTTTACCGGATACACAACGCTGAATAGAGACAAAGAAATCACCGAACAGGTTTAGTGCTCCATCCAGTCAGAAAGCGGACTTGGGCTTGGAGCTGGATTTTCGCAGGGCAAGGCAGAGGACGCAGGCGGGCTGACGCCCGTCAAGGACGATAACGTAGCCATGCGGAAATTCAGCCCAAGAACGAGTTCGATTTTTGGCCGGATGGAGCATTTAGTATATCATTGCCTTTTTCGCACGTCAATGCGCTTCCCGCACGAAATGTAAACCGATATCCGCTCACAAAATAGCAAAAATGCGGTTATTATCATCATAGACGCACCCTATTTTCCGTTTGCTTATCCGCAAAAAAACAGCGCCGGTTTATCCACAGCCTGTGCATAAACCGGCGCTGTCTGATTCAGCTTCTCTTAACGGAGAATTTCTGTCCAAAGCTCGTTGTAATATTCGTTGATATTCTCGGGCAGATTGAGGAAGGTTTCACCGTGGGCGATGGTTTCCTCGCTGGGGTAATGGATGGGGTCGTTTTTCACCGCATCATCCAGCTGCTCAAAAACCTCTCTCTGTGGGCTGGAATAGCCGATATAATCCGCATTTGCGGCAGCGGCTTCAGTGGAGCACATAAAGTTGATGAATTTTTCCGCGTTCTCTACGTTTTTAGCGTTCGTGGGGATGCACATGGCGTCCACAAAGACGTTTGTGCCCTCCTTCGGGATATAGAACGACAGGTCGGGGTTATCCTCCATCATCGTCACGGCGTCGCCGTTATAATACGGCGCAATCAAAATTTCCTCATTGGGCAGCTTCTCCAGAATCTGGTCCATCCAGAAGCCCTGGAAATTATCCTTGCCTTCGATAATCTTATCGGCAGCCGCGCGCAGCTCGTCCTTGCTGGTAGTGTTCTGCGAATAGCCGAGCAGCTTGAGCGTCAGCCCGAGCGCATCGCGGGAGTTGTCGAACATGGCGGTCTGGCCCGCATATTTCGGGTTCCACAGGATATCCCACGAGCCAAGGTCGGCCGCGTCGACCTTTTTGCTGTTATAGACGATACCGACCGCGCCCCAGGTATAGGGTACAGAATAAGCCTGCTCCGGGTCATAATCCAGATGAGTATATTTGCTGTCAATCAACGAATAATTCGGGATATTACCGAAGTCCAGCTTTTGGAGCATGCCTTCGTTAATCATGCGGGAAATCATGTAATCCGAAGGGATAACGACGTCGTAACTCTCGCTTTGCAGGCGGGAGTACAATCCCTCATTGGTCTCGAAGGTGTTGTAAACAACATGGATGCCGGTTTCGTCCTCAAACTGTTGGAGCAGATCGGTGTCGATATACTCCCCCCAGTTGTAAACATTGACGACCTCGCCGGAGGAGCCGCCGCAGGCGGCCAGACTCAGCGCAAGGAGTGCGGAGAGTGCCAGTGCTAAGTTTTTTTTCAATTTTCTACCCCTTTCAAAGGTTGATATTTTTTATTATGATCGTCGCGGGACTGCCTGA
Source organism: uncultured Clostridia bacterium (assembly GCA_910586575.1). GTDB lineage: Bacteria > Bacillota > Clostridia > Oscillospirales > Butyricicoccaceae > QXXE01. The sequence goes on along the minus strand of CAJUJQ010000077.1, from coordinate 10,211 downwards.
AATTGATAATAATTAACAGGATCAGCACCGCGAGGAATAATAACGTGGAAAGCGCGTTGATTTTGGGGCTGATGCGCCGCCGGGTCATGGAATAAATGACGACCGAAAGCGGCTGGCTGGTCGTGCCCGCGGTAAAATAGGAGACGACAAAATCGTCAACCGACATGGTAAACGCCATAATTGCGCCGGTAATGACGCCGGGGCGGATTTCGGGCATAATCACCTTGCAAAGCGCCTGGAAAGGGGTTGCGCCCAAATCAAGCGCGGCCTCATAGGCGTTTTTATCCAGCTGCCGGAGCTTGGGCATGACGTTCAGCACCACATAGGGCACGCTGAAGGTGACATGCGCCAAAATCAGCGTCAGGTAGCCTTTATCAAGCGCCAGCATAGCAAACAGCAGCATAAAGGTGACGCCCATAATGGTATCCGAGGTAGACATGGGGATATTGTTGACCGTCAGATAAACGCCCTTGGTGCGCCGCCCCATGCAGTGGATGCCGAGCGCCGCCGCCGTGCCGAGGATGGTGGAAATGAGCGCAGAAACAAACGCCACAATCAAGGTGACATACAGGCTGTTGATAATCGTGGAGTCGCGGAACAGCTCGGCGTACCAATCGAGGGTAAAGCCGTGCCAGATGACGCGGCTTTTGTCAGCGTTGAAGGAAAAGAGCATCAGCGTAAAAATCGGCGCGTACAGGAACAGGAAGATTATCAGCAGGTAGAACCGCTGGAAAAAGCGTTTCACAGCAGCAGCCCCCCTTCCTCCCCGGAGCCGTCGTCAAAGCGGTTCATGATGAGCATGCACAGGAATACCAGAATCATCATCACAAGGGCGATGGCAGAACCAAGCTGCGGGTTGTAGGCATTGCCCATGAACTGCAGATCAATCAGGTCGCCAATGAGCATTTCCTTGCCGCCGCCCAGCGTCTTGGAAATAACAAAGGTGGAAACGGCGGGGACAAACACCATGGTAATCCCGGAAACCACACCGGGCATGGAAAGCGGGAAAATCACCTTGCGGAACACCGCGCCGGCGGGCGCGCCCAGATCCTGCGCGGCTTCAATCAGGCGTTTATCAATTTTTATGAGGACGTTGTAAATGGGCAGAACCATAAACGGCAGGAAATTATAAACCATGCCCAGCACAACCGCGCCGCCGGTATTGATCAGCGGCAGATATTCAATCGGGGTTTCAGGCCGCAGGATGGAATTCAGCAGGCCGATAAAGCCAATATTCTGCAAAAACTGGTTGATAAAGCCGTTGTTTTCCAGAATAGACATCCAGGCGTAGGTGCGCAGCAGGAAATTCATCCACATCGGCAGCATAATGAGCATCATATAGAAGCCCTGCCAGCGCGGAGGCTGCTTGCTCATGATATAGGCCAGGGGGTACCCAAGCAGCAGGCAGACCACGGTTGCGGCAAACGCCAGCAGGAAGGAGCGCCCGAAGATCGAAGCATACGAGAGCATACTCGTGAAATTGTCCAAGGTCGGCGCACTGGATTTATCGGTGAACGCGTAAAAAACGACCAGCAGGATTGGCGCGATAATAAAGATGAGCATCCACACGCCATAGGGATAGGCCATATACTTTTTCACTGTCCGGCCTCCGTTTTGTGCATGATGTGGATATCGAACGGCACGACCGACAGTCCGACGGTTTTGCCGACCGGCTCCGCCAGGGTGGAATGCACCATAAAGGTAAAATGCTCGGTGCGGATCATCATCTCATAGTGCACGCCCTTAAAGACGATGGATTCCACCACGCCCTGCAGCAGCGCGTCGCCGGGGAAGGTGAGCTTGATATCCTCCGGGCGGATCACGACGTCAACCGGCGTTTCCTCGCCGAAGCCCTTGTCCACGCAGTCAAACTCACGTCCGCAGAAGCGTACCAGCTCATCCCGTACCATCACGCCGTCGATGATATTGGATTCCCCGATAAAATCGGCGACAAACGCGTTGACCGGCTCGTTATAAATATCGGTCGGCGAACCGATTTGCTGAATGACACCGTGGTTCATAACAACGACGGTGTCGCTCATGGTCAGCGCCTCTTCCTGGTCATGGGTCACATAAATGAAGGTAATGCCGGTAGACTGCTGGATTTTCTTCAGCTCGAGCTGCATATCCTTGCGCAGCTTGAGGTCGAGCGCGCCAAGCGGCTCGTCGAGCAGCAGGACACGGGGCTGCATGACAAGGGCGCGGGCAATCGCCACGCGCTGCTGCTGCCCGCCGGAAAGCGAAGTCACCTTGCGGCGTTCAAACCCCCGCAGCCCGACCAGCTCCAGCATCTCCTGGACCTTGGAACGGACTTCGGGCTCGCCAGCTTTGCGCAGGCGCAGCCCGAAGGCAATATTCTCAGCCACGTCCAAATGCGGGAAAAGCGCGTAGCGCTGAAAGACGGTGTTGATTTCGCGCTTATAGGGCGGGATATCATTGAGGCGCTTGCCTTCAAAGAGGATATCGCCGCTGGTAGGCGTTTCAAAGCCGCCGATAATGCGCAGCGTGGTGGTTTTCCCACAGCCGGACGGACCCAACAGTGTCACAAATTCACGATTCCGAATCGAAAGGGATATACCCTTTAATACCTGCTCACCATCGAATTCTTTTTCAATGCACTTCAGTTCGATCAGGCACTTTTTTTCCAATCTATACGCCCCCAATTCATAGAGTAAAATACGCGGGCGGCAGGGGCCGTCCATTTCATAGAATACATTGTAAATGAATTACGCGAAAAGTCAATAAATTTTACAAAAAAACCGCAAATTTTTTCCCCAGGGGGGTGCCGCCCTCCAATCCCGCAATGGGGGGTGAAAAAACCTGTACCCATGCCTGCAAGGCGTAAATACAGGTTCCTGAAACAAGGCCTAATGGAGCTTCAAAACGATATCCACCCAAAATTCGGTTCCACTGTGGGAGAAACGCGCCGAACCATGGTATTTTTCCGCGACGGCGGCAATTGACGGCAGGCCAATCCCGCGCCCGCCCTGCCGGGTGGACAGATACTCGTCCCCCCGTTTCTTCACAAACCCGTTAAAGCGGTTGGTCGATACAATATAAAGCTGTTTCCCGTTCTTCATTTCGGCGGACAGGCTGAAACAGCGCTGTGCCGCCGGAACCGTCCGGCAGCCGGAGACCGCGTTTTCCAGCAGGTTGCCGAACAGGCTCGCAAGATCCAGCTCGGAGACCGTCAGCGGGTCGGGAAGCTCCAAATGCCAGTCCAGGCGGATTCCTTCCGTACCGGCAAGCTCGTAATAATAGCTGAATAAGGCATTCAGCGCCGCATTGGCGCACCAGTTTTGCCCGGCAGGCTCCGAAAGATCGTTTTCCTCGTATTTCCCAAGATAGGATTGCAGGCTTTCCCAGTCACCTTTGCGTGCAAGCGTGGTTAAAATGCGCACCGAGTGCCGGAAATCATGCCGCAGCCTTGCGGTTTCCCGCATCCGGCTGCGCAGCGCCTGGTACTGGCTCGCCTGGATTTCCCACAGGCGGGTTTCCTTTTCCTGCTCGGCACGGTTTACGGTATCCACAGAAACCAAATAAAATACCCTGTGAAAGAAAACCTGCACCAGCAGGGACCAGATTTCAAACGCCGCATAAAGGAAGAACATCCGGCCTGTATGGAGTGTTTGGTAGCTGATCGGTACCACCAGCATATTGATTGCCAGAAACAGCAGCGCAACCACCGTCACGGTATTCCATATCCGGGAAACCTCCAAATGATCCACCAGCCATGTCAGATAGTGACGCACCGGCAGCGCACAGGCCGCTATGATCAGCACCGAAAACAGGTTATATGCCAGCGCGCGCTCTAAGGAAAAGATATAAATTCCAGAGTTTGGGTGAAGCCACGCGTCCAGCATATAGGAAAAATGGGTGGGGTAACTCAGCAGCGTGCAGCAACAGACAAAGACCGCCAGCGCACGCGCCCGGTCGGTCCGAAGCGTCAGGCGGTACAGCGGAAAGAAAACCACCAGCGCCGGTATCAAAATCACGTTGGTTTCCCGCAGGCCGCATTGGTAGGCAATGACAGACATCAGGACAAACAGCACCCAGGCCGCAAAGCACAGCCCCGCGATTTTCCGCGCCGGATATTTCAGCTGGTTCCCCATGGGGAGATAACAGAACAGCATCCCGAGCGGCAGGTCCATATCCACCAGCAACAAGGGATGCAGCCAGATTGGAATTTGCATCATATACACGCCTTTCATTTGTTCCGCTGTTTGCTGCGCATCCGGGCAAAGTGATAGTCCCGCACCGCCTGTTCGACCTTGCGCGCGTCCCGGACACGCACCGGGAACCGTCCCCCGCCTTCCAGCAGGCAGCAGTTATTCTCAAAGTCGGAGACAAACTCGGCATTGACCAGAATCCCTTTGTTGATTTGGATAAACCGGGAATCGCCCGCCGCCAGCTCAAGGAAACCGGAAACCGTCAGGCGGCTGCGCAGGATGCTGCCGTCCGTCAGGCTGATTTCCAGATAATGCGCGTCCGACAGCACCGAAACAATTGTTTCCACCGGGACAGATACCTTTTGCCTGCCATTCGGCAGCACAAGGCAGCGCGGCGATGGCGGCAGCGCCCGCAGCGCGTCCTCCAAAACCCGCGCCGCCCGCGCGTCGGATACCGGCTTGACCAGGTAGTCGAAAGCGTGGCAGGAAAACGCGTCCGGCATAAAATCCGGGCTTGACGTCAGGAACACCAACAGGCATTTGGCGTCGCGCGCCCGGAGCGCCTGCGCGGCGGCTATCCCGTCCATACCCTGCATATAAATGTCAAGGAATACCAGCGGGAAGCCGCGCCCAGCCCGCAGGAATGCCTCCCCGCTTTGAAACGGGATCAGCTCCAGCTCCAGACCGCGGCGCTCCCCAAAGGCGCGGCAGCAGCGCGAGATGTCCTCAATGCAGGCGGGTTCGTCGTCTACAATTGCTATCCGCATGGAAATGCCCCCTCCCTTCCCCATTTCCTTTACAATAACATACCACGCCCGCTTTTGCAATGGAAAAGGTGTACGTTTTTGCCAGATATGGTATGTTGCTGCCAAACCGCTTGCTTTCGCTTGCGGAATTGTTATGATAAACAGGAATCTTTATGGAAAGAAGCTGATAAATGTATGATGGGAAAACGGGTTTTAAGTCTGCTGACGGCACTGGCGTTTTGCCTGTGCCTGCTGCCGTCGGGGGCGCGCGCGGCGGACGTGCCGGAGGATAAATCCACAGGCTGGGTATTCAAGTATGCTTACGAGGTACCGCGTGAAAGGACAGAATATACCGCAGGCGGCGGTAGAATCCTTTGGGAGCCGGTACTGGATGCAGCGGGAACAAAAGTGGTCAGCGGAACGTTGACTTTGCGAAATACGCAAATTGAAACTACAGGAAGCGGTATTCATTCGCCGGTAGATACTACCATTGTACTGGAAGGCAGCAACTCCATTACGGTTACACAGGTGGGAACTTCCAATGCCGGTATTTTGATTGATAATTATGATACCGGTTCTCCGGGGTGGGAAAAACTGACCTTGAAAGGCACTGGCGCCCTGTCAATCAACAGCAAAAGGGGTGGTATTGTTTCAAAAGGTGATATGCTGATAGACGGTATCAGCTCGCTGGCAGTCAATACAGAATACTATACCAATTGCATTTCAGTACAGCAAGGAGATTTAACCATCCGAAACAGTAGCATTGACGGAACAGATTCGGGTGGCGTTACAAACCTCAGCGGTATCTTAAATGCTCAAAAAGGGAGCATTATTGTCGAGGACAGCAATGTCACCGCTATTAGCGATAATGGTTATGCAATGCATGTAGGTACGTCCGACAATGGACAGGGTGGAAAGATACAATTTACCAACAGCCATATTGTTGCAATTGGTAAAGTTGCCGCAGAACGTGGAGATACTCCGATTTCATTTGATCAATTTGTCACCGGATACGGGTTTCAAATGAGTGGCGGGACGTTATATGTAGAAAACACGGACACAACACCCGGCGAGACAATTTTAGATTTTCCAAACAAATCGGATAAAGCGATTGCGACAGACAGTGCGGTTATTTTTTTCAATAAAGGCTATATGAATTTAATTGAAAATGGTAATCACATTCATTACATAAACTGTTCATACGATGAAACTACTCGAAAAGTCACCCCTGGTAATGGATACATTCGAGGAACGGTCGAATGGAATGATAATATAGTAGTCCCAGATGAAAATAAAACCTTATACGCAGGGTACAAATCAGGCGGGCAATGGTATCCTGCAAACATTGTCATTCCACAGGGCAGTGAGGTGACGATTCCAGCAACAGGATATGTGAGTGCTTTCGGGGAATTTGAGAATAATGGACATTTAACCAATAATGGTACAATTCAAATCGAAAGCACAGGTTCACTAAAGAATAATAATGCAGCTGATAATTCTGGGAATATTCTAAACAAAGGTGGAAAAATCGAAAACACCGGTACTATAAACAATTATAATTTAACACGTCTCTATCCGAGTGCACAACTCGTAAACACTGGAACAATAAACGGAATTATAAATGAGTTTAACGACGGTAAAATGCCTAAAGATGATATTTCACGTTCTTACGGAGATGCTGTTCAGGGTGCAGATACGCTGACTGCCGGAGAAAATAGTGAATGGTTCCAGCCCGTTTATATTCCTGCTGAGACTTCGCTTACAATTCCGGCGGGAAAAACGCTGGATGCTTCACGTCCTGATTTAAACGTAACATCCGCAACTTTGGGAACTTATTTGGATGTCCAGGGCAATTTGATTGTAAACGGCACGCTTCAACTTCCGGCGGGTACAACGGAACAGCAGATTGAGGATTTGCACTTGTCGGGTACAGGAACGATCCTGATAGGTACAGAAACCTATTATCCGGTCAATGTGACCGGCGGCACAACGGATAAAACCGCCGCCAAGGCTGGGGAAACAGTTACACTGACGCCTGACAATATAACGGGCAAAAACTTTACCGGCTGGCAGTCAAGCGACGTTACGATTAACACAGACGGTACATTTACCATGCCTGACAAGGCAATCAGCATTGAGGCACAGTTTGAAACAATCGCCTTTACTGTAAGCATTGACAAGCAGGACGGAAGCGCTGTTTCAAATATAATTGTTAATTACGGCGAAACGGTTCCCGCGCAGACCGAGCCAACCCGCAAGGGCTACATCTTTGGCGGCTGGTATACCGATTCAGAATGTACGGAGGAATACGGTTTCGACACGCCGGTCACGTCTGGTTTCACCCTTTACGCAAAATGGGGGCTGGCTGTTTCGGATGTTACACTGAGTACAGACGTGTTCACTCTGACGGTCGGCGAGGACTTCCAGCTGACTGCGGAGGTACAGCCGGAAGACGCGGTAAACAACAGCGTCACATGGAGTTCAAGCGACGAGAATGTTGCTACCGTAGACGAAACCGGCAAGGTGATTGCCGTTGACATTGGCACGGCTGTGATTACCGCCGAAGCAGGTGGCAAGCGCGACACCTGCACCGTCACAGTCGAAGCCGCAGATATCCCGGTTGAAGAGGTTACGCTGGATATGGACGCCCTCACCCTGGAAGTCGGCGAGGACTCCCAGCTGACCGCAGCGGTACAGCCAGGGAACGCAACCAACAGCACCATTCATTGGAGTTCAGATAATGAGAACGTTGCCACCGTAGACGAAACCGGCAAAGTGACTGCCGTCGGCGCGGGCACGGCAGTGATTACCGCGGAAGCGGGCGGCAAGCGCGACACCTGCACCGTCACAGTCGAAGAACCGCAGGGCGGCGACATAGATATCAAAGTGGAGGTCGAACCCGGCCTGGCTGAAATCCCGGAAGGGCTGCAAGAGCTTTTTGAAACGGTCGAGGAGATTATCGAAGCGCTCTATCACCGGGTGCAGGCGGTCATGACCGGCACAGGCGATCAAATCGCGGTCTATGATGTGACGCTGCAATATTTTGACGGCAGCAGCTGGCATACCGTAACCCCGGAGGATTTCCCGGCAGCGGGTGTAGATGCGGTGTTGCCCTATCCGGACGGGACCGGTCCCAGCGGCTGGCAGTTCACAGTACAGCACATGATATCCAGCGGTGAGAATGCCGGTGAAATAGAAACCCTGGAATACACGGCAGCCGGCAGCGGCCTGAAATGCCATTTCAGCAGCATGTCCCCTGTTGCAATCGGCTATGGAAAGGTAGAAGAAAAGCCCTCCGGCGGCGGCAGCGGAAGCAGCGGAGGCGGGGCAAGCCACGTTGTGCGCAACGAATATTGGTACAGTGCATCTTCCAAACTCGAGCCGGAACGCACCTATGGCATTACAATCGGACGGACAGAGGGCGGACGCGTCAGCACAAATTATAACGAAGCCGCCGAGGGTAAAAAAATCACCTTAACGGCAGTCCCCGAGGATGGATGGATTCTGGAATCCCTGACCGTGACAGACAGCCGGGGGGACGAACTTCGCCTGACGGAGACGGATGAAGGCATGTATACCTTCACAATGCCCGCCCACGAGGTCACAGCAAACGCGATGTTTGCCCGTGCCGTATCCAACGAGCCGAAGCATGAGGACACCTGTCCTTCCCTGCGGTTTTCAGATTTAGATACCAATGAATGGTATCATGAAGCGGTCGATTTCACACTGGAAAGCGGCCTGATGAGCGGAACCGGCACAGCCTTTGCGCCGGGGAAGCCGCTGACCCGCGCCATGTTCGCGCAGATTCTGTACAGCCACGCGGGCAAGCCCACCGGCGCGCCGACGGCCTCTTTCCGGGATACCGTACCGGGAGAATGGTATATGGACGCCGTGAATTGGGCGGTGTCCAGCGGCGTTGTCAGCGGCTACAGCGACGGGCGCTTTGCGCCGCAGGACAGCGTTACCCGGGAACAGCTTGCGGTGATGCTCTGGCGCTACGCAGGGCAGCCTGCGGCGGGACAGGCCGCGCTGGCGCTCGCCGATGCGGACGCGGCCAGCGGCTACGCCCGCGAGGCGCTGTGCTGGGCAGTGGAAAACCACATCCTGAGCGGCTCCGGCGGAATGCTGCTCCCTGGCGGCGCGGCTTCCCGCGCACAGGCGGCACAGATGCTGAAAAGCTTCCTTCAAAAATAACCGGTGATACCGATTATTTTATACCTCAACAACAGCAGCCAGCTCTTTTTGAGCTGGCTGCTGTGCTATTTTGTCCCGGTCCCCACGCTGCGCCTGCGCGGATTGGCCGGTAACGCGCCTGTATCGGCAACAGCCCGGCAATCCTGTAAAATAACCTTAGATTCTAGGGAAAGAAGGCCTATACGTGCCTGTAATCTATGGTTATATCCGTGTATCCAGTATTGACCAGAACGAAGAACGGCAGCGAATTGCCATGCGGGAAAATGAAATCCCGGACAGCCATGTTTTTATGGACAAGCAGTCCGGCAAGGATTTCAACCGCCCGCAGTACAAGCGGCTGATGAAAAAGCTGCTCCCCGGCGACTTGCTTTACATCACAAGCATAGACCGTCTGGGACGCAGCTATGAAGAAATCCAGCAGCAATGGCGAATTCTTACCAAAGAAAAGGGGGGTGGACATCTGTGTGATTGATATGCCGCTTCTGGATACCCGCAGCGGAAAGGATTTGATGGGAACATTTATTGCCGATCTCGTGCTGCAAATCCTGTCCTTTGTGGCGCAGAGCGAACGGGAGAACATCCGCAAACGGCAGGCGGAGGGCATTGCGGCGGCGAAAGCGCGCGGCGTCCGTTTCGGACGGCCTGAACGGTCAGTCCCCGGAAAATTTCAGTGAAATATGTACCATGTGGCGCGAAAGGCGGGTAACGTTTGCGCAGGCAGCGGCACTTTGCGGCATGCCGGAGGGTACTTTCTACGGAAAAGCCGTTCGATATGAGCGACAAAAAAATTTACCTGCGAATTTGTAAAAGTGTACCTTTACAAGCACCTACATTTTATTCCCCATATCCAGTATAATACTATTATTGTCGATTTTCAAGGAAAAAATGTTCAGAATGTTGACTTGACTTTCTGAGTTTGTAAAGGTACACTTTACCCAACCTTAATTTACAGACCCCTCAAATTCCATATTCGCAACCCTTAAAATCTCCGCACGTATTGTTTATCATGGTTATCCCTTTTGAACAGCTTGATGAAAATCAAGCACGACAAACGCCAGTCGATCAAACAGGGCATCACCAAAATTACGGCGGCTAAAACGAA
>CAJUJQ010000076.1 GCA_910586575.1 uncultured Clostridia bacterium | reverse complement strand
AATAAAAGATTTCCTATCGCCAGAAAAGCCGTTTTGCCTTCAGTTGACGGCAGTGTTTTCAAGATTACAAAAAGCCGATGCAGCTTGTAAAATCGCTGCATCGGCTTTTGCTGTTGCGCGGTGTTTTAGATATCAGTGCTTGCTGTTCCAGGCTTCGTCAAGGCGCGCCTGCTCCGCTTCGATAAACGGCTTTTTGTAAACGCTCGGATTGTTGAAGTCAAAGTCGTTCATGACCTCCGGCCGTCCGGCTTCAAAATCAAGGACAGTGATTTTTTTGGTGCCCAGGTCAAAATCATAGAAATACTGGTCAAAGTGCTGCATTCCGACATCGGATGCCGTGTAGAACTTGAGATGGCCGGTGCTGGGGGAAACTGTGTCTTCAAAGTCCGAAATGGGAATCCCGGCGGAAGCGTCCAGCACGGTTTCCTGTTCTCCGGTGGCGTGGTTGACACGGACAATCGTATCGCCGCCCAGCTTGTTCATGCCGGAGAAATTTTTTCCGTTTTCATGGGTCAGGTAAAACGCGGTATCGCCTTCCGCGAGCATGCCCACTACCGGGTCGGAGATTACCTGCGTCAGCCCGCCGGTTTTTGGGTCGAACTGATACAGTCCCGCTTCGCCGTACAGCATTTGATACATTCCGAGTTTCTCCTGATATTCAAGGGAGCGGATGTTGCTTGTTTCGGTTTGGGCGCGCGGTACGGAATAGCTTTGGAGCAGCTCGCCGTTATCTCGCATGCAGGAAATGGTAGTTTGGTCATCGGTCTTTGTTTGGACGACATAGGACGTTTCACCGGCATAAACAATGCTGCTGTCACCATCAAGCGCCGGATAGGCCAGCATCGATACGCCGCTTTCGTCAATCCGGCAAATGCCGTTCATGCAGGAAAGCACGATATCCTGGCTGTTTTCTATCACGTCATAGGTCCCTTTCCCGATTTTTTCGTCCGAAAGCTCCAGCCGGAAGGACTTGCCCTCCACGCTGTACAGGCTGTAGCGCCATTCGTCGTCCCTTTGGTCTGTCAGCATGAGATAATCCCGCCCGTTAATCTGGCCGAGGTAGTTTCCCGAGCATGCGAGGGTGGAAATGGGGACAACTCCCAGGCGGCTGCTTTCCAGCGTGCGCCAGTCCACTCTGTAGATTTCCATGTGGGTATCCGTTGGCCGGTATGCGTAAAAGTAGGGCAGGTCATTCTTTTCAGCGTCCCCAGTGCCGCTGATTTGTTTCAAATCCTCCGGTTGGCACTGCGCGTATACAGTATACGCCATGATTGCGTCATTGCCGCGGAAGAATGGAGAAAAGATGCCCCAGGCCGCATCCGCAAATTCCTCCGTTGTAAAAACGCCCTGTGTAATCAGATGCTCTGCAAGCGTCCCTCCGCCTGCCCCGCCGGATACTGACAGGGCACGGACAGACATCGCAACCGCGTAGGAACGCAGGAAGGGTTTCCCTTTCAGCTGCTCGGCTTCCTCATCAGTCAGCATCAGGCACTTGAGGTCATCCCCGCCGCAGACTGCACGGGAAAGGAATGCCGAAAATTGGTCGGCATCCAGCGGCTGGTCCGCGCCGTACTTTGTCTTGGTAACGCCATAGGTCAGCTTGTTCTGGTACAGCCAGCCGATGGCATTATTTGCCCAGGCGGGCACATCGGTGAAGGGATGCGGGAAACCGCCCTGCGCAGCTTCCTCCGCGCCGCCCAGGAACCGGCAGAGCATCGCCGCCGCCTCCACCCGGCTCATGGTGCGGTCAAGCTCGAAGCCCTTGTCCGTGCCCAGGAACAGCCCCAGCTTTTGCAGCATTTCTGCCTGCGCCTGAGGGTCGCAGTTGGCGTCATAATGGGTGATGATGTTGTCTGATTCATTTTGGTGCGGCACTTGATAGGCAGCGGCACCGGTCGTCAGCATTGCCGCGGCAAGCGCAGCGCAAATGATTCGTTTCATGCGTTATTCCTCCTTAATCCGCTCTATCAGGGGCGGAAAACTACGGTTTCAGGCTTTTGATGCGCTCGGCGGCGAGCAGGATACCCGCTTTGCCGGAGGAATACGTTAGGCCGCCCTGCATGTAACAGACATACGGTTCCCGCATGGGCGCGTCCGCTGAAAGCTCAATGGACGCCCCCTGCACAAACGCGCCCGCCGCCATAATGACCGGGTCGTCGTATCCCGGCATGGCCCACGGCTCAGGGGTGACAAAGGAATCGACCGGCGCGCCCGCCTGGATTCCCTCGCAGAAGCGGCGCAGCGGTTCCGGCGCGCCAAACGCGATTGTCTGAATGATATCATGACGGATTTCCTCTGCCTTTGGACGTACCTCGAAGCCCAAAAGTTCCATGACCTTTGCACAGAAAATCGCGGTCTTGAGCGCCTGTGCGGTCGTGTGAGGGGCAAGGAACAGCCCCTGATAGAGCAGGCGGTTCTGCCCCATGGTGCAGCCGCATTCGCCGCCGATACCGGGCGCGGTCAGCCGGAAGGCGGCGTTTTCGACCAAATCGGCGCGTCCCGCGATATAGCCGCCCGTGGGTGCCAGCCCGCCGCCGGGGTTTTTAATGAGGGAACCCGCGATTAAATCCGCTCCTGCCTGTGCCGGCTCGGTTTCCTCGACAAATTCCCCATAGCAGTTATCCACCATAATGACAGCGGAAGGGTTCACCCGGCGGACAACATCGCAGATTTCCCCAATCTGTTCGCAGGAAAGCGTTTCGCGCATAGCGTAGCCCTTGGAACGCTGGATAAACACCAGCTTAATGGCAGGGTCTCCCGCCGCCGCTTCAATCGCGGGAAGGTCGGGCAGCCCGTCCTTCATCTCCACCTGCCGGTAGCCGATGCCGTAATTTTTCATGCTGCCGCACTGGTCGCCGGTAATGGTGTTTTGTAAGGTGTCATACGCCGCGCCCGTGACGCTGAGTACCATGTCCCCGGTCTTGACAGCGGAGAACATCGCGCAGCAAAGCGCATGCGTGCCGTTGACAAACCCGATGCGCACCAGCGCCGCCTCGGTCCCGAAAATATCCGCGTAGATTTGGTCGAGGCGGTCGCGCCCCGCGTCGTCGTAGCCGTAGCCGGTCGTCCCGGCAAACAGGTTGTCGCTGACGCGGTTCTTGCGGAAAGCCGCCAGTACCTTTTCGGTGTTGCGGTCGCAGATACGGTCAATGCGTGAAAAATAGGGGGCAATTTCGTGCTCGGTCTGTTCGCCAAGCGCGTAGATTTCGTCGGAAATATCCAGATAGTTGCTCATTTTCATTTCTCCATATTCGTATTATAATTCTGAAAAGAAATCGCTGTCCACTTTTTTAATTTCATAGACATGTTCAACGGGAACACCGACATTGTGCTTAATCATCAGCTTTGCCAGCGTTAACCCATCGACTAAAACAATCTTTGTACCAAGCAGATTATCCGCATATTGCAGAGCCACGCTGGAAAACTTTGCGGTTGTGATAAACAGCCTTTTTTGCGCCTGCTGTCCTTGCAGCGCGCCTACAAACTTTTGAATTTCCGGTTTCCCGATGGTTTGATTCGTTGCCCATTGTTTTGCCTGGATATAAATGTTGCTGAACCCAAGCTGATCCTCTTTGATGATGACATCAATTCCGCCGTCATTTGACTGCTGAGTGACCATACCTGCCTCAGTTACACCGTTTCCATATCCCGTGTGAAGCAGCAGGCTGACAACCAGTTTTTCAAATTCTGCCGGTGATAATTTCATCACTTCGTCCATCAGCTGGCTTGACAGGGTAGCCGTAACCTGTTGGGATGCGATATCCAAAATCTCAAAAGGGGACTCGTCTTTCTCCTCATCAGCTAATTGGGAGGTGTTTGAATTGACAGATTAATTGAATTCTTTGAATATCCGGAACTTTTCGGATTTTTCCAAATATAGGAAGCGGGCGTTTCCCTTACTTCCCTTGCAGTATGCAGTTCACCGTCATTGACCGCCAGCAGGAATCCTTTAAAAAACTCGAAAAATTTTGGGACAACCATGGATTGATACCCCCCATTCTTTGTTTGTCAATTTATGAAAAATGAAGTAAAAGTATATCCAAAATTGAGCAGCCCATTGTTAGGGCTGCTCAACTTCGGGAAGGACAGAGGTCCCATCGGGCAGTGTGAAATGGGAAGCGCTAGGCTCCTCCATGGAAACCCCTGTAATTTTCAATTCGCGGATTAAGGTATCCGCTTCATAATAGTGCGCGGCGGTCAGCAGGCCACTGATGGCGGAGATTTCATATACAATGGTACGCCCGCCGGTTTCAGCGGTCACCCGGAGGGTCGGCTCGCCGTCCGTGACAATCGAATCCGCCGAAAGGATTGCTTCCGGCGGGAGGGAAGCCACCGTCTGCCAGTCCGGCAGCATTGCCATGCTGTCCGCGGAGAAATCGCCCGCCGCGCCGTGGAAGGGCGTTCCGCCCGGCTGCCACGCGTAAAAGTCGGCGCCCGCGCGCAGATAGCTTTCGATGGTCGAGCCGCCCCGCAGTACATTCGTGCGGCAGACATCCCCGCGTACATACTGCGCGACGGTCTGCGTGCTGCTTTTACCGTTATAATAGAGCGTGCTGGAAACCGTTTGCGCGTAATTTTGCAGGCGGCTGAGGGCTTTTATCACTTCCTGGATATTCTGCGGCGTGATTTGAACCCCTTTGATGCCTTGCAGCTCGCCCTGGCCGTCAGCAGCGGCGGTGTCGGTGGTCGGCGCGGACAGGGGAGGGGGTTCGTTTTGGGCGCCAAAGCCGGAGGACAGGAAGTAGCTCAGGAACAGCATCCCGACAATCATCGCCGCGACGACTGCCGCCGCTATGGGTGCGTTTGGGGAGAATTTCTGCTTCATCAGGGTACGAACGGCGCGGGCGCGCTGTCTATACGGCCAAAATAATGCGCGATATGCTGAACAATCCGGCTGCATGCGTGGCCATCGCCGTACGGGTTGACGGCGTGCGCCATCGCGTCATAGGCGGCGCGGTCATCAAACAGCTCGCAGGCGAGGGAAAAGATGGTTTCTTCCTCCACACCCGCCAGTTTGACCGTCCCGGCTTCGACGGCTTCGGGGCGCTCGGTCTCGCGGCGGAGCACCAGCACCGGCTTGCCCAGCGAGGGCGCTTCCTCCTGCAAGCCGCCCGAATCAGTCATGATCAGGTAACAGCGTGCCATCAGGTTGTGTATTTCATCCACGGACAGCGGGTGAATCAGGTGCACGCGTTCCCGTCCGCCAAGGAATTTCTGCGCGGTTTCCCGCACATAAGGGCTGAGGTGCACCGGGTAAACGAAATGCACATCCGAGTAGCGGTCAGACAGCCGCCCGATGGCGCGGCAGATATTTTCCATCGCCTCGCCGTAATTTTCGCGGCGGTGGGCGGTAACGAGCACGACACGACTGTTGTCATAATCAAGGGCTTTTAGCTGCTCGTCCCGGAAAGCGAAATCAGGCTGTACGGTCAAATGGATGGCATCCACAACCGTGTTGCCGCAGACCGACACCCCGTCAATGATTTGCTCGCGGGCGAGGTTCTGCCGGTTGCGCTCGGTCGGGGCGAAATGCAGCGTCGCAATTTGCCCGACCAGGCGGCGGTTGACCTCCTCTGGGAAGGGGGAATATTTATCGTAGGTGCGCAGCCCGGCCTCGACGTGGCCGACCGGGATTTGATGGTAAAACGCCGCGAGCGCGCCTGCAAAGGTGGTCGAGGTGTCGCCGTGCACCAGCACAATTTCGGGCTTGGCTTCCAGCAGGACGTCGTCCAGCCCGCGCAGCGCTTTTTCGGTGATGGTGGCAAGCGTCTGGCGCTGCTCCATAATATCGAGGTCAAAATCCGGTTTAATCTTAAAAATATCCAGCACCTGGTCGAGCATTTCCCGGTGCTGCGCGGTCACGCAGACAATGGGTTCGGTGTATTCGCTGCGTGCCAGCTCGTGCACCAGCGGGGCCATTTTAATCGCTTCCGGGCGGGTGCCGAAAACGGTCATTACTTTAATCTTCTCCATGTTCCTGTTCCTTTCCGTCAGCATCGTGGACGTGCTGCTCGTGGCTGTAGAGGATACAAATGGCGGCGGCAAGCACCAACAGTACGGCAATCAGCAAAATCATCGCCTTCATTTCGCCCGAGGAGGTCAGCACGACTGCCGCCAGGCCAAGCGTGCCGCTGATGGCGTACAGGATGGCAACCGCCTGTTTCTGGTTGAAGCCCATGTCAATCAGCTTGTGATGGACATGGCTGCGGTCGGGGCTCATGGGGCTGCGGCCTTCGGCAAGGCGGCGGGTAATCGCCGAGAAGGTGTCGAAAATCGGCAGGCCCAGAATCAGGAAGGGCACCGCAAAGGAAATGACCGCGTAAAACTTAAACAGGCCCATGATGGACGCTGTCGCCAGCATATACCCCAGAAAAGTTGCGCCGGTATCCCCCATAAAAATGCTTGCGGGGTTGACGTTGTAGGGCATGAACCCGATGCACGCCCCGGCCAGTGCCGCCATAATAATGGCAATCATGGGCTGACCAGCCAGCAGGGAAACCGCCAGCATGGTAATTGCCGCAATCGAGGACACGCCGACGGCGAGGCCGTCCAGCCCGTCAATCAGGTTGACCGCGTTGGTGATGCCGACAATCCACAAGATGGTGACCGGGATGGCAAAAATACCGAGGTCAAAGTAAAAGCTGTCCGAAAACGGGTTGAAATTGGTAAACATTTCAATGCGCAGCCCGCCCATGCAGACCGGGATGCAGGCGGCAAAAATCTGCACAATAAATTTCAGCTTTGCGCCCAGTGCCATGATATCATCAAAGATGCCGAGTACGACAATGACCGTCGCGCCCAGCATCACACTGAGCATTTGTGCGCTGAACTCGCCAAAAAGGAGCAGCGTGCACAGGAAGGCCAGGAAAATCCCCAGCCCGCCCAGGCGGGGGATAGGCTTTTTGTGCATCCGGCGGTCATCCTTGGGAGTATCGATTGCGCCGAGGCGGCCTGCCAGCTGCTTGACAAAGGGCGTCAGCAGATAGGAGAGGAAGCCCGCCAGCGCAAATGCGCCGACAATTTTGCCGATGAGTTGAATTTCTGTCATAGCGTACCGCCTTAACGCTTGACGAAGCCGATTTTGCGGTAAACCTTGTCGAGCGTCTTTTGGGCAATGTAGTTTGCCTGCTCCGCACCTTCCTTATAAATCTGCTCCAGATAGTCTTTGTTCTTCAGCAGGTCCTCGGTCGTCTCGCGTACCGGGCGCAGCAGCTCGGCAACGGCTTCGCCGACGGCGGGCTTGAACGCGCCGTAGCCCTGCCCGGCGAATTCAGCTTCGACCTCTTCCGGGGTCTTGCCGGTCGCCGCAGCATAGATGGTAATCAGGTTGGTGATGCCGTCCTTGCCCTCGGCGCGGATGATGCGGTTGTCGGAGTCGGTGACAGCGCGCTTGAACTTGCGCATAATATCCTCCGGCTTGTCGAGCAGCAGGATATAACCGTTCGGGTTTTCGTCGGATTTGCTCATTTTTTTCGTCGGTTCGGACAGGCTGTTGATTTTCGCGCCCACCTTGGGATAGAAGCCCTCGGGGATGACGAAGGTATCCGAATAAATGCTGTTGAACCGTTGGGCGATATCGCGGGTAATCTCAATGTGCTGCTGCTGATCGATACCGACCGGCACTTTGTGGGTCTGGTAAAGCAGGATATCCGCCGCCATCAGTACAGGGTAGTCAAACAGGCCGACATTGATGTTGTCAGCGTGCTTGGCGGATTTGTCCTTGAACTGGGTCATGCGGCTCATCTCACCAAACATGGTGTAGCAGTTGAGTACCCACGAAAGCTGTGCATGGGCGGGTACATGGCTCTGAATAAAGAGGATAGATTTCTTCGGGTCGATACCGCAGGCGATATATTGCGCGAGCAGCTCAAGCGTCTGTCTGCGTAGCCCGGCGGGGTCCTGGCGGATGGTGATAGCGTGCATGTCAACAACACAGTAGATGCAGTTGTATTCATCCTGGAGGGTGGCGAAATGCTTAATCGCGCCCAGGTAATTTCCCAGCGTCAGATGGCCGGAGGGCTGCACGCCAGAGAAAATCGTCTGTTTATGGGGATCTCTCATCTATAAAGACTTCCTTTACCGTAGATTTCGTATATCAGAGTATACCTTCGGATATCATACCATAAAAATCATGTAAATGCAAGGATTAGTGTGTCTGCGCCCGGAAATTGTACGCAATCGCCTGCCCAAACGAGGGCAGGGAAGGGGAGCGCCGCCTTTTTTCCGGGGGAAGCTCTTGGCTTTTTCGTGAAAATTAGCGAAAACAGCGGGCTGCAAGCTGTTGAAATTGTGAAAATTCCGTAAAAGCCCGTTGATTGCCTTGACATCGGGGACCGAAGTTTTTATAATTAGAATCATGTAATCATAACGGAAAGAGGGGTTTCATATGGCGAAAGAATTTAAGCTGACACAAGAAAGCCTCGACAAGCTGGTCGATGAGCTGGAATATTTGAAAACTGTACGCGAGAAAGAGGTTGCCGAGCAGATTAAGGAAGCGCGCTCCTTTGGCGACCTGTCGGAAAACTCTGAGTACGACGAAGCGAAAAACGAACAGGGCAAGCTGTATTCCCGCATTGCGGAAATTGAGAATATCATCGCTCACGCGGTTGTTATTACCGATGACCTGTACGCCGCGGACGAGGTTTCGCCCGGCTGCCGGTTCACCGTTGAGGACCTTGAGTTTGGTGAAGTGGAGGAATACCACTTTGTAGGCGCACAGGAGGCTGACCCGATGGAGGGTAAGATTTCGGATGAGTCGCCGTTCGGCAAGGCGATGCTGGGCAAAAAGATTGGCACGGTGGTCGAGGTCGAAGCCCCCGCCGGGGTTATCAAGTATAAAATTATCGATTTGAAGAAGTAAACATAATGAAGGCAAAAAGGTGATATTTGGAATGGCAGAAGAAATGAAGGCTCCCCGCCCGGAGGAAGCAGCCGACCTGAATGAGTTGCTGCGCATCCGGCGCGACAAGCTCGCGGAGCTTCAAAACGCGGGCGCGGACCCCTTTGTGCAGGTTCGTTTTGACCGCACCCACCACACAACCGACATGATATTGAATTTTGAAACGCTCGAAGGGCAGCACGTCCGGCTGGCCGGGCGTATGATGTCCAAGCGCATCATGGGCAAGCTGACCTTTGCAGACCTGTCCGACCGTTACGGCAGGATTCAGCTGTGCGTCAAGCGCGATCTGCTCGGCGCCGAGGAATACAAGGCGTTCAAAAAACTGGATATCGGCGACCTGATTGGCGTTGCGGGCGAGGTATTCCGCACCCAAAAAGGCGAGATTTCCGTTCGCGTTGAAGAGCTGGTCCTGTTGTCGAAGAATTTAATTCCGTTGCCTGAAAAGTGGCATGGCCTTAAGGATGTCGACATCCGTTACCGCCAGCGCTACGTGGATTTGATCATCAATCCCGAGGTGCGCAGCACCTTTGAAAAGCGCTCGGCAATCGTGCGGGAAATCCGCCGCTTCATGGATGGGCGCGGCTTTATGGAGGTTGAAACCCCCTGCTTGAACACCATTCCCGGCGGCGCGGCGGCGCGGCCCTTCATTACCCACCACAACGCGCTGGATATTGATATGTACATGCGTATTGCGACCGAGCTGCACCTCAAGCGGTTGATTGTCGGCGGCTTTGAGCAGGTCTATGAGATTGGCAGAATCTTCCGCAACGAGGGTATGGATACCAAGCATAACCCTGAGTTTACGACCATTGAGCTGTATCAGGCGTATACCGATTATCACGGCATGATGGATATTACCGAGGATATGGTGGTGCATGTTTGTGAAACCGTGCTCGGCACCACCAAGGTGACCTATCAGGGTACCGAGCTTGACTTCACCAAGGGCTGGAAGCGTATGACAATGGCGGAAGCCGTCAAGGAATACGCCGGTTTGGATTTCATGGGGATGGACGCCGCGCAGGCGCTGGAAGCCGTCAAGGCAAAGGGCCTTGCAATCGAGAAGGGCAAGGAAAGTTGGGGCGACCTGCTCGCGCGGTGCTATGACGAATACGTCGAGGAAAACCTGATTCAGCCGACGTTTATTACCGATTACCCGGTTGAAATATCGCCACTGGCCAAGCGTAAGCCCTCCGACCAGCGGCTGACCGAACGGTTTGAATGCTTTGTCTATGGCCGCGAGCTGTGCAACGCGTTCTCCGAGCTGAATGACCCCATCGATCAGCGGGGACGCTTTGAACGGCAGGCGGCGCTGCGCGCGGCAGGCGACGACGAGGCCAATATGATGGATGAGGATTTCCTGACCGCACTGGAATACGGCATGCCTCCCACGGGCGGCATGGGCATGGGTATTGACCGGTTGGTGATGTTCCTGACCGACAGCCCGTCGATTCGTGATGTGCTGTTGTTCCCCACGATGAAGCCTTTGGATTGAGAAAGCCGTTGCGGCGCAATGGGTTCAAGAATTTCTGATTGACTTGAAATGCCCATTTGCCCAGAATTTGCCCATTTCAGAGAGAACTTTTCATAAACCTATAGAGGCTTAATGAGGCGGGAGGATGAATGATATGTCTCCCAGTACAGCTGAAATTATGAGACGGGGGATGAATTGCCTGACGGAACATTTGGGTATTGTGGAGGCGGAGCGATTTGTTGCTACCGTCATTCGGGAGAAATTTGACTACACTCGCTGGCAGAGAGAATATTTTGACGGAATGTCCCCTGAGAAAATCAGTCAGGAGGCAGAGAAGTTTGAGCGGGATGAGCCTTATACCGGAAATGCTGTTCGACTTTGATTCCTGACCTGATACTTGTCTCTTGATAAAATCAAAGGAACGGGAGGAGAGCAGAGGCTGTCACCTCATGCTTTCCTCCCGCTTCTTTATGTTGGCTGCTCTTCGGAGATTTACCCATCGGTCTTGGACTGAGAAAGCCCCTTCCTCTTTTGCAGTTTCTCCGCCAAATTGTCAAACTCACTCTTTTTCATGTCCTGCGTGATGTGCGTATAGATGTTCATGGTGGTGTCGAAGTCAGCGTGACCAAGGATCTCTTGAATGACCTTGATATTGACGCCGTTCTCAAACAGGCGGGTTGTGAAGGTGTGACGCAGGGAGTGGCAGGAGAACCGGGGCAACAGCACAGGGTTTTTGAATTTTGCCAACTGCTCGTCATTGCAATCACGGATGATTCGCCGGAGAGCTTTATTCAGTGTGCCTTGGTGCTGGCAGTCCCCAAATCTGTTGATGAAGATGAAATCCGTAAAACCGTCCACAGTCATGCGGCACTTGATCTGATTGAACTCCTGGTATGCTTTTTCCATCAGAAGGGCCTCTTTTACGCCGGGGAGCATGGGGATCGTCCTTGTTCCCGCTTTGGTCTTGGTTGGATGTACGTTGAAATAGCAGCTATTCTTTCCGTCTGTTCTATGGTCGTAGTAGACGAGAGTGTGGTTTACAGAAATCAGATCGGCATTGAAGTCAACGTCTTCCCAGCGGAGTCCGGTTACTTCACCAACACGCATCCCGGTTTCCACCATGACTTCAAACACCGGATACCAGTGATGATATTTGACGTTCTCACGTTTGAGATAGCCAATGAAAAGCTCCTGCTCCGCAACAGTCAGTGCTTTCCGATGTGACGCCTCGATATTGTGGCTCTGCTTCAGCTCCTTCAGAATGTTGTCGGAAATATTGATCCTGATGTAGTTCTCCTCGACAGCGACTGTCAGCACCTGATGCAGCACGGTGTGGACGCCATCTATGGTGTTCACCTTGAGGCCCCGCTCTTCCAACAGATAGTTGTAGAGGCTTTTTACATCGGAGCGTTTTAACTGCTTGATTCGGATTTGTCCGATTTTGGGCCGGACGAACATCTCATAGAGATATTTGTAGTTTTGAAATGTGTTATCTGCCAACCCGCGCTTCAAGTGGCACCACAAGCCGTAGATGTCATCCAGCTTGACGTTTTCTGCGCCAACGAGGATACCGTCAGACTTGTCCTTCAGGACCTCCTCTTCCTTCCTGCGAAGTTCCTCCAGCGTTTCGGCGGAGATTGAGTGGCTCTTGCCGTTGCGGGATGTCCAGCGGTATTCGTAGGTTCCCGAACTGCGCTGACGCTCCCCAGTTTTCAAAAGTCTGTGCTTGTCATCGTATCTTTTTGCCATGTTAAATCATCTCCTTTTGTAGAGGGGGCTGTACCTTTCGATACAGCCCCGGTGGTTCAGATAGAATATGCCGCTTCCAAGTATGCCTTGAGTTTGTCCTTTTTCAGCATACGCTTGGTGCCATTCCAAAGCACGAAATCGCACCGCTCGTCATTGGAAATCTCCCTCAGCTTGCAGATGCCGATTCCGGTATAGGCAGCTGCTTCCTCCAGGGTGAGCAGGCACTTTTCGCTGATGGGAACTTCTGCTCTGCCTTTCTTGGGAGCAGAATGTTCCGGAAGCACTGCTACCTCGTATTTGGGCATTGAATAAGTTCCTGGCGTCACGCATGAAGCCATCATAGCATGTCCTCCTTTATTTTGGAAATAATTGGCTTTGATTGTCTACATATTCAAAATATATAATTTCTAACAGTAGAAATGCGACCTAGGATTGAGGGACTGCAAGTTCAATTATCCCAAATCGTCATCGCTATCGTCGAACTCAGATGGCTTTAAAGATACTTTTAGTCGGATTCCTCGGAAGCCCCTCTTTTGATTGCCAATTTTGACCCGCGAAACTGTGTCTGGCAACACAGCCGATAACTCTCGTGAGAAGCGATCTCCCTGGATGGGAAGATAGGTATGCTTATGGCAAAACTGATTGTAAGCAGATTGCAAATCTGTTGTCGGGGTAGTGGCGTTGCAGTCATCAAGTTGGCAGCACTCTCTCACAAATTGTTTGAGCACCAACTCTTTGTCGATGGAAATACCTGAGTTGGCAATGGAAATATTGGGTCTAAACCGCTCTGCTCCGGCCCAACGATACCCATTAGCCACAAGTCGCCGGTATGCTTTGAATGCGTGGTTAAACAGGGCGGGAAGCTCCTGCTGCATCTTCTCCAGAATATATTTGTCCTGCTTATCTTTTGGGATGGGGCGTAGGAAAGGAATATAGACGACCCGATTAGCAAAAGCAGCATCGTATTCCTTCAGCCTGAGCGGATGATTGGATGCAAACAGCAACTTGCACCGGGGCCTAAAGCTGAATGGCTGGACATATTTTGCCTCAGCCTCTAGACGGTTGGCATCCGAGATCATTTTTATCCTGGATACTGTGGTTGGGGAAAGCGGGCTATCTGGTAGATCTTCCGAAATGTTTAGTTTGGCATTGACGAGATTCCCCAACGCAAACTTACCTCCTAGGTCTTGTAGCGCAATTCTGGCAACCTTATTAGCTCCAGATACAGGAAAAAAGGACGCAATCAGATCACAGAACCGGCTTTTCCCTGCGTCACCGACACCCTCCAGATAAAAGAAGGATTTGGCTTTGACATCGTTGCTGAGAATGTAGCCAATTACTTGCAGCATCAGCTCATAGAGGTCACTGTCACCGTTCGCAATCGTCTCCAGGAAGAACTTTGTCCAGGGCATTTTCTTTTGGCCTGGATCGTAGTCAATGCTCAGGGCCGAAGTTGCAAGGTCATTTGGCGAGTTCTTGCGGAAGTGTCCTGTGCTCACATCTAAAGTGCCATTCTCGAAAATGATGACGTGAGAGTTTACTGGAAACTCGTCATACTTACGGATAACACAATATTTCAATAAACTTGCGGTATTCCTCAACACCGAGACTGTGCTGACCTGCCCTAACTCTTTCCGGTAGAGGATGAAGACTTTTCGCTGAATTTCGTCATCAGTCATAAGGTGGTAGGATTTTCCATTGTACGCATAAAGAGCCCCTCCAACTAGCACAATATTTTCACGTCGGGCGAAGTCTTCTGCAATACGAAGGGCAAGATTCTTTACCTCATCTTCATCGTCTGTGGCATTAGGGATTACTGGGCGTACCACAGCTTGGGCTACAGGTCGCGGTGGCTCTGGCATCGAAGATGAAATCACCTCAACCTCTTCTTTATGAGGGATGAAGTCATCTCCAAAATCATCATACACAAGAGATTTGGGTTTAGGTGTTGGAGACTTCTCTTTATGCGCCTTACCAATCTTGCAATACTCTTTTTCCGGGTCAGTGTTGTCCAAAATTGAGGGTTGTCCAAAATACAATTTGTCAATCTCAGAGAGACCAGTCTGACTGTCAAAGTCGTAATCATCATTGAGTAACGACCGTCGGCTCGTTTTTTGCTTGGGACCAACAATATATCCTGGTGGGTCAAGTTTCAGAAAGCCTTTGTGCCTCTTATTCTCCTTAGGCATTCGATTCACCTCCGACTATCTCACTGGAAGGGTTTGAGGCAGAATCCTTGGCTCGTTGCCACTCTTTTTGCAGCCATTCTGAGAGAAGTAGATTCTTAACCGGGAATAGATTTGTGGCAAAGATAATGCTTGTGTAGACTTTTGCTGTCAGCCATAAAAAACTGGTCATTAGTCCCACTTCTTTGCGCGGATTAGGGTTCTCCCGTAAAGACAACAAGTGAAACTCCGATATGCGGAGGAAACATTCCTCGCCGTTCTCGTCTTTAATGACCATGATTCCAGAAGCGTTATCGCCCCCCAAGAACACGGAGGCATCCAGTGTGTCACCAGATTTGATAAAGATAAAAGTGTAATCCTGGGCACTGGTGTCCATCGGGAGTATCTTGACTACAGTATTTCCCAAGGGGAATATCTGCTTGTCGGACAACTGGCGACCCCTGCGAAATTGGATTTCAATGTTGCCTGTTTTGCCCTGCTTTATATTATCACGAATATGTTGGCATTTTTCTAACAACTGTTCTTGGGTAGGCGTTTGTGGAGCAGGTGGCTGTTTGGCCTGAGCAAGCAGAGGGGCAAGTGGGGCCTTTTCGGATGAGGGGGTAATATTGGCTAAACTGCCATCCGGATAGAACATATTGACTTGTGCTGCGGCCTTTTCATAGTTTTGATTCATCTCCTGAATAAGGAAATTATCAAGTCCGGATTTGTTTTTTTTACTCATAGGGTGTACCTCCTTTTTTGATGCTTCCATTGTAGCAGATTATTATCCCAAACGCACTGTCACGCTCAAGCAGCGCACGGCAGTTTCATAAAAATCCCAGAAAAAGGCAGCCATTGAAAGAGAGACGTG
>CAJUJQ010000075.1 GCA_910586575.1 uncultured Clostridia bacterium | reverse complement strand
TAGAATACCTTCCGCACGCCACAATGCCGGAGATGTCCCGAAGGATTTGGGACGAGCATTTCTCCCTCTGGTCACGAACGGCGGACGGTTTGGAATATACAACCCATCTCACACAATAAAAGGAGGCTCCCCCATGTCAGAAAAGTTAAGTTCCGCAAAGCCTACCTCGATGAAAACAAACATTGCGTTTGCACTCAGCGAGCTGGCCTGCAATCCCCTGTATACCATTATGATAGCAGTCCTTGTGTATTTCTATACAGACGTTGTCGGTATGGATCCTGCAATCGTTGGCACTATCATTCTAGTGTCCAAGGTGTTTGACGGTATCAGCGATATTATCGCAGGCAACATTATCGACCACACACATACAAAAGCTGGTTCTGCACGTCCCTGGTATCTGCGTATGGCGATTCCGATGGCACTTTCGTACATCATGCTGTTCACTGTGCCAAACTGGAGCACCGGCGGCAAAGTCGCATACATTTTTGTTTCCTATAATGTCGTTTCAACTGTGGTTTATACATTGACAAACGCAGCGATGGCTTCCTTTCCCACCTTTTTGACAAAACACCGTGAAAGCCGTTCGGTTATGTCAACCTTCCGTCTGTTTGTTGCCTGCGGCACACAGATGCTCCTGCTGATTATCATCTTCCCGTTTGTGGAAATGCTCGGCGGCGGTCAGGGCGGCTGGATTAAAATGGCTGTTATCCTGGGAACATTTGCCGCTGCCGTCTTGACTTTCGTATACTTCAACACAAAGGAAGAGTCGGCTGGCGACGAAAAAGAGGCCAACGATGTCCCTTTGATGACCGCAATCAAATCCCTGCTTCAGAATAAATACTGGTTCCTCGTCCTGGGGCTGTACTTCATCGTGACGCTGTTCCAAGTAACCACAATGAACGTCGGCGTATATTACGCCAAATATGTACTGATGGATGTCAACCTGTCAGCAAACTTGAATACCTATTTCCTGCTCCCCAACCTCGTTATCTTGGCAATGCTCCCGTTTTTCTTCAATAAGGGCTTCTCGAAACAGAAACTGTGCATTTTCGGCGCTGTGCTCCTGATCGTCGGTTCGGTGATTGGCGTGGTATTCCCCGCTGGCATGGGCTTCATCACCGGCATCGTCCTTCGCGGCTTCGGTTTCGCATTCCAAATGGGCTGTATGACAGCTATGGTAATCGAAACCGTCGTTTACGGCGAATGGAAAACCGGTTATAATATCCCCGGTGTTACCCTAACCGCAAACTGCGTAGCACAGAAGATCGGCGGCGGCGTTGGCACTGCTGTGGTAGGCTTCGCCCTGACAGCGTGCGGCTACGATGGGTTGGCTGAGGTGCAGTCAGCATCCGCAATCAGCGCAATCAACTTTATTTATCTGATCCTGCCCGGCATCCTGTCTATTGTTCTTTTGTTCGGACTGTTCTTTTATAAACTGGATGCGGACTACCCGAAATATGTCAAGGATTTAGAAGAGCGTCACGCACAGAAAGGAAAGGCGTAAGTTTTAATGCGTCAATGGAATCGTTTGGATACGGTATTAAACCGCTTTGTGGAAGAGGAAACCCTGACCGGCTGCGGCTTGCAGATTTACCGCGATAACCAGTTAATTTACAACAACTGTGTCGGCGCGGCGTCGGCGGACGGTACACGCCCGCTGACCCAGGATACCCGGCTGCGGCTGCACTCCATGTCGAAAACCTTTACCTGTGCCGCATTGATGACGCTGTACGACAAGGGCCTGTTCGCTTTGAACGACCCCGTGGCAGAGTACCTCCCCGAATTCAGCAATCCCGTAGTCTGTGTTTCCGATACAGATATCAACGATGTCGTACCGGCGAAAGCTCCCATCACCATCCGGCACCTCCTGACTATGACCTCCGGGCTTCCCTATTGGAGCTTTCTGCCTGGCGAAGGGATTATCCAAGATGATATTCTTGTCACCGTAAATGAAATGGCAGAAGGTTTCCGAGAAGGCAAAACCTATGAACTTGCGGATTTTGTAAAGAAAATTGCGCAAAAGCCCCTGCGTTTCCATCCTGGTGAGCACTGGCTTTACGGCCTGAACCACACGGTCGTTGGAAGATTGGCGGAGGTACTCAGCGGCAAGCGGCTCAGTGAATATCTGAAGGAAGCAATCTGGGAGCCAATCGGATTGGACCACACCTGCTTTTACATGCACGTCCCAGAGGACGAGGAAATCGCTGACCTGATGGTTGCCAGGGAATTATGTGAAGCATTAGGTCGAAAAATTGGAAAAGATGTGTTCCCCGCCGCGCGTGGGAAGGCATTTGGCAGCAAGGAAGATGTGCTCCCCGGCACGAATATGGGAATCGAGCTGCCTTGCGGCGGCATGATTTCCACGCTCCGCGACTTGGGTAGATATTACGCGATGCTCGCAAACGGCGGCCAATGGGAGGGTGCGCAAATCCTGAGCCGTCGGACCATCGACCTGATGCGCACAAATCATCTTACTGCTGAACAACTTCCTGATTTTACGCATATGATTAACCGTGGCTTTGGATATGGATTAGGGTATCGCACGATGTGCAATCCCGCAGAAGCCGGATTCTACCTGCCCGATAGGAGCTTCGGCTGGGATGGCGCCTGCGGAAACTTCGGTATCGCAAATCCTGACCATCGGCTGGCGCTCGTCTTTGTCGAGCAGAGCCTGCCGCACCATATTGACTATACTATCCCGCGTGTCATTGCGGCAATGAATGCGGATATGGAGTTATAAAGTTGCACTTCGGCAGAATTAATTATACAGTTTAACAGCAGTTCTTCACATATTCATATATCTATCACTTTCTCACAGTCTGAATGCCAAGGGTATATACGCCCTTGGCATTTTGGCATAAAATGGACTTTCCGTTCAGAAGCGCAATCAAGTCAGAAAAATGATTACCTTTATATTTGCTTTCAAAGTCGATTATGTACTGAATCAGAATATCAAGATGATCCTTTACTCTACCGAAGAATAACAAAGTATCTTATTGAGGGCATGGGAAGCCAAAAGCGAAAATTTATGTTGAAGCAAGCAAAACATGATGTTGCCCTCAGAGGGCTTCCTCTTAGCATAGGTTCTTTGACAGCGAAGCATTTGTGTGAATATTAGAAAATCAATGCTCAAGGCTTGTAAAATGCCCATAGCAACAGAAACTATAATAGCATACATTTCCATAGCGCGGATGGTTTGGCTGTTGTTAATCCCAGGAAATTGATTGATCCGGACAGTCGTTATCTCGGTATTTTTCCTCCCAATGAGGAATCTGTCAGCGAGTTTGCGGACTCGTTTACCAGCATTATGCGCAAGGCAGGTTTACCGGATTTCAGCGAAGGTTGGCAGGCAACCCGGATTGACCTATGCGTGAACCTAGTGCTCCATCCGGCCAAAAATCGAACTCGTTCTTGGGCTGGATTTCCGCATGGCTGCGTTATCGTCCTTGACGGGCGTCAGCCCGCCTGCGTCCTCTGCCTTGCCCTGCGAAAATCCCGCTCCAAGCCAAAGTCCGTTTTCTAACTGGATGGAGCACTAGACTGCGGCGAAAGCGGTACTGCACGCGAACTGAACCGTCTTGCACCTAAAGGCTTGACTCCGGCGAAATATACCCGGACAAAATATGAAAGCGATTCCTTAAAGCCCGAAAAGCTGAAAGAAAAGAATAAACATTATTTACGTTTTGAAACCGGTTCTGTTGCGCTTGTGATTTACGATAAAACGTACCAAATGACAGAGGAAGGTTTAGTCACCAAATTCGAGAATCTTCCCAGCGGGATTATACGGGTTTAGCTCCAGCTTAGCAGAAAGTTTATCCGTAAGTTTATGGATAAAAACGAAATCCGGCGTGATGATCCTGATGCAGAGAAATCCGAGGATTTAGAAGGACTTTTCAACGAGCTTATCCAACAAAGTTCGGATTTGATCTTAACCTACTTGAAGAAAGCAATTCCATGTGGTACGCATTATAAACTTAGTCGGTTGAAACACCTTATTGCTGAGCTTCCCTATCATGCTGAAACCATGAAATAGATGCAATATCTGGTGGAGCAGGCTTATACATGCGATACGCTTAATGACGCAATTCGCAGAACGAAGAAAAAGTTTAAGTTAAGTGAGAAAGAAGAAAAGTCACTGATAAAACGCTTCCGGGAATCTGGTATCAGCCCCATTCCACTCTCTGGAAATTTCCCTTTGGACAGCCTTCCGAGCCTCTCGTCAATTTTGGAACAGCTTGCTAAAGATGATTGCACCGAAATCGATTTGTGGCTGTGAATGACAACGGGAAGCGAGTTCAGTGCAAAGAAAAAACACGAAGTCTATGCTGTGACGCAAAGGGCTTCGCGCTTTTTTATGAAAAAGGCGTGTGCTTAATTTTCCAAAATTCATTATCGAAGAATTCGCGATATGCAATTGCAGAGCCGCATACGATCGAACCGGGACGGTCTAAACGAATAGGTGTACTGTCTAATTGGCTCATTTTTCCACCAGCTTCTTGTAAAATACAGCTTACTGCTGCGTAATCCCAAGGATTCAAGGTTGCCTCGAACGCAAGATCGGCCCGGCCACAAGCGACTGCACAGGCATCCAAGGCAAAGGAGCCGGAACGACGCAGATCAAGCGCCGCGTCAAAAAGGCGTCTGGCCAATGTAAAAGTAAGGTCTGTTTTTGACCGGTCATAAGAGGTTGTCCCCAGACAAATAATACTGTTCGACAGAGGATTGGCTGCCACATGAATTGCCTGACGATTCAAAAAAGCGCCGTTCCCCTTTTCTGCTGTAAACAATTCGTGACGATATGGATCGTAGACCACTCCCATGATGATTTCTCCATCCAGCGAGAGGCCTATACTGATACTGGAAGCCCGATAATCTCGAATGAAGTTGGTTGTTCCATCAATGGGGTCAACAATGAAAGCATATCCATGAAAGACATCGTCTGTGCAGTCGTTTTCTTCACCGACAAAATGGGCATCAGGAAGGATTGCCAGAAGCCCTTCCTGAAGAAACCGCTGCACTCGGATATCATAGTCCGTGACAAAATTTGCCGTACCAGGCTTTGATTTGACTGTTAAGTCGTGGGCGGAGAGTATGATTTCGCCTGCCTCTTGGGCAACTGCGGAAATGTCATCAATAAGCATAAATAAGTCCTTTCAATGTTGTCAGGGATATAAATAACAAAGATAGATATACCTGGGCAGTTCTGATAGCTGAAAACAAATATATTGTATCGCAAAAGAGGAGATTTATCAAGTCTCATTTTTCTTTTTTAACAGCCCCTGTGGCCATAAAGGGAGTCCTGTGGTATTATTGCATATCGAATAGTTGTCAACGGGAATAGCCTGCCCTTACGCAGGCTGCGGCTGCGTGGCTATACCGCTAATGCCACAGGTACCGCATTGCGTATTGCCAGTTCATCCCGCGCCAAGTAATCAATCAGCCGAAGATGGTTACGCACCGCGCGGGCATGCACCGCGAACGGTACCGCGCCCGCCAGCACGAGCGCTCCGGGCGCGATGCAATCGAGCAGCTCGCTGACCAGCTGCGGCGCATTAGACAGCGGCGCGTTCAGCTGGTTCTCGCCCTTCTGTACCGGCATAGGAAGGATAATAATTTGATGTTCGGAAAGCCCGGCCTTCAAATCGGGAATCGGCCGGATATGTTTGTTTTTTTCAAAGCTGTGGCGTTCCAGCGCGCCGACGGAGACGGCGTGCCCGTCCCTGTCCATCAGCTCGGCAAGGATTGCCTGCCGGGCATCGCCGCCCACGACCGCCACAGCCGCGTGTTTATTCATGGACTGATACCCCCTTACACTGGCAGATTATGCCGGACGGGGTACGGGTGTGAATGGCACGCGTTTATAAAATAGCTTTTCCAGCCGAGGCATTGCCATCATAAAACATGGCCTTTCGCAATTTACGAATGGGATTATAAACGCTGTAATAAAAGTGAGCCGCCAAAGGCTAAAACGCTAATGAAATATTGAGCCACGAGAAAAAACCTCTATAATAGACCTGTTCGGAAACCCCTTCAAAAAGAATGCTGAAAATTATAAATACCACAGATTAAAGAAACCCGTAAACCGGAATTTTTGCGTTTATTGTCTGTATCATGGGGTTAAAACCCTCGCCTTTAGGTCAACCGAGAGAAGTTTCGTATGGGAAGAAGAAGGAATATTAAACTATGAGGTGAAGAATCGATGGAAAATTATCGAAAGTTATCGCATTGCACGTATGATGTTGTATAAATAACGTTGACACCCTCTACTCACGGAAAAAAGGCGGCGAAGGAACTTGGGGGTTCCGACAGATACGCTGTATGGGAGGATGAAGGAGGCGCGGGAGGGGCGTCTGCACCTTGGCGCCGGTACGCATACACCCGATTCAGCGATAAGTTTGGCAGAGGGACTGGCGGTACTGCGCAAGCAGGTCATTGATTAGCGGCTGCTCTTAGCGCGTTGGAAAACTTTCCTGCCGCTGGGTGCACTACCATTGTCAAAAGAAGCGGTACTTCAATGTTAAATATTTCCCGGATGCTTTTTCTGCTTATGAACAGACAATCTTATTACCGATTTCAAAATGCATCATCATGCGGCAAAACGTATCCTTGGATATAGTCAACAAGCATTTGGTCATATGCATCCAGCATTTGCTCTTCTTCAGGAGAGGAATACGCCACAACGGTCTTTGCGGGACACTTTTGTGCAAGCAGCCACGATAAATTATAGTATCCGCGTTCTGTGTAACTGGTTGTGTTTCGGGGATTCCGATATTCCAGAATTGGCCTGTCATCGGTCAGTATCTGTGGCGTTTCCGCATGGATTTCTCCAATATAATGACTTAGCAGCATATATGGATCGTCCAAAGCGGTTTGCTCGAGCTGTCTGCGCAAGTCCAGTTTATTCTCGTAACAGCTTTGTACACGATCCAGCCCAATGAACAATGGTTCTTCTGTCCCAACGAATCCAACCGTTGGGACGGAATCTCCAATCAATCCCAGCACATAATAACTGTACGGAAATACGCTGGCGAAGGTGTTTGACACCAATACGAAATCCTCATGAGAAAACTGATGGATGGGCAGCCACTGAACCATCATGCCGCCCGGATTCAGTCGGGAACGCACCGTTTGATAGTATTCCTGGCTAAACAGGCTGCTGCTCCCAGACCCCATGGGAAAAACAATATCACCGATAATGACATCATACCGATTTTGTGTCCGCTGAATATAATTCCGCGCATCCTCAATGATAAGATTCACATGATTTTGATGGAGCACATCGCCGTTTTCTTCCTGAAAACACTTTGCCGCTTCTGCAACAGAATGTGAGATTTCCACACAGTCAATCCGTTCTGCCCCATATTCTGCCACGCCGCGCAAGGTAACTCCGCTTCCTAAACCGGTTACAAGCACCGTTTTTGGATCCGGGTGCAGCAGCATTGGAAGATACCCCAGCCGCCGGTGGTCTTCCGGACCGCCAAGGTCAGCGGTGCTTTGGCAGTAGAGCCGGTTGGTTGTCAAATATTTCTGATTGTTCGGCAAAAAATGCACGACGCTGACAAGTCCATAGGCATCCTCCTGATAATACAGGATTTCGGCTGCGTCCTCCACATCCTGTCCCGGCTTCAGGAAGGAAGTGGACATTTCAAAGCGATCCCACGGCGGGAGAAGCGCAAACAATGCCAGCGCGGCAAGGCCGATGCCGCAGGTACCGGCACGCTGCCTTCCGGACATCCGTTCCCGTCCGGAGAACAGCAGGCACGCCGCGCAGGCAAGATTAAGCGCCGCGCCCAGGAGGATCCCCCCGCGCAGGCCAATCCATCGGGTCAGTACAAAGCTGCCCAGAAGCGATCCAAGCGCTGAGCCTACGGTATTCCATCCAGTGAGCAAACCCGTCCGGAAGCCCGTATTAGGCTGCCCTTGCAGGAAAATCCGGCTTGCCAGCGGGAAAACGCTGCCCCACAGCACGGCAGGCGGCAGGATAACCAATACGCAGTACCCGCATTTGAGAAAAATGCTGTGCAGGAAAATATTTTTCGGGCTGCCCTGTGCAAGGGTGCTGAGGTTGGAAAGCCCTTCCGTCCAAAACGGCAGACGGCTGACCGGCAGCAGGCTGGCGATACAGAACAGCCCGAGCGCCGCCTGCACCGCGCAAAGGCTGGGGAATCGACTGTTATCCTGCCGGGAAAGCAGATTTCCGACACTGTTTCCAATGAACAGCCCTGACAAAAACATGGTCAGAATCAATGTAAAGTCATATACGCTATCCATGAAAAACAGCGTCAGCAGCTTCGTCTGATACATCTGATAAGCCATTGCTGTAAAGCCTGAAACGGTATATACCGCAGCTGTGCACAGGCAAACGGCGACGGGAAACGGCTGTTCCGGACGGACTGGCCCGCGCGCGGAACCCTGCATAGCTGGAACGCTGCGCAGGCAAATCATCCCCGCACAGGCGCATAGCCCTCCAGCCAGGCCGCAGCCGCGCAGGCCGAGTGCCGGAATCAGCAGGAAGCCGGTCAGCAGCGCCCCCACTGCCGAGCCAAACGTGAATACCGCGTAAACCGCTGTAGAACCACTCTCCCGCAGCCCGCGTTTGACCAGCACCGGGGTCATGCCGCCTATCAGCGCGGTGGGCAGGAAAAGCCCTGCCATTGCGATGAGGACACGGGGCCAAAGCCCTCCGCCAAGCATCCGGTAAAGCTCCCGGATGGCGTGATAGATCAGCGGGGAGGCCGCGCACAGGATTCCAAAGCCGCCAAAGGATAAACGGGCGCACCAATCCTCATGGGTATCGGCAAGCCTGCCCAGCACGAAGCCGCCAATTGCCAGCCCAGCCATATAGCAGGCGGTGACAGTGCCAACCGCATAGGCTGTGCTGCCCAGGAGCAGCGCCAGCCATCTTGTCCAAATGAGTTCGTATACCAGCGAGGCAGCCCCGCCGAGGAATGCCGCCGCAAGCGTTTTGCCGCGCGTTGTTTTCATATCATATCCCTCCTGAAAAAGGGTGTGCGAGCCTCCGGCTGGAGGCCCGCACACTTTGTTTGTCAGCTGATATCGCTGCACACATAAACTTTAACGTTGTCGTAGGAAACCACTCCGGTCGCGCCGCCGCCCGTTCCGAAATGGACGTGCGTGATCTTGGTCCTATCTGTATCATTCTCTCGAATGGCATCCGCTTTGGTTGTTACGCCGGTTGCGGTTGTACCGTCAGCATTTGTAACGGTGACGCTGAAAGCCC
This sequence comes from uncultured Clostridia bacterium, assembly GCA_910586575.1. Lineage (GTDB taxonomy): Bacteria > Bacillota > Clostridia > Oscillospirales > Butyricicoccaceae > QXXE01. The sequence goes on along the minus strand of CAJUJQ010000075.1, from coordinate 6,242 downwards.
CATCATCTACGGAAAGCGCAATCTTTATATGGTTCCATTCGTCGGTTTTGACTGTTCCGCTGCCCAGTACAGGAGAAAATTCGTTGTTGGTAGCTACAGTTCCATCACCGCTTCTATACGTATAATCTCCGCCATTCTTTGTTTTTGCATTGATATACGGTTCGATTGCCATATTCGGTTTATCTGCGTTTGTCCCATTCGTGAACAGGGCACGAATCCATTGCTGGCCGTTTCCAGGCTTCACATCAAGCTCCATGACAAGCTGCTTTCCAGCCAGGTTATCCGAGGTATAGGTTTTTTCAAGTTCACCAAATGCAAAATACATTTTGTTGTCGGTATCATTGAGGACAAGCGCGCCATCGGTTACGGACACGCTGCCGGTACCGTCATCCGCGCTGGCAGCGGTTGTCCACCCGGACGGCAAATCACTGCCTTCAAAGTCCTCATTCAGCTCATAACCCGCGTTGGTAAAGCGGAGCGTGTATTCGCCGGTACTGTTGACCGAAATCGTGACCGTATCCGTTCCGGTGATTGTCACATTATCCGAAGCAGCCAATTTATCGACGGTAACTTCCGGGATTTCTGCGCCTGGCGGCAGAATGATATCGTAGCCAGTGGTATCCGCCTGGAAACCCTTGAATGATTTGCCGTCCAGCAGGATATCCGCCACAGTTTCGTTAACTGCATCTGCAACCTCAAACGCCACGGTATAGGTCTGCGAGTCGCCGTTCAGGGCGGTTACCTCAATCGTAGCGGTGCCGTTCGCGTTTGCGGCCTGCGTAATCTCTACTGTGGCGTAGGGGTCGCGTGCGGTCGCCGTAACCGCCGGGACAGCGCTCGGGTCGGTACCAAACGGAAGCGTATGCGTATACGTCAGCGTATCCGGGTCAAAATCGCGCAGCGGTTCGCCGTCAACCTGAATTTCGCTGAGCGCGTTGTCAATCAGCTCGATTTTCACATCGTCAATCAGCACATGCGTGCCGGAGCCGCCGCCGGAGCCTAACACCAGATGATCCACATATGCATGGTTATTGCGGAAGCCAACCCCTGATTTTTCAAGATTAAACCGCTGCTGTGTCTCATCCCACACGTATGCGTCAAAGCTGCCGTTTTCGATATCCACAATATAGCGGACCGTGAACCACTGTTCCGCCGCAAGCTGCTTGATATCGATATCCTTTGTGCCGCTGCCGCTGGGTTCACGCGCCCCCAGCTTGGAGCCTGCGCGGAGATAGCTCTCCACAACGGTACCTGCGTGGTCGTTCGGATTTGAGCTTGGCGCGTTCTTCAGGAGGAAGATACGCACATAATCCTGGTTCTTGTTGTTAACCGTCAGGTTATAGTCGTAGACTTTGTACTCAATGGCGAACTTTCCGGACTGTGGCAGGAACTTACGGCTGACAAGCGCCATATTGGGGGCGCTCCCTGTGTTGGTGTCGATCAGCTCCAGAACCTTGTTGCCGTCGATTTCCGCGATTTTCGCGCTGGTATCCGGCGCGGTATTGACAACCCAGCCAAGCGGGCTTTCCCCTGCGGTCTGTCCCTCAAAGTCGTCCTTCAGGAAGGTGGTTGACTGCCCCTGCTCCTTAAAGAATACGACATACTGGTTGCCGCCCTGCGTCATATCGACCGTGACATTGCTTTCCAGCGTCACGCCCGCATCCGCGGGGAACGCCTTGTGGAATACAGAATGGGAATGCCCGTTGATTTCGATATCCATGCCCGTATCGTCATAGCCGCTTGTAATCCAGCCCGGGCGCGGGGAAACCGTGTCATCATGCGCGATATACAAATCGACGTTTCTTGCAAAGCGCAGTGAAATCACGTCGGTTGCGCCTGTCAGGTTGGCGTCCGCCTGCGGGATTTGCAGATATTCGCTGTTGAGCAGCTGGATTGGCAGGTCGCCAAAGACAATATCCTTGTCATCGCTGTAAACCTGCGCGTCCCGGATGGCCGGGAAGGTCAGCTTCCACGGGTTGCTGCTGCCGGTGTAGAACGCTTCCTTCAGCAGCGCGGACTTCTGCTCGGTAACGGTCCCGTCGTCCCGTTCCGGCGGCTTTTCGCCGTCGCCCATGCCCTGGTACTTGCCGGGGTCAAGCGCCAGCTGCTTAAACTGGTTCCTGTCCCGGTTCAGGCCGCCCGTGTTGTCGATGGCCTTCGATGTAACCGTAATGGAAGCGGGCGCCAGCCCCTCGGTCGATGCAGTAACCGTGATATCGCCCGGCTTCATCGTCGTGCGTACCGCGACACGGTTGATGCCGCCCTGCAAATAGAGGTATTTGTTGTTGGTCGAGTGCTCAATGCCGCTGTTATAGCCGCCGCGCCAGACGCTGCACCCATTGCTGTCGTTGATCTCAAACGTCGTCCGGAGGCCGTTCACCGTGCCGTCAAAGGTCAGGCAGCGGTTGCCGTCCGCATCGACCGCCTCAACGTCGAGCAGCAGGATATCCGAGCCGTTTGCCAGCAGCCCTTCGGCGCCGGTAATCGGTGTGATTTTCAGCGCGGCAGCCTCGCCGTGCGTCGCCTTGACCGAGCGCCCGACCTCGCGGCCTTGCTTATCGTAAGCAATTGCGCTCGCCCTGCCGGGCCGGTATGTGACGCCGCTGAAGGTGAACAGGTAATCGTTGGACTTGACGCCGTTATATTCCTCCTGCGTCCCGTCCTCGCCCTCAACCACCAGCTTGACCGAAGCCGCGTCCGAAACCGCGAAAACATCCTTGACCGTGTCCGCCGGATAGTTCCAGTGGCCAATCAGGTAGACGTCTGTTTCATCGGTGTAGATGGTTTTCAGCGTATAATAAGCTTCCTTGGGCAGGCGCACCGCGTCCACCTCGCCGCTTGCGCGGGAGACCTCGGAGTACACGCGCCCGTGGCTGGTGGAATCCGAGAAGATCCAGTTGCCGCCGCCGCTGTGCTCTACAGCCTTCAGCTTGCTGTTCCACTCCTTCGCCTGGTTCGCGGCGTATTGCTCGTCTGTCAGGTTATAGCTGCTGCCGGACGGCGTTTTGAAATCCTCAAATCCCGGCGTATAGCGGTCCCAGACGCCCCTGCGCGCTTCTTCGCGGTTGTACTCGCCTTCTACGCCCGGCTTTCCGTCCGCTTTCAGCTCCCAGTCGCCCAGGGTTGTGACCGATACGTCAATATACTTCGACATGACATTGTTGCCGCGCCGTACCGCAATCAAACGGTTAGAGGCAGGGGCCGTTTCGTCATAAGTGCCGCTGTTTTGTTTGTCCTCCGGCTGCATCCCGTGGCTGTCGTACTGATAGATCAGGTCGGTCAGCGCCTTGGCTTCGGCGTCAGGCATGCTCTGGTTGCCGACCTCCCACAGGAAAATAGAGGGGTTGTTCCGGTAATAAATAATCATATCCCGGAACGCGTTTTTGCGCACCTGATAGGACAGCTCGCTGTAAACGCCGCCCACGGTGCTGCCTTCGCCGTCCACGCCGGGCTGAAGGGTGACGATGCCGTACTGGTCGGAAATACCGATCTGTGTCGGCGAGCCTGCGCAGTGGCCCCAGCGGATAAAGTTGCCGCCCGCGTCCTTCATCAGCTCCTGTGTATAGGCGTGCATCCAGTCCGGATATGCCGCGCCCAGGCCGGCCCATTCGTCGGTCGGCTTCTGGCCCCAGCCCTTGAGCTTGACATAATTTTCGTTCAGGAACAGGCCGTTGTCATTTGTAAAGCGGAATACCCTGACGCCAAGCGGGGTGGTGGAAGAATCGATTTCCTCACCGTCCACAAGCACCTTTGTCACGACTTCATAGAGATAAGGGTACTCGGTGGACCAGAATTTCGGGTTTTGCAGCGCAGCGGTCAGGCTGTATACCTGCTTCCCGCCAGCCGGGAGGGTCAGCGCGCCGCTGGTTTCCGTGCAGACGGTACGGCCATCCATATCCCGGATTTCCGCCACATAGGTAAAGGTCTTGTCTGTGTCATACTCGTTCTGGATCTCGGCTTCCATCACCACATCGGCGGAAGCCTCGGTTTCGTTCCTGGTATACACATAGGTTCCCTGCGTGTTCAGGAAGCTGTACAGCGGCAGGGTGACATGCAGCGGGTCGGTGACATAAAGGGTCGCGTTGCGGTACAGCCCGCCGTTATTCGGATGCCAATGCGAGTCGTGCCAGCTCAGCTCGTTCTTTGAGCCGTCGTCCCCGATGTGGTAATACGGGAAGGAATTGTCTACCATCACGGTGATATCATTTTCCTCCCCAAAGCGGATATACTCGGTCAGGTCATAGCCAAATGGGATAAAGCCGTTTTCGCACTTGCCTTCCAGCTTCACACCGTTCAGGTAGACCTCGGCGGCCTGTCGGGCGGCTTCAAATTCCAGGAAAATCTTTTTACCCTGGTACGCTGCCGGAATGGTAAACGTCTTTTTATACCATGCGGTCCCGGAATATACGCTGCGCTCGCCGTTCATGCCGGTTTCAGTGAAGTTATCAAACGTATCTACGTCATTATAGGTATGGGGCAGGCTGACCGCTTCCCAGCTTGCGCCAGGGACATAGCCCGTTTCATAAGGCTTTTCGTCCACAGGGAGCACGACAACCTCACGCTTGATGTCGCGGTTGGATTCCGCGTTGTCCCAGCCGTGGCCCTTGGAGAAGATCCAGCCCGCGTTAAAATTGAATTCCTCGCGGGTCGTGCTTTCCACTACAGGCCCGGTTACAGTGACCGTAAAGGACTCCGACGCATCCGGATAGCCGGCCTTCGACGCTGTAACGGTAATGACCGCCTGGCCTGCCGACACTGCGGACAGCGTCCATACCGCGCCGTCCTGCGCCGCCTGTGCAACAGCCGGGTCGCTGCTGGTGACCAGGATGGTGCAGTCCGCAGGTTCAGTCGTGATGGCGAGCGCCTGCTGCGTCCCGGCTTCCATGGTCAAATCCTGTAGGATGTCAATCAGGATCGTACCTTCCTCCGCCCAGTGTGCCGTCAGGGACGTGCCGCTGACCTTCCACCCGGCAAAAACGAAGCCTGCGCGCACAGGTGTCGGAATGGCCGTTTCATCGGATACGGTGACGGTATAAGCCGCCTCGCCGTTCGCGGGATCAACCGTCAGCTGCGTGCCCGCGTCAAAGGTACCGATCGTCTGCCCGTTCCCGGCAATGACCGTGAACTGTTCGGGCGGGGTAACGTCGTTCTTTTTCCACTGCGCCGTCAGGGACGTGCCGCTGACGGTCCACCCGTTGAAGGTGTAGCCGGTACGTTCCGGCGTGGGGATGGTTACCGTATCGGAAACGGTCACGGTGTAAGCCGCCTCGCCGTTCGCGGGATCGACCGTCAGCCGCGTGCCCGCGTCAAAATAGCCGATGAGCTGTCCGTTGGCGGCAGTCACAGCATACTGTTCCGTGGATTCTGACGGTCTGGACGGTCTGGACGGCCTGGACGGCCTGTCACCGGACGAGGATGGCTGCTGACTGCTGTCTGACGGCTTCTCCGAATCATTGGGGTCTGCTATCAGGCTGCCAGCGCTATTGGTGGTACCAGTCTGCCCGGCGGAAAGCGCGCCGTTGTGCGAACGGACATCCGCGCCGCTTTCTATCGTCGTAATTTGTGTATTACCGGTCGTAACCTCGGTGCCGGAGGAACCCGCACGCACCGCAACCGTCTCCACTTTGCCGGAGCCACGGACGGTGGCATCTTTTGCCCGGACCTCAACGGTACGGATTTCCGATCCGTTTTCTGCGGTAAGGGTCACATTGTCGGCCCTGATTTCAACGGTATCCGCTTTGCCGGTCAATGACAGCACGCTTCCGGGGGCTGCCGCGACAAGATGTCTGGCGGGTGTTTCCCCGGGGAGCCGTATCCCGCTGCCGCCGCGAATGATAATGCGCCCTTCGACAGTGCAGCCGGAAAGATCCACATCGGCCGCGCCCAATCCATCCGCCAGGATGAGGTCACCCTTGATGACCGCGCCGGACAGGTCTGTCCCGGCTGTTTTCACAACCGCGCTGCCCTCAATCACACCGTTCGCCGCGCCGGACGGATAACCCTTCACAAGGTTATCGAGCAGCTGTGCGAATTCCGCGCGGGTGATGGTCCGGGCCGGATTCACGTTGCCCTGTGCATCCCCGGTCAGGTAGCCGCCCGCGGCCATTGCCGCAACCGCCTGCTGCGCCCAGCCAGAGACCGCCGAAGCATCGCCAAACGGTATATTCCCACCGTCCTGAAGCACAAATGGGCGGTGTCACGATTTTGTTGAAATCAAAGAACAAGTATGGTACAATAAAAGA
>CAJUJQ010000074.1 GCA_910586575.1 uncultured Clostridia bacterium | reverse complement strand
CCAGAAAAGGGCGGCAATTTGCCGCCTTTTTTGCTATAATAAGGGTAACAGTTTTTCGGTATACCGACAATAGACTGACAACAGGAGGAAATTATGCAGCATAAGTGTAAAGTAACCGTAATCGATAAAAAATGTTTCGCCGATTATCAAAGGCAGTATCTTGCCGACTCGAAGTCCGGTCCCTGCCCGTTCTATCAGGTGGGGGATACCTTCCTGTTTGAGCGGTACGGCGAGGAGGACACCTTCTGGCGGATGGGCTGCGGCAGCCAGTGTGCCGAGGCCTGGGACTGCATCAGCCGCTATATTTATACCGCGCTCCAGGGCGGCAGCATTATGCGCAACTGGACGAATGATGAGCGGATGATGATTGCATGCTGTAACGACGGTACGCGCCCGGTCATTTTCAAGATTGAGCGGCAGGATTATAAGGTTGTTCATTTAGAGGGGATGGCCTGTGAGAAGTGCGCCCAGCGGGTGCGGGAAGCGCTGGAAGCAGTCGCCGGGGTAGAGCGGGCCGAGGTCAAGCTTGCCAAGGGCTGGGCCGAGGTGTTCCCGGCGCGGGAAACCGAGGTTTCGGACGACGCGCTCTGCGCGGCGGTGAGCGGCGCTGGTTATACTGTTACCAAAATCGATTGAAAAGGATGCTATTCTATGAAAAAAGTCACGATTTATACCGATGGCGCTTGCTCCGGCAACCCTGGGCCGGGCGGCTGGGGTGCAATCCTGCAATACGGGGAGCATGAAAAGGAGCTTTCCGGCGGCGACCGCCTGACAACAAACAACAAAATGGAGCTGACCGGCGTCATTTCAGCGCTGGAAGCCTTAAAGCAGCCCTGCGAGGTCGATTTATATTCCGATTCCAAGTATGTGATTGATGGCATTAACAAGGGCTGGGCAAAGGGCTGGCGCGCGCGCGGCTGGATGAAATCCGACAAAACCCCTGCGAAAAACCCGGAATTATGGGGCAGGCTGCTCGACCTGCTGGACGTGCACAGTGTCACGTTCCACTGGGTAAGGGGGCACGCGGAGAACCCCTATAACAACCGCTGTGATGAGCTGGCGGTTTCGGAATGGAAGCGGCTCAAATGACAACCGAGGTCTTGCAAAATGGCATGAAGCTGCTGCAAAGCGGGGAATTCCAGAAGCTGGGGCAGGATTCGGTGCTGCTCGCAGATTTTGCTGCGCCGCGCCGGTTCGCCCGGGTGCTTGATTTGGGCTGCGGGACGGGGGCCTTAGCCCTGTCACTGTACCGCCCCGATTTGAAGCTGACCGGTCTGGATATCCAGGCGGGCGCGGTCGAGCTGTTCCGGCAGGCAATTGCACTGAATGAGGTGGAAATCAGCACGCAGGTGGGTGATTTGCGGCAGATCCGTTCCATTTTCCGGCACGGGAGCTTTGATTACGCAGTGTGTAACCCGCCGTATTTTGCGGCAGGCTCTGGGAAAGCAGCCTCCGCCGAGGCACGCGCCGCTGCGCGTACCGATACCGGGGCGACAATTGAGGAGGTTGCGGTTGCGTTGTCCTTCGTTCTGCATGACGGCGGGAAATGTGCGCTGGTGTTTCGGCCGGAGCGGCTGTGGGAGCTGCTGAACGCTATGCAGCGGGTACGGTTAACGCCGAAAAGAATGCGCTTTGTGCATCAAAACCCGCTGAAACGACCGTCTGCCGTGCTGTTGGAGTGCCGGAAAGGCTCTGCGGACGGCCTGACGGTCGAACCTCCCTTCCTGTGCTGCCAGGAGGATGGGGCGTTCACCGAAGAGTATAAGAGAATATACAAACTGTAATATTAGAGTTAAATATAACAGTCTGCTAATTGCTTGCAAACTATATTTCATATAGGCTACGCAATAATAATTACAGACAGTATTTTATGCAGAAATAATAACAGGATAAACAAATAGAAATATTATGTAATAGAAATACGATTCGTATATATTACAATCAGAGAAATAATATGGTGATATAACAATGAGTATTGGAGCACTCTATTTGGTTGCGACGCCAATCGGGAACCTGAACGACCTCTCTCCCCGCGCCCGCGAGGTGCTTGGAGCGGCCGATTTCATTGCTGCCGAGGATACCCGCGTAACCCACAAGCTCTTCACGGCGCTTGCGCTGCCGCCCAAGCCGATGGTGAGCTATTACGAGCATAACCGCCGGCAGCGCGGTGAGGAAATTCTTGCGCGGCTGCTGACGGGGGAGTCCTGCGCGTTGGTGACCGACGCCGGGATGCCTGCCATCAGCGACCCCGGAGAAGATATGGTGGCGCTCGCCGCGGCAAACGGGGTGGAAGTCATTCCGGTGCCGGGTTGCTGCGCGGCAGTGTGCGCCCTTGCGGTGAGCGGCCTGCCGACCGGGCGCTGGTGTTTCGAGGGCTTTCTGTCGGTTAACCGAAAGGCACGGCGTGAGCATTTGGAAGCACTAAAGGACGAAAAACGGACGATGATTTTCTACGAGGCCCCGCACAAGCTGCGCAATACGCTGGACGATTTGCGGGCAGTTTTCGGGGACGGACGGCGCATTGCGCTCTCGCGTGAGCTGACCAAGCTGCACGAGGAAACGCTTCGTTTTACGCTGGCGGAAGCCGTCTCCTACTTCTCGGAAAACGCGCCGCGCGGGGAATTCGTGCTGGTGCTGGAAGGCGCGCCCGAGGTGCCGCCGCAGGACGAGGACTGCCGCATGGAAACGGCACTTGCCGAGGTACGCGCGCGCATGCAGCGGGGCGAAACCATGAAAGACGCGGTCAAGGCGGTTTCAGCCTCTGCCGGGGTGAAAAAAAATGCACTGTATCAGCTTGCAATTGACACAGAATAAACACAATCCTGGTTTATAATAAGACAATCACAAAAGTATTTCCCAGATACGGGCTTTTATTGCGCATGCATCTTTTGAACAAATTTATGATAGAGGGAGTGGTTCGCATGTCTGTGATTCTGATTGCCGATGACGAGGCGCGCATCCGCCGGTTAGTCAGTGATTTTTTGAAACAGGATGGGCATACAATTTTGGAAGCCGGTGACGGGCAGGAGGCGCTTGCCATCATTCAGGAAGCACACCCACCGGTCGAGCTTGCGATTTTGGACGTGATGATGCCCAAGATGGACGGTTTTGCGCTGCTGCACACGCTCCGGGCGGAGGAAGCCACCCAGGCGCTGCCGGTGATGATGCTGACCGCGCGGGCGGAGGACGGCGACCAGGTGTTAGGGCTGGAAGGCGGCGCGGACGATTACGTGACCAAGCCGTTTTCACCGCTGGTTCTGGCGGCGCGGGTGCGGAATATCTTGGGACGCACAAAGAAGATCCCGACCGGAAATGAAGTTTATGGAGATCTCGAAATTAACGAGAAAAGCCACGTTGTGAAGGTTTCCGAAGAGCCGGTTGTCTTAACGCCAAAGGAGTATGAGCTGCTGATTTATTTTAAGAGCAATAAAGGGATTGCGCTCTCACGGGAGAGTATTCTAAATTCGGTGTGGGGCTATGATTATTTTGGGGATTTGAGAACCGTGGATACCCATGTCAAAAAGCTGCGCGCCAAGCTTGGCAAGTGCGGCACGATGATTGAAACAGTACGCGGATATGGATATCGGTTTGAGGCATAAGCAATGAAAGTATCCATCCGGATGAAATTTTTTGCGGCGATCTGTGCGACTTCCTTTGTGTTTGTCAGCGTGCTGGCGGCGCTCAATTTATTTTTCTACGACGACTATTATTTGTTTGAACGGCAGCGGGAACTGGAGGATATTTACCGCGAGGTAAACAAGGTTTATCAGGGCGATGTCAACGCGGTTGCGGACGATTTATTGGAGCTGGAAAACAATTCGGGCGTGCGCCTTTCCATTATGAGCGCGGATCTCAAAAGCCGCTATGATTCCACCCTTGCGCAGCTCCGCCCGCAGATCGGGTATTCCATCTGGGGGATACCGTATCCATATTATAAAGTGAACCGGGAGCAGCTGGGCGAGTTTGAGGAAAACGCGCGCCAGATCCATGATGTTTTGGCAAAGGCAAGCGCTTCTGAAATGAAATCGCGCGGGTTCACATTTGTGACAACCGAAACCGATGATAAAAAGGACGACAAGGGCTTCCTTTGCCTGGTGGGTTTGGTGTCTGAGGATACCGAGTATTTGATTGCGCGGATGCCGTTTACCTTTATGACGCAGAACTCTACGTTTAATTCATTTTTCCTGATGATAGCGTCATTGCTGACGCTGCTGATTTGTTTGACAATTGGCTATGTGATTTCACGGCAGTTTACAAGGCCGCTGATTCAAATGGGCGAAGTCGCGGACAGCATGGCGCGCCTTGATTTTTCCAAGAAATATGAGGGCACCAGCCTGGATGAGATTGGAAATTTGGGTCGTTCCATCAATCTTTTAAGTGAGCACCTGGAAGAGGCCATCAGCGAATTAAAGCAGTCGAACAAGCAGCTGGAAGAGGAAATCAAAGAGAAGGAAAAAATTGACGCAATGCGGCGGGAATTTATTGTAAACGCCAGCCACGAGCTGAAAACACCAATTGCGTTAATACAAGGTTATGCGGAAGGGCTGCGCCTTGGTGTTGCGGAAAACGCCGAGGACCGGGAGTATTACTGCGAAACAATTGCGGACGAGGCGGGCCGCATGAATACGCTTGTAATGCAGCTGCTGAATTTAAGCAAGCTGGAGCTTGGCAGGGAAAGTACAGAGTTGAACGAGCTTGACCTGAACGAGCTGTTTGACACCGCCGTGCGGAAAACAGAAGTATTATGGAGCGAGAAGCGTCAGCAAATTGATTTGGGCGTGGTAAACGCGCGGATGATTAGTGACGAAAACCTGATTTCCCAGGTTATCATGAATTATTTAACGAATGCAATCCGGTACGCGCCCGAGGGTGGTAAAATCCGCCTCTACGCGGCTGAGGAGCCGGACAAGGCGGTGACATTCACGGTGTGGAATGAAGGGGAAGGCCTGGCCGAGGACGAGCTGCAAAAGATTTGGGAAAAATTCTACCGGACGGATAAGGCGCGTTCGCGCGAGTCAGGCGGCACGGGAATCGGGCTGTCCATCGTAAAGGCAATTGCGGAGACCCTTCACGCTTACTGTGGTGCGGAAAACCGCGATAACGGGATTGCGTTTTGGTTCCGTGTTCCGAAGGATGTGCAGCAGGATTGATAGATAGGATACGTATCTATAAAAAGGCGGCTTTTGCGTAGAAAAGCCGCCTTTTTATAGATATTTTAGGTTTCAGAATATGGGGTAAAAATGATTTGATATCCATTTTTTTTGTCTTTTTCCGGGTAGTAGCTGCCGAAAGATAAATTGTTTTGCGTACCCGTTTCCCAGGCATCCAGTTTGGGCGTTTTCATGCGGGACAAATGCTCTTTCACTGCTTCTGTTGGCTGGGAAAGTACGGATTTTGCCGCGCGCAGCTCTGCGGTTACTTCTTCGAGCGCGCTTTCCAGCTCCTTTTGGCTTTCGGCGGATAAATCCGCGGTATCCGTTCCGATTGCCTTCAGCAGAAGAATTTGATTTTGCAGCTGCTGCCGCTTCATTTGCAGCTGTTCCGCTGGATCGCTTTTTGGGTTCGGACTTCGGAAAGCTGTTTCTGTCTGGCTTTGCTGCTGCTTTTTCATGGACAGCGGATTGATATAATTTGCGCGTACTTGCAACGACATGGGGTGAAACCTCCATTTCTATTTTGTCTGATACTGCAAGTATAGCACCCAATCAAGCCGAAGGGAAGCGGCTGAACTTAAACGGTCATTCCTGGTTCGTGAATGGTCCGTCAGCAGGCGGGGCGCAAAGCAAAATACTGATTCGGAAGCAGCCGTCTTTTTGTTCGGTTTCCATGCAGCCGTGATACTTTTCCGCAATCTGCCGGATGTTTTGAAGCCCTGTCCCGGCTTTGATTCGCGCTGTGGGAACTGCCGTGTTTATTGCTTCTATCGTCAGGAAATGCGACCGGGCAGCGGTTTGCAGGGAAAGGGAGCGCTGGCCGTGGGGCTTCTTTTGTGCGGCGGTTATCGCATTGTCTAAAAGGTTCGAAAACAATGCGCATAAATCAATACTGTCTATGGAAAAGGACGGCGGTATTTTAATATGATGTGTCACCTTTATTTGCTGTGATTCCGCGTAACCAAGCTTTTCCCGCAATAGGATATCAAGCGCCATATTCCCGGTTAGAATCGGAACAGGCGGCGATTTACTGGATTGCTTTAGGCGGGAAAGATAGGTTTCCGCCTGTACGAATTGTTTTTCATGTAGCAGGCCGGAAAGCACAAGCAAATGGTTATCAATATCGTGCTGAAAGGAGGCATACTGCGCGTTCCTGTTCAGGGCTTCATCAATGCAGCTTTGCTGCCCGGCAAGTTGATATTCTAAGAACGCTGCTTGTTTTGCCTTCCCTCCGAGCATCATAAGCTGGTAATCAATTTTCAGCAGGGAGCCAAACATTATGGCTGCCGCTGCCAGAAGAAAAAGAAAAATACTCCGGAACCACGTGGAAAGTGAAATCAGATAAGGTGCAAAGGAACGACTGTCCAGCTGTAGAGAAAACCGGATGAGACATACAAACAAAATGCAGGGAAGTAACATAAGATACAAGCAGGAAGAAGCGGTCTGCTGTAAGGCTTTAGAATATTTGGAACGTATGTAATGGAGTGAAAAACAGAACAGGAGTACAAGCACCATAGAAAATAAAACCTGTTCTTTCAAGCCGCCGTTTGGAAGATACAAATTCCGCGACGCCCAGGAAAGGATGGCAGCGGAAAAGCCTTCCTTTAGTGTAAACAGTGTGATGAGAGCCGCAATGGGCGCGGCGGTTTCTTTGAGCCGGGTTTTCAAAATGAATCGTGAAAAGAAAGCCAGAAACAGCATATCCCATAAGAATGCGCCGGGAATATGAAAATGAATTACGCAAATGGTCAAAACAGCATTTGACACAAGCCAGAACGGGAGTATGATTCTGCGGTTTGTTTCAGTTTCACAGGATAGAAAATCAAACGCAAAATAATGGGTGGTTACATTTTCAAGCACCCACCAGGAATCAAATAACAACCGCATCAGGAAAGCCCCTTTCTGCAGCTTGTCAAAAGCCTGTGTGTGAATTCCTGCCGCTTTCTTCGGGAAATCAGTGCTTTTCCGCCGCCCTCAAAAACGGCGGCGCCGGCCTCGGTATCAACCACAAAATCCAGGTTGGCTATGTAGCTCCGATGGCACCGGAAAAAACGTCCGTCCAGTTCCTTTTGCAAAGCGTCAAGCGATCCAAAAAATTGAACTTTTCCGGATAACGTATGAACGATAATTTGATGGTCAAACGCTTCACAGTAAAGGATTTCCTTCAGTTTTAATTTGGTGACACCGCCCATTTTTGACAGCAAAAGGTACCTTTCATCTTTGTGGGGAATCCGGCTGACGGCGCGGTCAACCGCCGGGAATAAGTTCTCAGCGGTGACCGGTTTGAGCAGATAATGCACCGTGTCCAGCTCAAACGCCTCAAGCGCATATTCAGGATAAGCGGTGATAAAAATCAACTGGCTGCGGTTCCCCCTGTCTCGCAGATGGCGCATAATATCGGTGCCATTCATCCCCGGAAGCTTGATATCCATCAGGATGGCATCGAACGGCTGGCGGCTGTGCAGCAGGGCTTCGCCATCCGTGAAGCATTGGATGGCCAGTCCCGTTTTGCGGGATTCCGCGTATTGGTGCAGCAGCCGTTCCAGCACCGTCGTAAAACAGGCTTCGTCCTCGCAGACGGCAAATGAAAGCATGGCGGCCCTCCCTCCCTTTAGGAAAGTAGGGCGCGTTTTACGGCGAGGTGCCAGCCGCTGAGGCGGGACTGCCGCTCATCCGGCTCAATGGACGGTTGGAAGATGGTCTGCCTGGAAGCATATAGATTTTTCCAATCCTTCCAGTAGCCGACAGCAAGCCCTGCGAGATAGGCCGCGCCCAACGCGGTGGACTCGACGCTGGTGGGGCGGATGACTGGCAGCCCGAGCAGATCAGCCTGCACCTGCATCAGGAAATGATTGGCGCTGGCGCCGCCGTCCACCCGCAGGCCGGAGAATGGAAGGTTGGCATCGGCACTCATAGCGGCGGCTACGTCGCACACCTGATAGGCAACCGATTCAAGCGTGGCGCGGACGATATGGTTCTTGTTCACGCCGCGTGTTAGTCCGCAGATAATGCCGCGTGCATACGCGTCCCAATAGGGGGTGCCAAGCCCGGTAAACGCCGGGACGATATAACAGCCGTTGGTATCCGGCACGGCGCGGGCGAGCGCTTCGGTTTCGCTGGCGGAGGAAATCAAGCCAAGCTCGTCGCGCAGCCACTGCACTGCCGCGCCCGCCGTGAAAATGGAGCCTTCCAGCGCATAACTGACCTGGCTGCCGATTCCCCACGCAATGGTGGTGATCAGCCCATTGGAGGAATCTACCGGCTGTGCGCCGGTATTCAGCAGCAGGAAACAGCCGGTTCCGTATGTATTCTTGGCGTCGCCAGGCTCAAAGCAGCACTGGCCGAACAGTGCCGACTGCTGGTCGCCCGCCGCACCCGCAATCGGGATGGGTGTGCCGAACAGCTCGGTTTCCCCAAAAATGCCGCTGGTAGGGCGTACTTCGGGCAGCATGCAGGCGGGAATGCCCATCAGGGTCAACAGCTCGCTGTCCCAGCAAAGGCGGTGGATATCATAAAGCATGGTGCGGGAGGCATTGGAATAATCGGTTGCGTGGACGCGCCCGCCGGTCAGCTTCCAGATGAGCCAGCTGTCCACTGTGCCGAACAGGAGCAGGCCGCTTTCGGCACGTTCCTGCGCGCCGGGAACGTTGTCCAGAATCCATTTCAGCTTGGTTGCCGAAAAATACGCGTCCAGCACCAGGCCGGTCTTTTTCCGGATGATATCAGCAAAGCCCCGCTGGCGCAGCTCATCACAGTATTCAGCGGTGCGGCGGCACTGCCATACGATGGCGGGGCAAACCGGTTTCCCGGTGGTTTTGTCCCAGACAATTGTGGTTTCGCGCTGGTTGGTGATGCCGATGGCGGAAATTTGCGGCGCGCTGAGGCGGGATTTCTCCATCGCCTGCCGGATGACGGCAAGCTGGGTTTCCCAGATTTCGTCCGCGTTGTGCTCCACCCAGCCGGGATGGGGGTAGTATTGACGGAATTCCTGCTGTGCGGACGCTTTGATGTGCCCTCCGTGGTCGAAAATGATACAGCGGCTGCTGGTGGTCCCGGCGTCAAGCGCCATGATATATTGTTGCATTTTTTGAACCCCTTTCATACGGTTTCTGGCGGTGTGCGGAAAATATCGGGAAGGAACAGGTCGGTTTTGGGGACCTTGTCCCAGCGAAACAGGGGGATGAGCGCTTTTGCGGAAATCGGCTCCGGGCGTTCGATGAGTTTGGCGGCGCAGGCAAGCGCGCCGACGACCTGTTCGGGGGTGAAGCGCTGCCGGAGCAGCCCCAGGTCGAGATCCTCGTCCCGCTTGGAGAGCCTGCGCCCGTCGCTGTCGAGCAGCAGCGGGATATGGTAATAGTCCGGGGGTGGGAAGCCGAGCAGCCGGTGCAGCCAAATCTGCCGCGCGGTCGATTCAAGCAGGTCGCGACCGCGCACAACCTCGGTGACGCCCATCAGCCCATCATCGACGGTGACAGCGAGCTGATAGGCAAAAACGCCGTCCGAACGCCGCAGGATGAAGTCGCCGCACGCGCTGGGAAGGTGTTCGGAATACGTACCCTGTACCCCATCGATAAAGGAAATGGTTTCATCCGGCACACGGATACGGGCGGCGGGGGCGCGGCGTTTCCTTTTTTCGGCGGTTTCGGCGGGGGAAAGGCCGTAACAGGTGCCCGCATAGAGTACGCGCCCATCGGAAAGATGGGGAGCGGATGCCGCGTGCAGGGCGGCGCGGGAACAGAAGCAAGGGTAAATTTCGGCTTTTTGCCGCAGGATGGTGTAATATTCCTCGTAAATAGCGGTGCGGTGGCTTTGATACCAACTGTCGCCGCTGACGGAGCCGCCCTCGTCCCAGTCAAGGCCAAGCCAGTGCAGGTCGTCCTCGATCAGGTCGGCATAGCTGCGAGGGCAGCGCCCGGCGTCCAGATCCTCGATCCGGAGCAGGCAGCGCCCGCCTTTTGCGCGGGAGGAGAGCCAGGAAAGCAGCGCGCAGAGGACATTGCCGAGGTGCATCCGTCCGCTGGGGGAGGGGGCGAAGCGCCCGCAGGATTGCGGCATTGGGAATTCAGTCCTTTCTATAGGCAGGTCGAACAGTTGTCCGCAAAGTGTCACGGTTTGGGCGGCAGCGCCTGAATTTTCCAGGGGTTTCCTCGGGGAAAGCATGCCGCTTTTGAACAAGTCTATTATACCATAAAACCGCCCGTTCCGGAACGGGGAAAACGGGAAAGGAGAAAAAAGCCGGTAAACAGCCCGTTTTTTTCCAAAGATATTATATTTCCATCTTGACAATTATCGCAAAATCCATCATAATATAATATGTATTCTAATGCAATGGCAGGCGAAACAGCCGGACAGGCAGCGGCGAATGCCTATGGAGCACGCACAGGCATTTGCCGGTGCCCATCCGGACAACGAACGAATGAAGGAGGTGCAGAGAAATGCTTAGAACTTATCAGCCGAAGAAACGCCAGCGCTCCAAGGAGCATGGCTTCCGCAAAAGAATGTCTACCAGCAATGGCCGCAAGGTGCTTGCGCGCCGTCGTGCAAAGGGCCGCAACAGACTGTCCCACTAAGGGGGATCTGTGCGCTGCGCGCCGGCCTGTGAAGGCACGCATATTAAGAGCGGTAACGTTCCGCCGGGAAATGGATGGCGTCGTTCTGCCATTGGTTTTCCGGCGGTCTTTGCGATTGGCGGGATTCCCGCTTTGCCTTTTGGCATAACGGGCAGCGGGATGTTGCCAAGTGCCACCCCGGGTATGATTCAGGGTGCAGCCGGGTATGATAATAGCTGCGCTTTTGCCGTGGATGAAAGAGCTTTTGCCGCGGCGCATTTGAGGTTTTCTTTCCTTCGGGCACCTGGGAGGCGGCCTCTCTTGCAACCTTTTCTATTTTGGAACGGTGAGCCATGTGAAAAATACACTGAAACAAAATTTCGAGTTCCGCCGGTTGTACCGTCGCGGTAAATCGGCGGCTTCCCGCCATGTCGCGGTTTATGTCCGCAGAAATGGCAGGCCCTACAGTCGTACCGGATTGACTGTCAGCACCAAGCTTGGCTGCGCTGTCACCCGGAGCCGCGTCAAGCGTTTGCTCAGGGAGTCCTGGCGCGCGCTTCAGCCCGAGCTGCTGCCGGGGTATGACGTGGTTATGGTTGCCAGAAGCGCCTGCGTGACCGCGAAAACGCAGGAGGTAACCGCCTCCATGCGCAAGGCGTTCCGCTCGGCCGGCCTGCTGCGTGGGGAGGGGAAACCGTGAAACGCTTTCTTCTTTGGCTTATCCGCTTCTACCGGCGGCGTATTTCGCCGCTCACGCCCCCGGCCTGTCGGTACATACCGACGTGTTCCCAGTACGCGCTGGAAGCAATCGATAAGTATGGCGCGCTGCGGGGAGGCTGGCTGGCAATCAAACGGATTTGCCGGTGCCAGCCATTTTATCATTGGAAAGGGCCTTATGACCCTGTACCTTGAAGCGGCAGCGAGCAATATGAATCTTGTCATTAAAAACAAGCATCTAGTGCTCCATCCGGCCAAAAATCAAACTCGTTCTTGGGCTGGATTTCCGCATGGCTACGTTATCGTCCTTGACGGGCGTCAGCCCGCCTGCGTCCTCTGCCTTGCCCTGCGAAAATCCCGCTCCAAGCCCAAGTCCGCTTTCTGACTGGATGGGGCACTAGTTTTGATTCCTTCGTCCCGCCCGCAGGCGAAATGAAGCTTTTACTCCATTTTTTCTCGAAAAAAATGCGGGAGTCCAAAGGGCAGCGCCCTCTGGTGCTGTCTGCATAAGACGCCTCTCCGGCAAGGAGCGCTGCCGCCTACCATCTGTCCAAGGAGTACCAGAATATGGGTATTTTTGACACCTTGATCGTCCGGCCCTTCGGCTTGCTGCTGATGTGGATCTACAACATGGTTCATAACTACGGCTTTGCGATCATTATCTTTGCGACCATCGCGAAGCTGATCCTGCTGCCATTTAGCTATAAAAGCAAAAAAAGTATGGCGAAAATGAGCAAGCTCCAGGAAAAGCTCAACAAACTGCAAAAACAATACGCCAATAACCGCGTTAAGCTCAATGAGGAAATGACAAAGCTCTATGAGCGCGAAGGCGTCAGCCCTATGAGCGGCTGCCTGCCCTCCTTCCTCCCGCTGCCGATTATGTTCGGCCTGTACTACGCCGTGCAGAAGCCCCTGACTTATATGATGGGTTTCCTTGAGAAAGGCCACGACATCCCCCTGCTCGCGCAGGCGGTCGGCGTGGATCTCGCCGCCGAAAATCCGTATACCGTACAGATTATTATTTCGGAGCGGCTTGGCCAGTTCTTTGACGCGTCGGGTGAGCTGATGCCTGAAATCGCGAAGCTTTCCGACAATATTGCAAATTACCTCGTCAACATCGACTTTAATTTTTTCGGCCTGAACCTTGCCCAGCAGCCCAGCTTTACCAATCCTTCCATTCTGTGGGTGATCCCGATTGTGTCCGGCCTGACTGCCTTCCTGTCGTCCTTCCTGACCCAGAAAATGCAGGGCACCCAGATTCAGGGTTCGATGAAAACCGTGCTTTATGTCATGCCGCTGATGTCGGTTTATTTCGGTTTTATCCTGCCCGCTTCCGTTGGCATTTACTGGATTACCAACAACGTCCTGATGGTCGTCCAGGAGTTCCTGCTTGGCAAGTTTATTAAGCACCAGGAAAGCAAAAACCCTGAGCTTGAAACCGACAAAAAGAAGAAAAAGAAAAATAAGGAGGCTTAACCGTATGCAGAAAAGTATCGAAGCAACCGGCGTCAACCGCGACGCTGCTATTGAAAAGGCACTGATGCAGCTGGGCCTCGAACGTGATGATGTTTCCGTCGAAGTGCTCGATAACGGCAAAAAGGGCCTCTTTGGTTTCGGCGCGTCGCCCGCGCGCGTCCGCGTCACCTATGAGGTTCCTGATGCGCCCGTCCCGAAGCCGGGAGCGCCCAAGCCTGCCCCGGCAGCGCACAGGGCGGAAGCACCTAAACCTGTGGAATCCCCGCGCCCGGAGCGCAAGCCGCGCCCCGCCCCGAAGCCGGAAGCCAAGGCTGAACCGGAGCGCCCCGCGCGCCTGTCCCATATCGACCCGGCGGATCCCCGTCTCACGACGCCGCATCTTGTCAAGGCCGCGCCCCCCAGGGAGGAGCAGAAGCAGGACAAGCCCCAGCAGCGCTATGACCGGGAGCGTCCGCGCCGCGGCGGATATGACCGGGAGCGCCCGCGCCGTGAGCCGCGCCCGCCCCGCGTTTCCCAGCCCCGTGAGGAAAAGCCGGTCATCCCGGTCAGCCCGGAGGCGATGGAAAAGGTTACCGCCGAAGCCATCCGATTTATTTCCGGTCTGCTTGAACAGATGGGCGTCAAGGCGGAAGTGCAGGTGCGTGAGCAGCTGATTGCCGACCAGCTTCGGCTGGAAATCATCGGTGAGGACATGGGCCCGGTGATCGGCCGCCGCGGCGACACGCTCGACGCCATCCAGTACCTGACCTCGCTCGTGATGAGCCGGGTGACCGAAGAACATGTCCGGCTGTCCATCGACACCGAAAATTATCGTGTCAAGCGCGCCGAAAGCCTGGAGCGCCTTGCGCGCAAAATGGCAGGCAAAGCGGTGCAGTACCGCAAGCCGATGGTGCTTGAGCCGATGAACCCCTATGAACGCCGCATCATCCATTCGACCTTGCAGGATTACGCGGGCGTCACCACTTATTCGACCGGTTCCGAGCCTGGACGCCGCGTCGTGATTGCACCGGAGGGCGCGCGCCGGGGCTACCGTCCGCGCGGGAACCGCTGACCGCACGTCTATGAGCAATGACACCATCGCCGCAATCGCCACTGCCGGAGGCCCGATCGGGATTATCCGTTTGTCGGGCGCGCGCGCGGCAGAGGCGGTGGACGCGGTCTTTCAGCCGGCCTCCGGGGGCAAGCTTTCGGAAATACCGGCAAATTATCTCACCTATGGCCAAATCCGTTTAGAGGAAGGCGCGCCGCTTGATTGCTGCTTTGCCGTGCATATGAACGCCCCACGCAGCAGCACGGGGGAAAATATGGCGGAATTGCAGTGCCACGGCTCCCCGGCGGTGTTGCTGGAAATTATGAATGCCCTGTACCGGCTCGGCGTGCGCCAAGCGGAAGCGGGGGAGTTCACCAAGCGTGCCTTTTTGAACGGTAAGCTCGACCTTGCCGCCGCGGAGGCAGTCAACGACTTGATTGCGTCCCGTACCGCCGAAGCCGCCCAGAACGCCGCCGCCCAGCTGATGGGCGCGGTTGGTTCGCGCATCCGCCAGGTGCGGGACGAGCTGGTCGAAATGGTCGCCCACTTCCACGCGGTGATTGATTACCCTGATGAGGAGATCGACCCGTTCCTGTTCGAGAATGCGCAGGAGGTGATCCACCGCGCGGCGGCAATCCTTTACCGCCTCGCGGAAAGCTATGAGCGTGGGCGCATCATGCATGAGGGCGTGCCCTGCGTGATTCTTGGCAAGCCCAACACCGGCAAGTCTACGCTGCTCAATACCTTGCTTGGCCGCGACCGCGCCATCGTTACCGAAATGCCGGGTACGACCCGCGATATCATTGAAGAAACGGTGCGGCTTGGCCCGGTGCTGCTGCGCGTCTCCGACACAGCGGGCATCCGCAATACGGTAGACCCGGTCGAAAAGGAGGGGATTGACCGTGCGTTACGCACGGCGTCCTCGGCAAGCATAATTCTTGCGGTTTTTGACTCCTCCGAGCCGTTGACCGACGATGACTTGATGGTCATGGCGCGGGCGACCGGCCGCACCTCGATTGCGGTGGTCAACAAGAGCGACCTGCCGAGCGCGGTCGATTTGGAGCATATCACCCGCTATTTTCAGCATGTTCTCCCGATTTCAGCCAAGACCGGGGAGGGCATTGACCGTCTGACCGAGCTGATTCCCCATCTGCTGGGGCTGGATACCGCCGCATTCGACGGCGAAATGATTACCAACGCACGCCAGGCAGCGGCGCTGGCCCGGGCGGCTTCCCGCTGTGAGGAGGCACTGTTCGGGGCACAGTCCGGCATGACGTATGACGCGGTGATTATGGACGCGGAAGGCGCAATTGCCGCCCTTGGCGAGATTACCGGGCAGAATGTGACCGACGATATTGTGAATAAAATTTTCGAGAATTTCTGCGTCGGCAAGTAGGCCTTGTTTGATAATCGGAAGTGCGCCCAGTGACGAGGGATTTTTCGCCGGATGGAGCACTAGCCTGTGGAAAATTTTTGTGCCTGGCGGCTGTCTGCTGCCAGCGCTTGTGGTGAAACCGGAGCTTGCCTCCGGTTTTACCATATCTGTTGTGGTTGGAGTTTTCCACAGAAATTATCCACAGGCTGTGCATAATCTTTAAAATAAGATATCCTGATTGTAATACAATTAAATCATATTACAGATTGAAATATAAAAACCATCACTTATGAACAAACTTATCCACACTTTACACAGAGTTATCAACAAGTA
>CAJUJQ010000073.1 GCA_910586575.1 uncultured Clostridia bacterium | reverse complement strand
TGTGCTCTTCCGATCTGGAGGGATGAATTATGGAAGAATTGTTCGCGCTTGTAAAAACCGACTATACAATTATTATCGCCGTCTTGTACTTTATCGGCATTGGCCTGCGCAAAATCAAGGCATTTCCCAACAATTATATCCCGCTTTGCATTACGCTGGCAGGTATTGCCCTTGCCGCGCTGGACTCGATTTCACGGCTTCCTGATTATGCCAATCTTGCCGCGCTGGTCTTTGACAGCATCGCGCAGGGCATTCTTTGCGCGGGCATGAGTGTCTATGTCAACGAATTTGTGAAACATACCCTGAAGAAATCCGAGTAAAAGACTTGAGATTTTTCCGAAACTGGTATATAATACTATTGATTACGAATATTTACCGGTTGGAGTGCTTCTCGAAGTGAAAACAGCAGATATTATGGGCGTGCGGTTCCATGCCGTCACGCTGAATGAAGCGGTCGATTACGCAATGAACCGCATTCATATGAAAAAAAAGGGCTATATCGTAACCCCAAACCCTGAAATTGTTTATCTCACGCTGGACGACCCCGCGTTCCGTTCGCTGATTAACGGCGCGGCGCTCGTCCTGCCGGATGGGATTGGCATTATTTATGCTGCGAAAATCCTGGGGAAAGCCCTGTTTGGGCGTGTGACCGGTATTGATTTTGCCGATCTGCTGATGCACCGGCTGGCACAGGAGGGGCTGCGGCTGTTCCTGCTCGGCGCAAAGCCAGGCGTGGCCGAGCTGGCTGCCGAAAACCTGCAAAAAAAACATCCGGGGCTGATTATTTCAGGTTGTAAGGACGGTTATTTTCAGGATTCACAGGAGGCAGTAGACGCAATCAACGCCGCCGGTGGGGCAGAGGTGGTCTTTGTCTGTCTCGGCGCGCCCAAGCAGGAGCATTTTATGGCCGAACAGCTGGACAAGCTGGACGCGTCGCTGCTCTGCGGGCTGGGCGGTTCGCTGGACGTATTCGCCGGGACGGTTAAGCGTGCCCCCGCTATTTTCAGCAAGCTGGGCCTGGAATGGTTTTACCGGCTCTATAAGGAGCCGTGGCGCTTTCGGCGGATGCTCAAGCTGCCGCTCTTCTTTCTGCTGGCGGTCAAAAAGAGGTTTTCTATCGGACAGAAGGAGGGGGATTCGTGAAAGTATATCTTCTGGCACATACGCCCGACCCGGAAAAGCTGGTTGCGGCAGCGGCGAAAAACTGTTATTCTGCAACCGATGTGGATTCGATTATGGACGGTTTGACCCCGGAAAAGACTGACAGCTTTCTGCAGATGCTGACTGACCTCGGCCACGCAAGCCCGGTGGAGCACGCAAGCTTCACCTTTGCGATTGAGGGCGTTTCGCGTTCCCTGCTGGCGCAGATTACGCGGCACCGGATTGCGTCCTTCAGCGTGCAGTCCCAGCGCTATGTGCGCGAGCACGGTTTTGAATATGTCATCCCGCCCGAAATTGAGAAGATTCCGGCGGCAAAGGCGGCATTTGTTCGTGCGATGGAGGACGACCAGCGCACCTATAAGGAGCTGACCGCCGCGCTGTTGGAGGGGCATGCTGCTGCGCTGCTCGCGCAGGGCGTCCCAGAGAAGGAGGTTCGCCGCCGTGCCGAAAAGATGTCCATTGAGGACGCGCGCTATGTGCTCCCGAACGCCTGCACAACGCGGATTGTCATGACCACGAATGCCCGGTCGCTGAAAAATTTCTTTCAGCTGCGCTGCTGTAACCGGGCGCAGTGGGAAATTCGCGCGCTGGCCGAGGAAATGTATCGGCTGTGTTACGCCGCCGCGCCGTCCCTGTTTGCACACTGCGGCCCATCCTGCGTGGACGGTGCTTGCAGCGAAGGGAAGATGAGCTGCGGCAAGGCTGCCGAGGTACGCGCCCACTATCTGGCGCTCCGGAAAGGGAATTAACACCCGAAAAATTGGACATCCTATGTTAGAACAGGCTTGGTTTCCCATGGATCGCTAAAATGGAACGGCCTGATACACCCACTGGAAAGAGGTTTCATGTTACCATTCAGAGAACCGGCGCTTCAAGACCGGGAAGCGGTGGAAAAATGCGCCGCTGCATACCATTATCCGCTGTGTGAGCACTGTTTTGTCGATTTATATATCTGGCAGGGCCACTATCATACCCGAATCTGTTTTTACGAGGGCTTTTTGCTTGTCAAAATGACACCCGTTTACGGGGAGCACGACCTTTATCTCGCGCCGATCGGGGAAGGGGATTTGCGCGGCGCGGTCGAGGCCATGCAGGCAGACGCCGCAGAGCAGGGCATTCCGTTTATGATGCTTTCCATCCCGGAGGATATGCTGCCGCGTCTGGAAGAGGCAATGCCCGGCACGTTTGAATACTCTTGGAGCGAGGACGGAGCGGACTACATCTATCTCAGCGAAAAGCTCCAAACCCTTTCAGGGAAAAAGCTGCAATCCAAGCGCAACCTGGTCAACCGTTTTAAGGCCAACTATGACGGGCAATGGAGCTATGAGGATATTACAGAGGAAAATATACATGAGGTGTTCGACTTCCATATGAAATGGATTGACGATAACCATCATTTATATGAATCGGATTTTCTGGGAGAGACCTGCGCCATCAGCCTTGCGCTGCGGAACTTTACACCGCTTGGGCTGCGGGGCGGCATCCTGCGGCTGCATGGCAAGATCATTGCCTTTACACTTGGGCAGCAATCCACGCCCGATCTTTATGTCATGCAGATTGAAAAAGCCGACCACACCATTCCCGGCGCATATCAGATGATTAACCAGCAGTTTGTCCTGCATAACTGTACCGAGGTCACTTATATCAATCGGGAAGAAGATCTGGGGCTGGAAGGGCTGCGGCAGGCCAAGCGTTCCTATCACCCGGCCATGCTTGCCAAGAAATTTATGGCGGTGCCCAAATGATCCGGTTTGCGGAAGCGCGAGACACCTATGCGGTCAGGGCGCTGTTTGACCTGTGTTTTCCGGACGAAAGCGGCTTTAACGCATACTTTTTCGATCATCTTTACCGGCCGGAACAGACATTGCTGTATGAGCAGGCGGACAAGCTGTGCGCAATGCTTCAAATGCTGCCATACCAGCTTTCCCTGAACGGCACGGCAGGAGAGGCAGCCTATATTTACGGTGCGTGCACCCATCCGGAGCATCGGCGGAAACACCTGATGGCGCAGTTGCTCGAAGCTTCTTTTCAGGAGGATATACGGCGGGGGCGGGTTGCTTCCATGCTGATTCCACAGGAAGAATGGCTGTTCGATTTCTACCGTCCGTTTGGGTATTTGCCCATGTTCACACTGAAAAGGCAAATTGCTTTACAGGGAACGATTCCGGGCGCGGATATACAGAGGTTAAGGGATTGGTGTGAAGTTGATAAGCTTTACAAGCAAAAAGTGTGTCAAAGCGCTTGCTTTATCCTTCGCAGCGAGGATGACTGGAAAGTACAATTTCAATTATTTGATGCTTTGGGGTCAGGCGCGTTCGGGCTATACGAAGGAGGGGATCTTGCTGCCTACGCCTTTGTGTGGCAGGAGGAAACCGGATTGTATGCACAGGAGCTGATCGCAAAAGATATGATTTTTCAGGAGCAGCTTGCACAGGCGCTGATGCGCCGGTTTGACAAGCGTAAATTTGTTTATGATACGGTAGGGGACGGCCGGACACTTGGCTGCCTGAAACCATATCAGCCCGCGTCTGTACGCGGATATATCAACCTGATGTTCAACTGATGAGGTGAAAAACATGGTATATGTATTATTAGCGGAGGGCTTTGAGGAAGTCGAGGCATTGACCCCAGTGGATTTGCTGCGCCGTGCGGGTGCGGAAGTAAAGACAGTCGGCGTAACCGGCAAGACCGTCACCGGTGCGCGCGGGATTCCGGTTGTCGCGGACATGCTTTCAGAGGAGGTTTCCTTTGCGGACGCTGAAATGGTTGTCCTGCCCGGTGGGATGCCCGGCACCAGGAACCTTGATAAAAGCGAATTTGTTCAAAAGGCAATTGATTTTTGCTTGGAAAAGAATATTTATCTGGCAGCAATTTGCGCCGCTCCCTCGGTCATTTTGGGCAGCCGCGGCCTGCTGAAAGGCAAGCGCGCGACCTGCTACCCCGGTATGGAGGGCGGCATGATAGGTGCGCAGGCCATGGCGGTTCCCTGCGTTGCGGACGGTAAAATCATCACCGGGCGTGCTGCCGGTGCGGCGATGGATTTCGCTGTGGCGCTTTGCGCGGCGGTCTGTGGCGGCGTTGCGGCGGAAAAGGTCGCGGGCGACGTCTGCCATGCCCTTCAATAAATCGGATTTACGGAAGCGGCTTCTTATGCGGCGCCGCAGCCGTTCCCAAGAGGAGCGCCGCAGGATTGACGGAGACATTTTCCGGCAAATTACTTCACTGGAAGCATACCGACAGGCGCGGACGGTATTCCTCTACTGTTCGACTGATGAGGAAATCGATACCCGGCAGTTGATGGAGGATGCTTTTTGTACTGGGAAACAGGTTTGTGTGCCGCTTTGCACGGACAGGAACGGGGAAATGGAAGCACGGAAAATTCGAAGCGCTATCGATTTGATACCCGGGCGTTATGGCATTGCGGAGCCTTTGCCTGACACGCCTATGGTGCCGCCGGAGGAAATCGATCTGTGCATTGTCCCGTGCCTTTCTGCTGACCTTAATGGGTACCGTTTAGGCTACGGCGGCGGATACTATGACCGCTTCCTCAGCCAAACCCCGGCAAAATCCGCTGCGCTTTGTGCCGAATGCTGTCTAGTTCCTTCACTGCCCGCTGAACCGCATGACCGGCCCTGCAACATCATTGTTACGGAAAGGCGGATACATATTGCAACATAAAAATCGGTCGGCTTTTTACGCGGGCTTTTCCCTATTCTTTTGCTTCGGGTTGCTGTATGCTTCCGGCACGATTCAACAGCTGTTTTACCAGCAGCCGCTGTTCGGGATGCTGGCGGCAACCGTTCTGGCATTTTTCGTCCCGGCAGCGGGCTTGGCGTATATCCTCCGGAAAAAGGGTTATCTGCCCGGGCTTCGTCTTGGCTTCCCACATTTCCGGATGAAAAAAGTTCTATTTGCAATCGACTCTGGGCTGACCGTTTCGCTATTGGTCGTATTGCTGAACACCATGTATCTGAACGTTGCTGGGACGGCGGATATAGAATTGACGGTTTCTATTGTGACGGCGGACAGCCTGCGTCAATCCTTTGTCATGACGCTGCTGGGGGCCGCTGTCATCCCGGCATTGTTGGAAGAAATTTTCCTGCGCGGCGTGCTTCAACCTATATATGAAAAACTGGTCGGGACATGGCCTGCTATTGTTTTCACGTCGTGCATTTTCGCAATGCTGCACGGCACGCTCAATAATTTTATCGGGCCGCTGCTTGCGGGCTGTCTGTACGGCTATCTGACCTATGAATTCCAGTCGGTCTGGCCTGCCTTTATTGCACATTTAAGCAATAACCTGCTGTATTTGGTAACCCTTTGGCTGACAGACACCTATGCTTCGTTCGGCATTTGGGAGTATTTCTCCTTCTTGTCCGTTATTATCCTGCTGATGTTCCTTTATCTGACCTTCCGGACGGCGGAGGATCTGTTTGAGGATAACGAAATGCCGCATTTTCAGCGGCGGAAGCTGCCCATCCCACAGACCATCTTAACGATGGCGTTCAACCCAGGATTTCTGGTGTTCACGCTGGCTTTTATGGCCAAGGCGGTATTCGGGCTGATTTAGGGCTTGCCCTGACTGGCTTGTAATGAGGTGATTTGAATGGAAGAAGAATATCAGGATTATCCGGAGTATCCCGAATACCCAGATTCGTCGGATTACCCGGATTATCTGGAGGAATATGAGCGTCCCGCTCCGCCCAGACGGCGTAGAAGGAAAAAACACCGCCGCGGCTGGGGCTGCCTGGGCGCGCTCCTGTATTTGCTGCTTGTCATCGGCATTTCTTTGCTGCTGTCCACTATCGCGATTTTTTCGGCGAATGATGTTTTTGCATTGATCAAGGACAGTACAGAGCACTCTTTTGTTGTCGAAACGGACACACAGCTGGGGGATTTGGCGGATTCGCTGGAAGATTATGGCATTATCAATTACAGCCCGCTGTTCAAGTTGTTTATCCGCGTTACCGGGGATGACACGACAATCCATACGGGAACGTACACGCTGGATTCTTCCTTTGACTATCAGCAGATTGTGCGTGTTTTGCAGCGCCGGGAAACCTCAACGGTTGAAATTGAGGTCAGCATCCCCGAGGGCTACACCAATGCGCAAATCAAACAGCGGCTGATTGAGATGGGGGTTTGCTCCGAGACTGATATTGATGAATATCTGAACACCTATAATTATAAGCATGATTATTTGCAGGGCCGTCTGCCCGCGTCCGTAGGCTGGCTGGAAGGGTACTTGTTCCCGGATACCTATAAATTTAATGCGAATAATGCCAAGATGACCCTGAATAAGATGCTGAATAATTTCAAATCCAAGTATGACGAGCCAATCCAGGAGGGCGCGGAAGCGCTCGGGCGCACCCAGCATGAAATTGTGACGGTTGCATCCCTGTTGGAACGCGAAGCCAAGGCAGACGATGAATTCGCACGTATTGCGGGTGTTATTTACAACCGTTTGTCTAACCCGGATTTCCCACGGCTTGAGGTTGACGCGACTTTGATTTACGCATTGGGTGAGCACAAGGAAGTACTGACCGATGCTGATAAAGAGGTGGACAGCCCTTATAACACCTACAAAATCGAGGGCTTGCCGCCCGGTCCGATCTGTAATCCTGGCTATACTGCGCTTTACGCCGCAACCCATCCAGAGGAGCACGACTACTATTATTATGTCGCAATGCCTGACGGTACGCACCTGTTTGCGCACAGCTACGAGGAGCATCAGCAAAATATTCAAAGGGCGCGAGAAGCGGCGGCGCAGCCGTCAAACGAGGAGTAAACGATGCAAAAAAAGCCTGAAATCCTCGCTCCAGCGGGTGATTTTGAAAAAATGAAATACGCCATTGCTTACGGTGCGGACGCGGTTTATTTGGCGGGCAGCTCCTTCGGGATGCGCGCCGCCGCCGCGAATTTCAGCGCGAATGGGCTGCGTGAGGGAATCGCTTATGCCCACGCACGCGGGGTCAAATGTTATATTACCGTAAATATTATTCCTTCCAACGCTGACTTGGAGCGTTTGCCGGATTATCTTGCACTTCTTCAAGACGCGGGAGCGGACGCGTTAATTATCGCCGATGTCGGCGTCCTGGCGATGGCAAAGCGCTTCGCGCCCAAAATCCCGGTGCATATCAGCACACAGACCAGTATCCTGAACCATGCCGCCGCCAGCTTTTGGGCGGAGCAGGGGGCGGGGCGGATTGTGCTGGCGCGGGAGCTTAGCTTGGATGAAATCGCGGAAATTCGCGCGAAAACACCGCCGGAATTGGAAATCGAAGCGTTTGTGCATGGCGCAATGTGCATTTCCTATTCCGGGCGCTGCCTGATTTCGCAGTATCTGACTGGGCGGGATGCCAACCACGGCGCTTGCGCCCAGCCCTGCCGCTGGAAGTATCAGCTGGTAGAGGAAAAACGTCCCGGGGAATATTTTCCGGTGGTAGAAGGGGATCAGGGTACTTACCTTTACAACTCCAAGGATTTGTGCATGATCGACCATCTGCCTGAAATGATTGCGGCCGGGGTGGACTCCTTCAAAATCGAGGGGCGCAACAAAACCGCTTATTATGCGGCCGGGGTAACCAGTGCTTACCGCCGGGCGGTTGACCTGTACTGGGAAGCTGGCAGGCCGGAGCGATTTCCACTGCCGGAGGAAATCCGGGCGGAGGTCTGCAAGGTCAGCCACCGCAACTATTATACCGGCTTTTACTTCGGCCGAGAGGAAAACGGCCAATATTACGAGGACAGCCAGTATATCCGGGATTGGGAGGTTACCGGTCTCCTGGATGAAACGGACAGCAGCGGGAACGCGGTTTTCCGGCTGAAAAACAGGTTTTATCCTGGGGATACGCTAGAACTTATGCAGCCGGGCAAAGCGCCGTATGTTTTTACGGCAGAGCGGATTACCGATGATGAGGGGGCTGTGCTTGAGGTCGTCCACCATCCGGAAATGCGGTTCCATCTGGATTTCCCGTTCCCGGTGTCTCGGTTTGCCATCCTGCGGCGGGAAAAGAACGCCGAGTAATCTCGGAAAAGTTTCATCGGATGGCTGGTTCCATCTTGACAACGCAGGTTCTTATGGTAAAATAATAAAAGTGAGCCTATGCAGCGGCTAAGGAATGATCTCCCGCCCCGAAACCGTCCTTTTGGGGACGGGAGTTTTTATTGATTACTAGTGATCCATCCGTCCAGAAATCAAAATCATCCTCGGGCTGGATTTCCGCATGGCTGCGTTATCGGACTTGACGGGCGTCAGCCCGTCTGCGTCCTCTGCCTTGCCCTGCGAAAATCCCGCTCCAAGTCCAACTCCAATTTCTAACCGGATGAACCACTAGACCTGTTCGGAAACTATTGACGCACCGTCTGACACAAGCCTTTGCCGTCAGAATGTGCTGCTTCTTCGTGAAATCCGACAGGATTCCTGCGGGAAATCGTCCCATCCTGACGGCAAATTCTCACAACATCCGGCACACCCTTAGTTTCCAAACAGATCTACTTTATTTCACTTTGGAGGAATGAACCACATATGCAGTACAGAGGACTCAATGAACTGCGGGAAGCCTATCTCGCGTATTTTGAGAGCAAGGATCATCTGCGCCTGCCCAGCTTTTCGCTGATCCCGCAGAATGACGCGTCTTTGCTGCTCATCAACTCCGGCATGGCGCCGATGAAGCCATACTTTACTG
Source organism: uncultured Clostridia bacterium (assembly GCA_910586575.1). Lineage (GTDB taxonomy): Bacteria > Bacillota > Clostridia > Oscillospirales > Butyricicoccaceae > QXXE01. Next base: position 6,910 of record CAJUJQ010000073.1, on the reverse strand, counting down.
GTGAGCAGGAACCCCCGCGCCACCGTGTCACGACATGCCAAAAGTGCATCCGTACCGGCGATATTGACAACGTTGGCAAAACCGCCCGTCACGGTACTTTCTTTGAAATGCTCGGCAACTTCTCCTTTGGCGATTACTTCAAGCGCGAAGCCATCGAATGGAGCTGGGAATTCCTGACCGACGTGGTCGGGCTGGATCCTAACCGCCTGTACCCGTCCATTTATGAGGACGATGAAGAAGCGTTCGATATCTGGCACAACATGATGGGGATCCCGTCCGAGCGTATTTTCCGTTTCGGCAAGGAAGATAATTTCTGGGAGCACGGCTCCGGCCCCTGCGGCCCCTGCTCCGAGATTTACTATGACCGCGGCGAGCAGTACGGCTGCGGCAAGCCCGGCTGCACCGTAGGCTGCGACTGTGACCGTTACATGGAGGTCTGGAACAACGTTTTCTCCCAGTTCGATAACGACGGTCAGGGGAACTATACAGAGCTGAAACAGAAAAATATTGATACCGGCATGGGGCTGGAACGCCTTGCGGTTGTGGTACAGGATGTGGATTCGCTGTTTGAGGTGGATACCGTCCGTAACATTATGAAACATATCGAAAAAATCGCAGGCGTGACCTATCATCAGGGCCACGATTCTGATGTTTCACTCCGTGTCATTACCGATCATATCCGTTCTACTACCATGATGATTTGCGACGGCGTTATCCCGTCCAACGAGGGCAGGGGCTACGTCCTGCGCCGCCTGTTGCGCCGCGCGGCACGCCATGGCAAGCTGCTTGGCATCAACAAGCCGTTCCTGGTGGAGGTCTGCGGTACGGTCATCCGTGAAAGCGGTGACGCGTATCCAGAGCTGGTTCAGAAGCAGGAGTATATCCGCAAGGTCATCCAGATGGAGGAAGCGCGCTTCGACGCGACAATTGACAGCGGCTTGTCCATTCTCAACGAAAAGATTGCGGCAGTGAAGGAAAAGGGCGAAACTGAGCTGCCCGCCGCTGACGCATTCAAGCTGTATGATACCTTTGGTTTCCCGATTGACCTGACGCTTGAAATCCTGGAAGAGCACGGCCTGAACACTGACCGCGCCGGATTTGACAAGCTGATGGAGGAGCAGCGCCAGCGCGCCCGTGAGGATCGCAAGCGCATGGGCGACCTTGGCTGGGTCAGTGAAGAGCTTGGTCTTGACAAGTCCATCAAGACCCGTTTTGACGGGTATACAGCCTTTACAGAGGAGGCAACCGTGCTTGCAATCGTCGCAAACGGCGAGGTTTCCGGCTCGGCGACCGAAGGGGACAAGGTTACGGTCGTGCTGGATCACACCCCGTTCTATGCTGAGATGGGCGGCCAGGTGCCCGACCATGGTACGCTGACCTCAACGAAGGGCGCGGATGTAAAGGTCATGGATGTACAGCGCACCAAGGACGGCAAATTTATGCACATCGGTACGGTAGAGACCGGCGTCCTTGCGGTGGATGATACCGTAACGGCGGCGATTGATGTGGAGCGCCGTCAGGCGATTGCCCGTTCCCACACAGCAACCCATTTGCTCCAGCAGGCACTGCGGCAGGTGCTCGGCTCGCACGTTGAGCAGGCAGGCTCTTACACCGACGCAGACCATGTCCGTTTTGACTTCACCCATTTTGAAGCGGTAAAGCCAGAGGAGCTTGAACGCATTGAAGCGATTGTCAATGAGGAGATTTTGAAGGGCGAATCGGTCATTACCGAGGAAATGACCATTGAAGAGGCCAAGCAGCGCGGTGCAATGGCGCTGTTCGGCGAGAAATATGGTTCTGTTGTACGCGTGGTGCAGGCTGGCGATTTCTCGATTGAGCTTTGCGGCGGCACCCATCTGGATAATACCGCCAAAGCGGGTGTATTCAAAATTGTCAGCGAAAGCTCGGTTGCGGCGGGTGTGCGCCGTATTGAGGCGGTTGTCGGTAAGGGGCTGCTGAAATTCCTGGCAGACGGTCAGCGGCTGATCAGCAAGACGGCGGCGGCGCTCAAAACCAACCCGCAGGATATGTTGGTGCGTGTCGGCCAGGTAATGGGCGATATGCAGCAGATGAACAAGCATATGGAACAGCTGTCGGCCCGTATTGCGAAAATGCAGCTGATAGAGCTGTTTAACGTGACCAAAGATGTCAAGGGCGTCAATGTGGTCGCGACCAAGCTGGACGACACCGACATGGATGCCCTGCGCGTCATGGGCGACGAGGTTAAGGCGCGCGCGCCCAAGATGGTAGCGGTACTGGCTGCGGTCAATGGCGGCAAAATTAACTTCCTGTGCGTCTGCGGCGCGGAAGCCGTCAAGCTGGGCGCGAATGCCGGTAAAATTGTCAAGGAAGTCGCCAAGATTTGCGGCGGCGGCGGCGGTGGCCGTCCGGACAGCGCAACCGCAGGCGGTAAGGATATTTCCAAGCTTGAAACCGCGCTGGAAGCGGTCAACAATATTGTCGCGGATCAGCTTTGACCCGCAGTGAGGAGGGACAAAATGAGCGGCTGCATTTTCTGTAAAATCATTTCCGGGGAAATCCCGTCCAAAAAGGTTTATGAGGACGACCAGTGCTACGCCTTTTATGACCTGGATCCGCAGGCCCCGACCCATTTTCTTGTCATTCCGAAAACGCATATTGAATCCGCGCTTGCGATTGATGAGGAAAACAGCGCGGTGGTCGGCCACTGCTATGCAGTGATTGCCAAAATTGCGCGGGAAAAGGGTCTGGAAAGCTATCGCGTTGTCACCAACTGCGGCCTTCAGGCAGGGCAGAGCGTTTTCCACCTGCACTTCCATGTGCTGGCCGGGCGCGATATGACCTGGCCCCCCGGCTGATTTTAGAAGATAACCTTTATGGGGGCAGTGCATCTGCGCATTGCTCCCATTTTCAAATGATAAAAAGCTGGGACTCAAACCGGGCACGAAGGGGGAATCAGAATGAAACGGCCAATGATTGCGGCAGCAATCTGCCTGGCAATCGCGTCAGCGGTCGGTACACGGACGGAGCTGCTGCGCGGCGTTTGGCCTGCCGTGTGGCTGGTGGTAATTGGCGGCGCGGTTCTGATTGGCAGCTTCCATAAGAATCTTGTGAAAATGATACCATATATTGCACTTACAGCGGCTGCGCTCCTGTATGTCGTCGGGTATCAGCGGGTTGTTGTGCAGCCGGTACAGACGCTTGTCAAGCAAAATGTCCTTACAGTGCGTGCCACCGTGCTGAGTTTCCCGGAAACCTATGAGGAAAATCAGCGGGTATCCCTGCTGGTGACGGCAGCGGGGAAGGACGTGCCGGAGAAACGCCGCGCTTTCAAAACATATGGTTATTTGCCATTTACCAACCAGTCGTTAGAGCCAGGGGATGTGATTGAAACCCGGGTCAGCTTCTATCAGCCAGATATCCGGGATGGCTTTGAACGGCAGAGTTACTACGCTGCAAACGGCTATTTTGTCCTCGCAGCCTGCCCGGAGGAAGCGGAGGTGCTGCACGAGCAGGGGAAAGCGGTCTGGTGGTCATACCCTCTGCGGTTGGCGCAGGAGCTGAAACAATCGGTTATCCGGCAGCTGCCAGAGCGTCAGGCCGGTCTGCTGAACGCAGTGCTGTTCGGAGACCGCTCCGGCATGTTCGAAGCTGATTCCCGAAGCCTGCGCAAATCGGGACTCAGCCATATGGCGGCGGTTTCGGGGATGCATGTTGGATTTCTCTCGATATTCTTTTATATCGTTTTTGGAAGAAAATTCGGTTCCATCCTTTCGATTCCCGCAGTGATATGCTTTGTTTTCATGGCTGGCGCAAGCCCTTCCGTGATCCGCGCCGCTGTAATGTACCTGATTATGACTGTTTCCTTCCTGCGGTTTGAGGAATCGGAAGCGCTGAACTCTTTGGCGATTGCGTTAACATTGCTGCTGTTGCTGAACCCCTATGCGATTTCCAGCGCAAGTATGTTATTGTCCTTTGGCGCAACGCTGGGCTTATTACTGTTTTCCGGTCGTTTGCATCGCCTTTTGATACAGCCTTTTGCAAAGCAGGGAGGCATCGTGCGAAGGTTTGCCGGTACGGTGATTTCCGCAGTTTCCTGTTCAATTTGTGCAATGTTTTTTACAACGCCTATTTTATTGGCGATGTTTGGATATGTGACGGTACTGTCGCCGCTGGCGAACCTGTTGACGCTTGCTGTGGTCGGATTGGTTTTTGCGTTGGGACTGGTTCTATCAATTTATGGACTTTTTCTTCCGTCGGGGTTTGCACCGCTCACGGCGATAGAGGGACGGCTGCTGTTGTACATTCTGGATGTCAGCGACTTGGTATCTCATCTGCCTTTCGGCGTGCTTTCCTGGGGCGATCTTGTCGGAAAAGCCGCTGTATTTGGTTTTTATGTGGGGCTTTCTCTGCTGTTCCTGCTTCCGCAGAAACGCCGGGGTTACTGGGTTCTGATTCCAATGAGCATTTTGTTGGCCGGATGCAGCCTGTGGTCTGCTAAGGATTTGCGGGAAAGCACGCGGCTGACCATCCTGCCAAGTGGAGCAGGACAGACAATGATTTATTCCTCTGGGCAGGCAGCGGTAACCGTAATTGATTGCGGCGGTGATAAGGCGCACGATTCCGCAGAAGCTGTGGTAGAATTCCTGGACTGGAACTGTTTTGAAGCGGTTGACCCGCTGATATTAACCGCTGTCGATTTGGCCCATGCCCGTTACGCGGAAAAACTATTAAGGACAGGCTATGTCCGCTCCCTGATTTTCCCGAAGATCCCCAAAAGCAAACAAAATGAACTTTATGAAAGATTGATTGCCGCAGCAAAGGAACACCGCGTTTACTGGCGGGAGGGTTTGCCGGCAGTTGTGCCGGAAAATATCTGTTTAGAGGATGATATCGAGCGAAAGCTGATAGTGAATTTGTCGCTTGGCGGCAGGCAAGTATTATCCCTTCACAGCCTGACACAAATAAAGGCGGATATCTTGCTGCTTTCAGAAAACAATATTGAAGATGCAGACATGCTCCGTGATGTATTGGAAACCATTGATCCAAAAGACATTATCCTGGAATGCGGATACATAGACAATGAGAGCTTGCTCCGCAGGCCATGCCATAACACCAAATTAGAGGGCGAAATCGTTCTGCGTGAAAAGAAAGGAGACGGTGTTCAATGGCAGTAAGGCCGAAAGGGAAAAGGCCAAACGGGGCCGCAATGTTAAAGGACGCGCTTAAAACCGGCAATTTTAACCGGCTTTATATGATAACCGGTGAAGAATCCTATTTGAAGGAATATTACTTGGAAGAGCTGAAAAAGAAGGCTGTCGATGAAGCCTTCCGGGATTTCAATCTAATTGAACTGGACGGGAAAAGCATGACTCCGGAGGAGCTGAGTGACGCAATCGAAAGTTATCCGGCGATGGCTGAACGGAAATTGGTTGTGGTGACGGACTTTGACCTTTATAAAGCGCCCGCACCGTTTCAACCGGTTGTTGAAACCATTTTGGAGGATTTACCGGAGTATGTCTGCTTGGTCTTTTTCTACGATATTTTGGAATTTAAGCCAGATAAACGCACGAAAGTATATCAAAAGCTCGATAAAATTGCCTGCATTGCAGAGTTCTCCCATATGGAAGAACGGGAACTCGTCAGCTGGCTGCGCCGGCGCTTCCGTGAGCTTGGCAAAAATATAGATGATGGGGTTTGCGCTTACATGCTGTTTTTGTGCGGAAATTCCATGACCAATCTCATCGGAGAGGTTGAAAAAACGGCTGCATTTGCAACGGTTGATACCATTTCAAAGTATCATATTGATGCTGTTTGTACACGGGTGCTGGACGCGGTTGTTTTCGACCTGACAGACGCGATTTCTGCGCGGCAATTTGATAAAGCGGTTGCACTGGTTAACGATCTGATTGCACAAAAAAATAATGAGGTAGCAATTTTCACCACTATTGTCCGTCATATCCAGCGTTTGTACGCTGCAAAGCTGAATGAGGAAGCCCGAGGAAGGGAAACCGCCTTGTTTGAGCTTTTGGGAACGCACTCCAGCTATTACGCGCGGCAAATTGTAGCTGCCTCCCATAAAACGACGCTTCCATGGCTGCGCCAAGCGGCGAAAATCTGTGGGGAAACCGACACACAACTCAAAAGCAGCGCCGCAGATAAGCAAAAGCTGTTGGAGCTGGCGCTGCTGAGCATGGCAGGAGGGAAAGCATGATACGGATTCGGGAGGCCGTGCTGGTGGAGGGCCGATATGATGTAAATACGCTCCGGCAGATTGTCGATACCGTTGTACTGGAAACCGGGGGATTCCGGATTTTCAGCGACGATGACCAACTACGCCTCATCCGCCGGATTGCTGCGGTACGGGGGCTGATTATCCTCACCGACAGCGACGGGGCAGGCTTCGTCATCCGCAATTACCTGAAGGGGGTACTGCCGAATGAGCAGATAAAACAAGCCTATATTCCCGATATTGCGGGCAAGGAAGCGCGAAAACGGAAGATTTCCAAGGAAGGGAAGCTCGGTGTCGAAGGAATGCGCGCAGAAATTATCCAAAAAGCATTGCTGGATGCAGGGGCAACCGTCCTTGATGGGGACACGCCTGAATTGAACAAAAGAAAGATAATTACAAAAGCAGACCTTTTTTCCTACGGTTTGTCTGGCGGGCAGGGGAGTGCGGAGCGTCGGCGGGCTTTGCTGAAGGCTATGGAGCTTCCGGAACATATGTCAGCAAATGCTTTGCTGGAATATATCAATGCTGTTTCTGATAAAAAATCACTGGAAAAATTCCTCCGCATGCTGTAAATCTTTTTCCTTTACAATTATGCGATATGCAGCGACTTATTGCCTAAAAATCACAACTCCTGATAGGTTGTGATTAGAGCAATCGGCGAAAAACTATTCACAAACAGCAGGAAGAAGAGGTATAATG
>CAJUJQ010000072.1 GCA_910586575.1 uncultured Clostridia bacterium | reverse complement strand
AGATGATTGGAGGTGACTGGAGTTCAGACGTGTGCTCTTCCGATCTTGTTCAAAGGAATTCATTTATGTTTCCCCCTTATGCCATAATTCCGTATAAAAGCAAGTCCGGTTCCCCGTGTGGCAGACCGGGCCGACAGGCGTGCCCTGATAAATCAGGGTATCATCGTCGCAGTCCGACAAAATCTGGCTCACGTGAATGAAGTTTCCCGAGGTTTCGCCCTTATTCCACAGCTTCTGGCGGCTGCGCGAGAAAAACCACGCGGTCCCACTCTCCATTGTCCGGCGCAGCGCCTCCTCATCGGCATAACCGAGCATCAGCACCTCACCGTTCCGCTCGTCCTGGCAAATTACCGGAATCAGCGGAGCATTTATAAAAAATCGTTTTAAGTCCATAAAACCACCTGTTTACCATCTTACTGGGATATTCTTAGACGCAATATGCGCCTTCACCTCGTCAATCGTCAGCTCGCCGTAGTGGAACAGCGACGCCGCGAGCGCCGCGTCCGCGCCAGTGCGCTCAAACACCTCCGAAAAGTGTTCCAGCGTCCCGCAGCCGCCCGACGCAATCACCGGGATGCTGACCGCCCCGCAGACCGCGCCGGTCAGCTCCAGGTCAAAGCCGGATTTCGTGCCGTCGCGATCCATTGAGGTTATGAGGATTTCCCCCGCGCCGCGCCGGTTGGCCTCGGCAGCCCATTCGACCGCGTCAATACCGGTCGGCATGCGCCCGCCCGCAACATAAACCTCAAAGCCCGAAGGTGTCTTGCCGGTGCGCCGCCCATCAATGGCAACCACCACGCACTGGGAGCCGTATTTTTCCGCCGCTGCGTTGATTAAATCCGGGTTTTTGACTGCGGCGGAATTGACCGAAATCTTGTCCGCGCCCGCCCGCAGGATTTCCCTGAAGTCGTCCGCCGTACGAATGCCGCCGCCGACCGTGACTGGCACAAACACCTCCCGGCAGGTGCGGCGCACCACGTCGGCGATGGTATCGCGGTTCTCAAAGGTCGCGGTAATATCTAGGAACACAATCTCGTCCGCCCCCTGTGCGGAGTAAAATTTTGCAAGCTCAACCGGGTCGCCCGCGTCGCGCAGCTCAACAAAATTCACGCCCTTGACAACGCGGCCATCCTTGACATCCAGGCAGGGAATGATTCGTTTTGCAAGCATCTACTCCGCCTCCCGGATTGCGGCCGCAAGGTCGAGCGCACCGGTATAGACCGCCTTGCCCGCAATCGCCTCATCCACGCCCAGCGCTTTCAGCTTCCGAACATCGTCCAGTGTCGAAACGCCGCCGGAAGCCACAATCGTACACGAAACCGCCGCGCGGAGGGCTTCCAGCTGTGTAAAGTTCGGTCCTTCCAGCATCCCGTCCTTGTCAATATCTGTAAAGATAATGGTCTTTACGCCATAGCCCTCCATCTTTTGGGCAAACTTAATATAGTCCTCACCGGAGTCATTCAGCCAGCCCTCGGTGCGGACAGTGCCGCCGCGCGCATCAATGCCAACCGCGATCCGCTCCCCATAAGCCGCAGCCGCTTCCTTCACAAAGTGCGGGTTCCGCACCGCCGCCGAACCGATCACCACGCGTGACACCCCAAGGCTGAGCGCAAACTTGATATCCTCCATGGAGCGGATACCGCCGCCCAGCTCGACGGCAGCACTAGTGCGGTCAATGACACGCCGCACCACATCATAATTGACGCTGGAGCCGCTTTTTGCCCCATCAAGATCCACCATATGGATAAGCCGCGCCCCTGCGGAAAGGAAACCCTTCGCGGTTTCGACCGCGTCCTCAGCGACCTTGTGCGCGGTCGCGTAATCCCCTTTTTTCAGGCGGACGCACTGGCCGTCCTTCAGATCGATTGCCGGTAAAATAATCATGACATATCCTCCGTCAGCCTTGCGAAATTCCGTAAAATTGACAACCCGGCTTCCCCGCTCTTTTCCGGGTGGAACTGGCAGCCGAACAGCTGCCCCCGCGCCACCATGGCCGGTACCTCGGTACCGTAATCGGTCACACAGGCAATATCGTCCCGGTTGGAGGGTTTTGCCTGGAAACTATGCACAAAATAAACATAATCCCCGGGCTTCAGCCCGGCAGTCAGCGCGTTTGGCCGCAGAATATCCAGCGCATTCCAGCCAATCTGCGGCAGTTTGAGCGCGGTCCCAATGCGTTCAATCCGCCCCGGCAGCAGCCCCAGCCCCTTGCAAAGGCGCACCTCATCCGATTCCTCGAACAACAGCTGCATCCCCAGGCAGATTCCAAGGAACGGCTTGGTTTCCGCCGCTTCCAGCACGGCTTCCAGCAATCCAGAGCCGCGCAGCGCATCCATCGCGTCCGGGAACGCGCCAACCCCCGGCAGGATGACACCCGCCGCGTCCATAATCTGTTCGGGAGACGCGGCAACCCGGTTCTCCGCGCCCAGGAAATCGAGCGAGTTATGCACGCTCATCAGATTTCCCGCGCCATAATCAACGATTGCAATATATCCCATTTTCCTACCAATCCAGTTTACTTTTATTCGCTTTCGCCGCGTTCGGGACGAATACAGAACCCCCGACCGAGAACGGCTTTGATTTCCGGCTGAAAAGTATAATCACTTTACAGTATACCCTTTGTGCTCAACACCTCATCACTTGCTGTCAAGGTAACCGCTTGCCGCAGCGCCCGCGCCAGTGCTTTGAACAATGCCTCTGTAATGTGGTGCGCATTGTCGCCGTACATCCCCTTCAAATGCAGGGTCAGGCCGGCATTAACAGCCAGCGCCCGCATAAACTCCACCGTCAGGCAGGTATCATACTGCCCGCACATCGGCTGCGGCATGGGCGCGTCAAACACCAGGAACGGGCGTCCCGAGCAGTCCAGCGCACAGAACCCGAGCGCCTCGTCCATCGGCACATACGCCGAGCCGAACCGCGCAATCCCGCGCTTCTCCCCCAACGCATGCGCCAGCGCCTGACCGAGCACAATGCCGATATCCTCCACCGTATGGTGGCCGTCAACCACCAAATCGCCCTCACACTGCATCGTCAGGCCGAAGCCCCCGTGCACAGCAAAGGAATGAAGCATATGGTCAAAAAACCCGATTCCGGTATGGATTTCCCGCGCGCCGCCTTCCAGGCAGAGGGACAGCCGGATCTTGGTTTCGCGGGTTTCCCGCGTAATTTCCGCACTGCGCATGGTCAGCTCTCCTCCGGGAAACGGATGCGCACCGAATTGGCGTGTGCGTCCAGCTTTTCCGCTTGCGCCAGGTTGATTATCCCGGCCGAAAGCGTTTCCAACTGCTCCCGTGAATATTCAATCACACTGGTTTTCTTCAAAAACGTATCGGTGGACAGCGGCGAGAAGAACCGTGCCGTTCCTGATGTCGGCAACACGTGGCTCGGCCCCGCCATATAGTCACCGAGCGGCTCCGGGCTGTACGCCCCAAGGAAAATCGCGCCCGCATTGGTCAAATACGGCAGCAGCTCACGCGGGTTCGCGGTCACCACTTCCAGATGCTCCGGCGCAACCGTGTTTGCCATGCGGCAAGCGTCTTTCAAATCCTCAAACACAATTGCACAGCCGTAATTCCGCACCGAATCACGAATAATTTCCCACCGGGGCAAGCCCTTTGCCTGGCGTTCCATTTCCGCGGAAATCGCCTGCGCCTGCGCCATAGAATCGGTCAGCAGCACAGCGGAAGCCAACCGGTCATGCTCGGCTTGGCTGAGCAGGTCGGCGGCAATGTACGACGGGTTCGCGGTATGGTCGGCAATGACCAGCACCTCAGACGGGCCTGCAATCATATCGATATCGACCGTGCCGAACGCCATCTTTTTCGCCGCCGCGACATACGCGTTGCCCGGGCCGACAATCTTGTCCACCTGCGGGATAAAGCCCGCCCCATAGGTCAGCGCCGCAATCGCCTGCGTGCCGCCGACCGCAATAATCGTGTCAACCCCGGCAATCCGAGCCGCCGTCAGTACCTCAACCGAGAGGTTTTCGGTCGGCGGGGTCACGATAATCAATTCCTCAACGCCCGCCACCTTGGCTGGGATTGCGGTCATCAGCACCGACGACGGATACGCCGCCGTACCGCCCGGCACATACAGGCCAACCCGATGCAGCCCGCGCACGGTCTGTCCGAGCACTGCCCCCGGGGCGCGCTGATAATCCCAGCTTTTCACCAGCATCTTTTCGTGATAGTCGCGGATATTCGCCGCCGCCTGCTCCAACGCTTCCCGCAGCTCGGGCGCGCAACCATGATATGCCTTGTCGATAATCTCACGGCTGACTGTAAAGGGTTTTACCTTGTCAAAGCGCTGTGAGTATTCATTCACCGCATCAATGCCGCGTATCCGCACATCGTCCATAATTTTACGGACGGTTTCTTCAATATCGCCGCGGGTTTCCGCCGCACGGGCTTTCATTTCCTCAACAAACCGGACCTCCGCCTGCCCATCGGCGACGACTGTCTGTAAAAACATCCCTTTTATTCCTCCAATCCACGTTCCAACTCCCCGATCACGCGCTGGATCTGCTGCTTTTTCAGCTTTGCGGACGCAAGATTGACAATTACACGCGCCGAAATGGGTGCAACCTCCTCGACGACCTCAAGACCGTTTTCCCGGAGGGTCGAACCGGTTTCGACAATATCGACAATCGCGTCAGCCAGCTCCAGCAACGGGGCAAGCTCGACCGAGCCTTCAATTTTAATGGTGACAACATCAATATTCTTTTTCTCAAAAAATGCTTTGGCCACTGCCGGGTACTTGGTCGCAATCACCGGCATTTTATAGCCGCCGTAAACGTCCCTGCCTTTCTTGGTGGCGACCGCAAAACGGCACTTGCCGAAGCCCAAATCGACCATTTCATAGAACGAACCGCCCTTTTCCATGATCGTATCCTTGCCGACAACGCCCATGTCGCACACGCCATGCTCCACATAGGTGATGACATCCGCCGCCTTTGCCAGCACAACCTCGATATCCGAGCCGGGCAGCGAGAAAATCAGCTTGCGCGACGGGCTTTCCAGCTCAGAAATATCATACCCCGAATTCTTCAGAAGTGCAAGAGTTTTCTTCTCCAAGCGGCCCTTTGTCAGCGCAATCCGGATACGTCCGGAGCCTTCCGCATAACCGGCAGCGGGTGCGGCTTCGGTCAGGGCTTCTAAATCAATCGCGAAACCGGCCGCCGCAAGGTCGCGCCCGAACTTACCGCACAGCGCGTTGTAGCGCCCGCCGCGCAGGATGGCCGCGCCCGCGCCGCCCGCGTAACCGCGGAACATCACGCCGGTATAGTAATCCAGCTCGTGCACCAGCCCCAGGTCAATCATCACCGCGTCGCCGTGCCCCGCCTTGGTCAGCGCGCCGAGCAGCGCTTTCAGGTAAGCGAACGCCGCCCGTGCTTCTGGGTTTTCGGTGAGCCGTTCGGCCTCCTCCAGCACCTCTACGCCGCCGAACAGCTGCGGCATCGCCTTGAGCGCGCGGTAGGCTTCCCGGTCGCGGTACGGCTCCAGCACGTCGCCCAGCGCCGCAAAGCTCTTATTTTCAATCAATGTACGGATTTCCTCGGCGGTTTCCTCCGAAACCCCCAGCGAAGAAATCAACCCCTTATAAATCCCAGCATGGCCAAGCTCCACGCGGAAGCCCGCGCCCACGCTTGCCAGCGCGTCAAATGCGGCGGACAGGATATCAAGGTCGGCGTCCAGCCCGTCCGTGCCCATCAGCTCCGCGCCGACCTGCAAAACCTCGCCCCGGTGGCCGTGGTCGTCCGCGACAGCACGGATCACCTTCTGACAGTAATAAATATGCGCCGGGAACGCCTCATCCGGGAAGCGGGACGCCGCCACACGCGCGATCGGCGTGGTATTGTCTGGCCGCATGACGCAAATCCGCCCGTTGCGGTCGGTCGCCTTAACCATGACCTCCTGCGACTGTGTCGGGTTCGCGTGCAGGAAAACGTCGTAATATTCCATCACCGGGGTGATAATTTCCTCATAGCCGCGCTTTTCGAGCGTTTCGCGCACCGCGCGTTCGGTTTTCCTCAGCGCGCGCGTCGCGGAAAACAGCAAATCCCTGGTCCCTTCGGGCGTCGAAATACAGTTCATAATCCTAATGAAACTCCTTTATATACTTTATCGCTTTAGTATGATAACACGATAAATTTCATTCGTCAAGCTTTATTTGATTTTTTGACCGTGGTATCCCGATAATTTCCACCATTTTTGATGATTTCCAATTTTCCGGCAGCAGCCAGCGCGCGGATACGCTCAAAAATCAGGCAGTCGTTGATATTGCATTCCGGAATCGAAAGCCCGACGACTTTTGCCGCACAGGTTTCCTCTTCTGGTGTATTTGCAAGAATGGTCTCGTCATAATAATCCGCGGGCGCGGAAACAAGCTTTCCATCTTTCATCACGCGGAGCGGCGCGTTTTCCCGCACCAGCTGCCCCCATCTGCTGTAAAGCAATTTTGCTTCACAGTCCTGCACCCGGCGGCGCCTGCTGTAAAAAACAGACGCTGCCTCCGGCTCCAACTCGCCCACGCTGCGATAAACGACCAGCTGTGCCCTGCGATTCCGCCAATTTCTTTTCGCAATGATCCGCGGTATTTGCCGCAGAAGGAACTGCGGTGTATGCTGCAAAGTAAAATTTAACAGCCGGTTCTCCGTTATGATACCAACCGCGGACGCGGCAGGCCTTTCCGGCGGCGGCAGCTCCTCCCCTTTCAGCTGGTCAACGTGCACCAGTGAAAAGGGTACGTCCCGCATATACAGGTCATGTGCGGCGCGCAGCATCCCGCATTGCTCGGCAGGGCTGTCCCCGTACCAGATAACAGCCTCGTCCACCGTTTCAAACGCGGGAATCGCATCCTGAAAATAGCGCGTCACACATTCTTCCGCGATGTCGGCGAACTCCGGGTCGTTCCGCCACGGGCAAACCCCAAAGGACCGCGCCTCCCTGTTCCGCAAATCGGAAATATCCCCGATTGAAAGGTCGTCTATCAAGGAAATGATCCGCGACCTGTCCATTGCCGGATCCAACGCCTGCCGCGCGAACAGAAGCATCCCGTTTGCGGAATCGCCAAAACAAATCCAGTACATAAAATTCTCCTTTTTGCAAACGGTCAAAACAGGCTGACCTGCGTGGATTTCGGCATATCGCCAAGCGCACCGATCTGCCCGAGCAGCTCAATGACCGCGCTGGATACCTTCGGGCAGCGGATCGAAAGCTCCTCCGAGGACAGGAATCTACCGTTTTCGCGTTCGCTGACAATGCCAAGCGCTGCCTGCTCCCCGATACCCGGCATCGATGTAAAGGGCGGTATCAGCCCTTTTTCGGTAATCAGGAACTTGGTTGCGTGCGATTCGTATACGTCCATCGGCTCGAAAACGAAGCCGCGCTTATAAAATTCGTGGCAGACCTCAAGCGTGGTCATCGTATCTTTTTCCGCGTTGGAAATCGTCTTGTCGCTTTCCTTCCGTCGCAGCTCCTGATATTTCGCTACCGCGACGGCATCCCCTTTAATCATGCAGGACGCGTCGAAGCCCTTGGCGCGGATGCTGAAATAAGCCGCGTAAAACGCCAGTGGGATATGCACCTTAAACCAGGCAATCCGATAGGCCATCATGACATATGCCACCGCGTGTGCCTTAGGGAACATATACTTAATTTTTCGGCAGGAATCGATATACCAGTCCGGCACCTCATGCTCGCGCATGGCCTCTTCCCAGCCCGGTTCAAAGCCGCCCTTCGCGACCTTGCCCTTTCGCACCGCTTCCATGATTTTGAACGACATCAGCGGGTCAAGTCCCTTGCCGATCAGGTAGTTCATAATATCGTCGCGGCAACAGATGCACTGGCTCAGCGGGACGCCCTGCGCGACCAAATCGGCAGCGTTGCCCAGCCAAACGTCCGTGCCGTGCGACAGTCCGGAAATACAGAGCAGATCGTCAAAGCTTTTCGGTTTGGTATCATTTACCATGCCGCGCACAAATTTTGTGCCGAATTCCGGCACGGCAAGGCAGCCTAAATTGCCGAGAATCGGGTCAGGGGTATCGTCCGTGTACTTGAGCGCTTCATTAGACGTGAACAGGCTCATGACGCCGGGGTCATCCAGCGGAATTTCGGTTGCGACAACGCCGGTCATTTCTTCCAGCATTTTAATCATTGTCGGGTCATCATGCCCAAGCTCATCGAGCTTTAACAGATTGGCGTCGATGGAGTGATACTCAAAATGGGTCGTAATGATATCAGAATCCGGGTCGTCTGCCGGGTGCTGCACCGGACAGAAATCGTAAATTTCCACATCGCGCGGCACTACGACAATGCCGCCCGGGTGCTGGCCGGTCGTGCGCCGGATGCCAGTGCAGCCTGACGCCAGCCGGTTTTCCTCCGCGCGTGAGCACTCAATCCCACGCTCCTCCATGTACTTTTTAACATAGCCATAAGCGGTTTTTTCGGCAACCGTCGCAATTGTGCCCGCACGGAACACGTGATCTTCGCCGAACAGCTCGCCGGTATATTTATGAATGCGCGGCTGATACTCGCCCGAAAAATTCAGGTCGATATCGGGCACCTTGTCCGCGTTAAAACCCAAAAAGGTTGCAAACGGGATGGTAAAGCCCTCTTTGGTAAGCGGCTTCCCGCAGTTTGGGCAAACCTTGTCAGGCAGACAGACGCCGCAGCCAACCCCTTCATTTTCGTGCCATTCCAGGTATTTGCACTCGGTGCAAAGATAGTGCGGCGGCAGCGAATTGACCTCAGTAATGCCGCTCATGAACGCCACCAGAGACGAGCCGACCGAACCACGCGAGCCGACAAGGTAGCCATCCTCGAGCGACTTGGCCACAAGCTTCTGCGCAATCATATACATCACGTCGTAGCCCTGCCGGATGATCGGCTCAAGCTCCTGCCTGAGCCGGTGCTCAATCGGTTCCGGGATGGGGTCGCCGTACATCCGCTTAGCCTTATCGTAGCAAAGCTGCTGTAATTCCTCGGCGGAGCCTTCAATTTTCGGCGGGTAATTTTCACGCGGGACAGGCCGGATGGGGTCAAGCATTTCAGCTATCATATTGGTATTTTTGACAACGACCTCATACGCGCGGTCCTCACCCAAATAAGCGAATTCCGACAGCATTTCATCGGTCGTTTTGAGATACAGCGGCGCCTGGTTGTCGGCGTCGCCAAAGCCCTGCCCCGCCATCAAAATCCGCCGGTAGGCCTCGTCCTCCGGTTCCAGGAAATGCACGTCGCCGGTCGCCACACACGGCTTGCCCAGCTCGTCCGACAGCTTGAGGATTTTCCGGTTGAAATCGCGCAGATCCTCATCGTCCTTAGCCTGCCCTTTGCCAATCATAAAACGGTTATTGTCAATCGGCTGGATTTCTAAATAGTCGTAAAAATCGGCAATACGTTTCAGCTCATCCCAGTCCTTGCCGTCAACCATCGCGCGGAACAGTTCGCCCGCCTCGCACGCCGAGCCAAACACCAGCCCTTCCCGGTGCTTAATCAGCTCAGAACGCGGCATGAGCGGCTTGCGGTAAAAGTGATCCAGAAAACTGTACGAAATCAGCTTGTACAGGTTTTTCAGCCCGACCTGGTTTTTCACAAGGATGATAAAGTGATAGCGCTGGTAATTTTTCAGGTTTTTGGACTCCGCGCGCAGACCGGCCAGCAGCGGGTTAATATCAGAAATTTTCGTCCCGTGCAGTTCATTTTTCATGCGATCCATCAGTTTGAGCCAGATCCGCGCCAACACGGAAGCATCCTCGCTTGCCCGGTGATGGTCAAAGGGGCCGACTTGCAGCTCTTTTGCCAAAACATTCAGCTTATGCTTGCTCAGGTCAGGCAGCATAATCTTGGACATTTCCAGCGTATCAATATAGGTAAATTCCCGTTCTATCCCAAGCCGTTTGCAGGCCGTCCGCAGGAAGGACATATCGAATCCCGCATTATGTGCAACCAGCACATCCTCTCCCGCAAACATGAGGAACCGTTCGAGCGCGTCCTGCAATTCGGGCGCATCACGGACGGTTTCGTCCGAAATACCGGTCAGCTCGGTAATCTCCGGCGGGATTGGCTTATGCGGGTTGACATAGGTCTGGAAGGTATCAATCACCGTGCCGCCATCGACCAGCGTTGCGGCAATCTCGGTAATTTCCTCTTCCGCAGGCCTCAATCCAGTCGTTTCCAGGTCGAACACGATAAACCTTCCGTCCAAACTGCCGTCTCTACTGCCTCGGACAACCGAAATCGCTGCCGAATCGTTAATATAATAAGCCTCTACCCCGTACAGGATTTTGGGATACTGATCTTCCTTGCCGTCCACCACGTGCAATGCCAGCGGAAACGCCTGCGCGCAGCCGTGGTCGGTAATCGCCATTGCGGGCATGCCCCACAGCTTACAGCGGTTAATCAGATCTTTCGTGTCCGAAATGCCGTCCATCGCGCTCATATTGGTATGCAAATGCAGCTCGACGCGCTTGACCGGCGCTTTGTCCATACGGATTTTTTTCTTGGCCTTGATGATGGCGCTTGGTTCTAAAATACTTTCCTTTTCAAATGTATCAAAGGATACCTTGCCCTGAATCCGCAGATACATACCGGTTTTGATGGCGGAAACCAATTCCCCCGCCTGATCCTTTGCCAGGAACTTGGAAACCCGAATGGAATTGCTCAAATCGGTCACGTCAAACGCTAGCTTAACCCATTCCTTGCCTGTTTTCTTACTGGTAATCTCCTTGTGATCGACAAAGAAAACGTCCCCTTCGATGGTCACACGGTCAAACGAATGCACCGCATCTTTAATGGGCACCGGCGCATCCTGATACAGCTTGCCGAAAATCAGGTCGTCGTCCTTGACCTTTTCAACGTGCGGCCGGGCGTATCCAGCGTTTTCAGCCGGTTTGCGGGACGGTTTGGGCTTCGGCTTTTCGGAGCGTTCCTCGGGTGCGGGGACGCAGCTTGCGGCGGCATCCTGTAAAGCCTTTTCCCTTGCCTCCTCAATCGCGCGGAGTTCCTGTTCGCTTGCGGCGTCCTCCTTGATTTGCGCCGTAACCGGGCAGCGCAGGCCGGTTTCCGCCTCGATTTTCTCCTGCATTTTCCGCAGCGCAATCAGCAGATAATTCTGCGCGGCTTCGCTCATTGAGATTCGAAGCTCCCCATCACTATACTGCCACTCACTGTCCGCAAGCAGCCCCTTTGCAGAAGGATGCTCAAATTCCAGATTTTCACGAAGGTTCCCGATATAGTCCTCGGTCAGCGCCGACATTTCATAGCGCGGGGCAATATTCAGGCGTGTCAGCTGATAGGCCTTGGCAATTTTTCGCGTCAGCTGGTCAAGCACATCCTGCCGCACCGGTTTCAAAAAACGGACGTGGCACTGCATCGCGCTGCGGTCGTGGCTGACAGCCAACGAGGTGACCTCACCTTCCGCAAGGCCGCTCGGGAATTCTTCCGTTTTGCAGCGGTCAAAAAGCTCACATAACGCTCTTGTCATGTAATTCCCTCTTTATATCATTTGCTTACGAAAGCGGTTCGTAAGCTTCAATTTCCTTCAAAAGCTCGTCCACAAGGCGTTCCTGCGGCACCTTGCGCACAATTTCTCCCCGGCGGAAAATCAGCCCTTCGCCGTCGCCGCCCGCAATCCCAAGGTCAGCGTCACGCGCTTCGCCCGGCCCGTTGACCGCGCAGCCCATCACGGCAACCTTGAGCTTTTTGCCGCGGAAATCAGCAACACGGCGTTCCACCTCGTGGGCTATCTCGATCAAGTTAATGCGTGTCCGCCCGCAGGTCGGACAGGATACGACGTTAATACCGTCGTCATTCAAGCCGACCGCTTTCAAAATAGCATAGGCCGCGCCGATTTCCTTCACCGGGTCGTCCGTCAGCGAAACGCGGATGGTATCGCCAATCCCCAGCGCCAGCAGGCCGCCGATGCCTGCCGCCGACTTGATGGTACCCATATATTCTGTCCCCGCCTCGGTCACACCAAGATGCAGCGGATAATTGGTCTGCTCATGCATCATCTGATACGCGCGCATGGTATAGGGCACCGATGAGGATTTAATCGAAACGCAGATATCGTCAAAATCGAACCGGTTCAGCAGCCGGACATGGTACATGGCGCTTTCCACCAGCGCCTCCGGGCAGGGGGCTCCATACTTCGCGAGGATTTCCCGTTCCACCGAGCCGGAATTGACGCCAATCCGGATAGGGATATTCTTCGCTCGTGCGGCGTCCACAACCACTTTTACCCGGTCGTCGGAGCCGATATTGCCCGGATTCAGGCGAATTTTATGTACGCCTGCCGCGATAGACTCCAGCGCAAGCTTATAGTCAAAATGAATGTCCGCAACGACCGGAATTGGCGACTTTTCGCAGATTTCACCCAGCGCGTGCGCCGCTTCCATATCCGGCACCGCGCAGCGGATCATCTGGCATCCAGCCGCCGCCAGCGCGTGAATCTGCGTGAGCGTTGCCGCCGGGTCGCGGGTGTCTGTATTGGTCATCGACTGCACCGCGATGGGCGCGCCGCCGCCAACCGCGACACCTCCGATGTGGATTTGCTTGGTCATAATATAATCCTTTCCTGTTAAGGCATATCCCTTTACACCGATTCGCGTTACGGCTGGTTGTAAAGTATATCCCCTGCTTTTCTTCTCATTTTTACAACTTCCTGAAAGCGCCTTTGTCCCGGCGTATCGCTCCTTCGTTCCTTTTCCGGGAACTGCCGGTCAAATTCCATCGCATCGGACTCCTGTACAAAATAAGCGGGATTTTCACAGTAACGCCCAGCAGAGTCTTGAAGTGCTCCCTCAAACAGTTCACATGCCTGAAGCGCCGCCGCGTATTCATCCTCTTCCGTGCGGATGCCGAAACTCTCCGCAGGTAAAAAGCCCTGCTTCTGATAATATGCCGGGTCACCGCAAAGCAGTAGCGCGGGAAATCCCATCTCTCCGGCATCCCGTTTCAGGCAAGCGAGCAGCTTCGCGCCAATGCCCTGCCGCTGCCACTCCGGGGCAACCGAAAGCGGCCCGACCGTCACAACCTCCTGACGCGTGCCGCAGTCGCATTGAATCACGCCTTTTACGCCCATGACGTTCCCCACAACCTCGCCATCCACAAGCGCTACAAAATCCAGCTCTGGCAGGAACGCGGGACACGCTCGCAGCAAATATACCAGATAATGCTCGACGCAGCCCGGGCAGTATTGGTTCCAAAAAGCTTCCCTTGTCATTGCCTCCGTTTTCGCAAAATCCTCCGGCAATTCGCGCCGGATTTCCATTTCTCCCATCATTCAGCCTTTCTTTTAATGCGCGACAAGCCGCATAATATCATTGCCTGTCGCGTAGATAATCACCGCAAACAACGCAATCATAAAGGCGGCATTGATATAGCCCTCGATTTCCTGCCGCATCGGCTTGCGGCGTATCGCCTCAATCAGCAAAAACAGGATTCGCCCGCCGTCCAGTCCGGGAATCGGCAGCAGGTTCATCACGCCAAGGTTGACAGAAATGAACGAAACCAGCGCCGCATACTGCTTGAACCCGTAATCGGTGACCATGCTCATCATCGCCCCGGTCACACCAACCGGCCCGGACAGCTGATCCATGCCTACCGTCCCGGTTGCCAGCTCATACAGCGACCGCCACACCAGCTGCGCATAATCAAGCGAGTGCAGCGCCGCCGCCCGCGCAACACGCAGGAACGACACATCGGGATTGCTGATGAAATAAAGCGTCAACATAATCAGATAACCAACGATAAAGTTCATCATCACGCCCGCAACCAGAATCACAAAGCGTTTCCACCGCTTTGCGTGCAGGAAGGAGCGCGGCGAGGCCTGCGCCGCCGGGGTATCGAACGCGTCCTCCCCTTCCATCACGCAGGCGCCGCCAATCGGCAGCAGCTTCAGGCAGTAAACCGTTTCCCCCAACTTTTTGCTGAGGAGCGTCGGACCCATGCCCAGCCAGAATTCATTTACCTGCACCCCGCAGAGCTTCGCCGCTACGCAGTGCCCGGCCTCATGCACCAATATAAGTGCACTGAAACCCAAAATTGCCAGCAAAAACGTAAATAGCGTTTGCATTTTGTCACCTCAAAGCATAAACAGTTTCCCTCGCCAGCGCATCCGCTTCCAGCACGCGCGCAAGCGTCAGCTCCTGGCAGCGCGGAACGTCGGCAAGCGCGCGTTCTACCCGTTCCGGGATTTCCAAAAAGCGGATTTTATCGTGCAGGAACAAATCGACTGCCGCCTCATTCGCGCCGTTCATAATCGCGCAGGCATTCCCGCGTTCCTTTGCCGCCGCACGGGCAATGCGCAGCGCCGGGAACGCCTCTTCATCGGGTGTAAAGAAGGTTAGCTTTCCGACATCCGCCAGCGAAAGGCGCGGCACTTTGCAGGGCATGCGCGCCGGGAAGGTCATCGCATACTGGATGGGAAGCCGCATATCGGGCAGCCCCAGCTGCGCCAGCTGCGCACCGTCGGCAAATTCCACCAGCGAATGTATAATTGACTCACGGTGAATCACAATTTCAATGTCCTCAGGCGGCAAGCCGTACAGCCACATCGCCTCGATCAGCTCTAAGCCTTTATTAAACATTGTCGCGGAGTCAATCGTAATTTTCGCACCCATGCTCCAATTCGGATGATGGAGCGCCTGTTCCCTTGTCACCGAAGCCAATTCCGCACGCGTTTTACCGAAAAACGGCCCGCCCGAAGCCGTCAGGATGATTTTGGCCAGCGGATTGTCCACGCGCGCCTGCGCACATTGGAAAATCGCCGAGTGCTCGGAATCGACCGGCAGGATTTTCACACCGTGTTCCCTTGCCGCGCGCATGACAAGCTCCCCGGCGCAAACCAGCGTCTCTTTGTTGGCAAGCGCAATATCCTTGCCTGCCGCAATCGCTTCCAACGTTGGCACAAGGCCGACCATCCCGACCACTGCGGTCACAACGATATCCACATCCGCCAACGTCGCTGCACGCACAAGCCCCTCCGCCCCGGCGCAGACCTCAATGGAGGTATCCGCCAGCGCTGTCCGCAGCTCCGCCGCTGCTTGCCCGTCATAAGCGGCCACCAGCTGCGGGCGCAGCCGCCGTGCCTGTTTCTCTATCAATTTTACATTCCGATTGGTAGTCAGGGCAACTACTTCAGCCTCGATAGAGTCCAAAATATCGACTGTCTGCGTGCCGATTGACCCCGTTGACCCCAATATCGCAATTCTCTTCTTCATCATTATAGTCCTTTTATTTGATTTTATGCCTGAATGGCACCTATCTTAAAATGTATCTTCAAAAATATCATCAAGTGTAATTTCCAAATCCTTATACAGCGAACAACGGAATTTTGTCACTACCGCCGCGCGCTCTTCCTCATCCATCACTTCCAGCATATAATCCGGATAAACCGTATAAATATCGTGCAGCTCAAAGCTGCTGTCCTCTAAAAAATACTGCTCGACTGACTTTTCCGCTACATTGACCAGCCAATATTCCCGGACGCCGGCCCCCTCATACGCTTTCATCTTTTTGCCGCGGTCGTTCCGCGCCGTGCCGGGAGAAATCACCTCCACCACCAGATCGGGCGCACCATGCACACCGTTCGGGTGAATTTTACTGCGGTCACAGACAACCATCCCATCTGGAATAAACCGGTCTTTTTCGGTCAAATAAAGGTCAACGCCGTCTCCGAACGGCCTGCATGTTTTTCCTTTCAAATAGCTGCGAAAAAGAAGGTAAATATTATTTGCAACAATATGATGGTTCACGGATGGACGCGGAGACATCATGACAACCTTGCCGTCAATCAGCTCATCCCATGCCTGCTCCTGATACGCCATATTACTGTTCATAACAGCACCCCTTCCCTTAGAAACTGTTCAAAAATAACTTGCGGCAATCGCTTGCATCTTTTCCGCCATACTGTGCCCAGTTTCCTTGACAGGCGTCAGCCTGCTTGCGGAAACGCGCCTTGTCTGGCGAAAGAATCTGCGGCGAGATCGGAAGAGCACACGTCTGAACTCCAGTCACCTCCAATCATCTC
>CAJUJQ010000071.1 GCA_910586575.1 uncultured Clostridia bacterium | reverse complement strand
GAGGTCACAAACGGGCTTTGCGGGTCGTTAGGAATGGTATTCTTATTTGCGGTGATATAAACCTCGTCCAAGCGGTTCTGAAGCTCCTTACCGGTCACACCGGCCTTGCGCAGGTCGGCGAGCATCAGGTGGTTGTCAGTGCCGCCGGAAACCAGGTCGAAGCCCTGCTCCATCAGCGCGTCGGCAAGCACCTTTGCGTTGTCGATGACCTTTTGCTGGTAAACCTTAAATTCCGGCTTCAACGCTTCGCCGAAGCAAACCGCCTTCGCCGCAATCACATGCATCAGCGGGCCGCCTTGCGTGCCGGGGAAAACCGCCTTATTAAACTTCGGTCCAAGCTCCTCTTTGCTCGTCAGGATGACGCCGCCGCGCGGGCCGCGCAGCGTCTTATGGGTGGTGGTCGTCACAACGTCGGCATACGGCAGCGGATTCATGTGCAGTCCTGCCGCGACAAGCCCGGCAATATGCGCCATATCAACAAACAGGTACGCGCCGACCTCATGCGCGATATCGGCAAACTTCGCGAAATCAATCGCGCGCGGATAAGCGGACGCACCGGCAATAATCATTTTCGGCTTCTTTTCCTGCGCAAGGGCGCGCAGCGCGTCATAATCAATGCAGCCCTGGCCATCGACGCCATAAGGAACGATATTGTAGAGCAGACCGGACTGGTTGACCGGGCTGCCGTGGGTCAGGTGGCCGCCGTTGTCAAGGCTCATGCCGAGCACGGTATCGCCGGGCTGGCAGAGCGCCTGATAAACCGCCATATTCGCCTGTGCGCCGGAATGGGGCTGCACATTAGCATACTTCGCGCCGAACAGCTCGCAGACGCGGGCGATGGCGAGGCGTTCCATCTCATCGACGCATTCACAGCCGCCATAGTAGCGCTTCCCCGGATAGCCCTCGGCGTATTTGTTGGTCAGGCAGCTGCCCATTGCCATCATAACGGCAGGGCTGACGATATTTTCGGAAGCAATCAGCTCAATATTCCGGAACTGCCGGTCGAACTCTGCCTGAAGCAGACGCCCGGCCTCCCCGTCATAGAGCTTGACAAAATCCATTGCACTGCGTACCATATAAAGTAAAACCTCCTGAATTGTTTCAAACATATTGGGGTTACCGGCTCAATGCACCCCGCTGCGTGTATAGGCTCATTGTACCCCACCCCGGCTTATTTTGCAAGGGGGTTCCGTAAATTTTGGCAGGGTCTTTCCTTCATTTTGGTATTTTGACAAGAATGCTTGGCTTTTTTGGCGAATTATGTTATATTTATTACAAACCGGAAAAAGGAGGCCATGAAAAAGATGACCAAAAAAGAACGTGCCGCGGAAGTGACCGCGCTGCTGAAGGAAGCGTATCCGGACGCGGTCTGCGCTTTGCATTATACGAAGGATTACGAGCTGCTGTTTGCAACGCGCCTGTCCGCGCAGTGCACAGACGTGCGGGTGAACATCGTCACGAAGGAGCTGTTCTCCCGCTTTCCAACGCTTGAGGACTATGCGTCGGCACCGATTGAAGAAATCGAAGAAGCCATCAAAACCTGTGGTTTATATCACACAAAAGCCCGCGACTTAAAAGCGGCGGCAGTCATGCTCTTATCGGATTTCGGAGGCAAGGTTCCGGACAACATGGCAGATCTGCTGAAGCTTCCGGGCATCGGCCGCAAAACGGCGAATTTAATTTTAGGCGATATCTACGGCCAGCCGGCAGTTGTAACGGATACGCACTGTATCCGCTTGTCCAACCGGCTCGGCTTTGTCAAGGATGAAAAGGACCCTGTCAAAGTAGAAACCGCGCTGCGCAAGATCCTTGACCCGGCAGAATCCTCCGATTTCTGCCACCGGCTGGTGCTTCATGGACGGGAGGTCTGCACCGCCCGCGCGCCGAAGTGCGCTGCCTGCTGTCTGGCGGTCTGCTGCCCGTCCTTCCCCATCGGCAAATGAGGTTAGGAACTGTTCAAAAATAACTTGCGGCAATCGCTTGCATCTTCTTCCGCCATACTGCGCCCGGTTTCCTTGACAGGCAACAGCCTGCCTGCGGAAACGCGCCTTGTCTGGCGAAAGAATCTTGCGGCGCGCTTGTCACAATTGATTGATTCACAGTTCCTTATTGCTGTCCGTCCCGCCACTGCAACGGTGGGACGGACTTTTTTTATTCCCTCGGGGTTGTGCTCCCGAAGCCGCCGTGCCGCATGCCGTCCGCCGCGTCGCCTTCCGCTAATCCAAACGGCAGGAAAATCCCCTGCGCAAATCCCTCCCCCGCCTTCACTGAAAGCGGCTTGTCGGGATTGCAGTTGGTCATTTGGATCTGGATATGCCCTTCATTGTCCGCGCCATAATAATCGCTGTCCACAATGCCAACCGTATTATCCAGTTGCAAACGGTACTTGAACCCCAGCCCGGAACGCGGAAAAATCGCCAGCAGCCAGCCCTCCCTGATTTTCACCCGGATGCCAGTCGGCAGCCGTACCGAGCAGCCGGGCAGCAGCGTAAAATCCACCGGGGCAAAAAAATCATAGCCCGCCGAGCCAGCTGTTGCACGCTCCGGGATCCGGAGTGATGCATAAACCGCCTTTGCAGCCTGCCCGTCTCCGCCCATCGCCTTTGTCCAATCGTTCAAAAACTGGTGTTCGCTCACCTGTTCAAACCTGGCAGCCATTTCCATTCGGAACCACCCCTTATCATAATTAGCAGTCATAGCGCGGCTCTGGATACAGCACAATCTGCCCCAGCCCGCGCGTTTTTTGCACGTCAATCACCCGCTGGTTTTCGCTCCCGCGCCACAACAGCAGCGGGTCGGCAATCGCCTCCACGAAGCGCCCGTCCACAACCACATCAGACAGCAGCACCGCCGGGAGCTTCCGCACTTCTTCCCATTTATAGCCGGTATACAGCCAAATTGTTTTATCCGGGAACCGTTCGCGGATTTCCGACGCAAGCGCGCCGACCTTCTCCCGATTCGCCGGGAAAAGCGGGTCGCCGCCCGAAAAAGTCACACCCGAAACATAATCCTTTTGCAGCTCTCGGAAAAGCTCCTCCTTCGCTGCCTCGTCAAACGGCAGCCCGCCCGCCGGATCCCAGGTAATCGGGTTATGGCAGCCCGGGCAGGCATGTCCGCACCCTGCCACCCAGAGCACCACCCGCAGCCCGTCCCCGTTGAGCATGTCATCCTTTGTAATATTATGATACCGCATCTTTTCCCCGTCACATGCTTTTCCGTTCGGCAATCTCGTCCATTTTGGCGTCATTCAGGCGGGTATCCCCCTTGACGCGCGAGTAAGACAGATAGCCGTTCATCCGCTCGATTTTAGTCAGATTGCGGCTGCCGCACTTGGGGCAAACATCCATGGACAGCTCCTCATGGCCGCAGTCGTCGCAGTAGGCCAAAGAAAGGTTGACACCCTCGTAAAAGCCCATCCGCATAGCACGGCGCACCAGTGTGCGGATTGCTTCCAAATTGTAATCAATCGGATACTTGACATACTGGATTTTCCCGCCGTTGAACAAATCCCAGAAGCGCTTTTCCAAATCCTGCTTTTCAATCGGCGTGATATCCTCCGCCACGTGACAGTGGAAGCTGTTGGAAACATAGGTGCGGTCGCTGACACCTTCGATTACGCCGTACTTTTTGCGGAACTGCTGCACTTGTAAACCACACAGGCTTTCGGCAGGCGTACCATAAATGGCATAAAGCCGCCCATCCGCCTCTTTGAATTCCTGGATTTTGCGGTTAATGTGCCGCATAGTGTCCAGCGCGAATTCACCGTCCTGTACCAGCGATTTTCCATTATGGAGCATTTGCAGCTCATTCAGCGCGGTAATGCCAAAGGAAGCGGTTGCGCTTTTCAGCAGCGGCTTAATTTTATCCGACAGCTTGAGATACCCGCCATAAAAGCCGCCCTCGCAATAAGCAAGCGGGTTGGTCGAGGCGCGCATCTCTCCCAAATAAGCATAGGTACGCAGATGCAGCTTGCGGATGAGTTCCAGATAATAGTCCAGCACCTCGTAAAACGGGCGGTTTTCCTGCATTGCGCGCGCGTAAATCATCGGCAAATGCAGCGACACCGCGCCAATATTAAACCGTCCGATAAAGACCGGTTTATCATCGTCGTCTGCTGGCTTCATGCCACCCCGCTCATACCACGGCGACAGAAACGCACGGCACCCCATCGGGCTGATAATTTGCCTGTATTTTTGATAGATAGAGGGGACATAGCCCTCTCCTGTCAGGCTGAGCCAGTCAGGGTACATTGCCTTGGAGGAACACAGGATTCCCGCCTCGAAAACATCCTCAAGCGGCGCGCCCGGCCCATGTAACGCCTCATCATAAAGAAAGACGATTTTCGGGAAAAGGGTCGGCTTTTTCTGCCCTTTTTTGCCCTGCCCCCGCCGTCGGACGTTTAGCATGGTAATCGAAGCCAGCTTCGCGAAACGCCCCGTACCCGTGCCAATAGTCATCGTAATAAACGGGTAATCGCCCCGGCTGGAGGCAACCGTATTAAATTTGTATTCCCATCCCTGGAAGCCCTGCTCAAAATCATTGAGTAAATCCGCCATCGTTTCCCGTTCGCAGTCATCCTCAGGCAAGCCGAGCCGCCGGTACTTCACCATAAACAAATCGTAGCTGCGCTGCGCGTAAGGCTCGAGCAGCAAATCAACGCTCGGCACGGTAAAGCCGCCGTACTGCTGGCTTGCCGCCGAAAGCACAATATCACCAATCACGTCAAAGGCAACATTGAGCGTTTTCGGCTCGTTATACCAAAGGTTGCCCATTTCAAAGCCGCCTTTGAGCACGTTCTCCACATCGAACAGGCAGCAATTCATGGTATCGCGCCGCGCTGACATATCATGCACATAAATATAGCCGTCCCGGCAGGCTTGCAGCTCCTCGGTATTCATGAAAAATTTCTGGTACAGCTCTTTATTCAGCTGGTTAAAAATCAGGCTGCGCTTGGTCGAAACCAACGCGGAATCGGTATTGGAATTTTCCTTGTCGCCGATGTACATAATCGACTGGCTTTTCTGATAGACGCTGTCCAGCATCCCGACAAAATCCTGCTTATAATTGCGGTAGTCGCGGTAGCTTTTTGCGACCTCTGGCCGGACGGATTCCAGCGCGGCTTCCACAATATTGTGCATCTGCCAAATCTGCACTTCCAGGACGTTCATTTTCCGGACATAGTTCTCGACATATTCACAAATTCGCCGGGTTTCATCGGCGGTAAAGGTATACAGCACTCGGTTGGCCGACTTATTAACTGCCGCGACCACCTTCTGTACGTTAAAGGCTTCCCGGGTCTGGTCTTTTTTCACGACATAAATCATAGCCCCTCATTCCTTCTCTTTGGGATAATTCTATTATACCACACCAGATATTGTGGCGCTACCCCGATTCTTCACAAAATGAGGGGCTGGAATTCGTCATTTTTCGCAATCCCTGATAAAAGGCACTCCCAAGGCAAAGCAAGCAGTATGGACAAAACATGCAGATTGTACTATAATAGCTCATGGTGGGAATTAGTGGCGGAAAATGAATTTTATAAGGTATCACTCAAGATACACCATTGAGCCAATGATTCTTGTCTGATCTATTCAGAACCCCCTTACGCCTTATCTTTTACTCAATATTTTATCATGGCTCTGGTCACCTTTCTATACAGAATGCCAACGCTTATTTACTAAAAAACGCTGCTGTGGACAGCAGTACCAGCGCGTTCCCAACGCGCCGGCTTTGCCGCCCGACATACCGGAAAACAACGAAGCATTTCATCAGCCACAAGAATCCTTGCCCAAAGCGGAAACGCACCTTGTCTGGCGAAAGAATCTGCGTCGCGCTTGTCTCAATTTATTGATTTACAGCTCCTTACTGACAATTCCGGATGATGTGGACAATTTATGGTGTAGTTATTTTATCCAGAACTATCGGGAAATGAGGAACCCGGTAGCGCGGAATGCAGAAGATTATTCCCAAAAGCGGCTCCGCCGCCGCACTGGCAGAAAACCCGAAACGCACAATCACGGAATTGTGTGTGCTTTACCTGCTCAGCAAGAAAAGCGCCATGACGAAGCGCCGTAACGCGGCACACGTGGAATCCCCCGAAAAAACCACTTGCAATCACCAGAAAAATATGCTATATTATTCTCAAATACTGAAAATGCGATGATCAGGGAAAGTACCTGAGTCCCTCCCTTGTCCAGAGAATGGCGGCCACCGGCTGCAAGCCGCCCCAACGGAGCCTCAGCGAAGTTCCCCTGTGAGCAGGGCCGCCGAAAGCGCAGTAAGCCGCCCCGTTTCGCCCCCGTTACCGGGCAAGAGAAGTGCGCGGCAGACGCCGCGAATTTAGGTGGTACCACGGATGTTTTTTTACAGCCTTCGTCCTAAACCGGGACGAAGGCTTTTCGTCCTGCAAAAATACTCATAAAACCTAAGGAGTGTGTACGAATGAAACAGCAGCTCGAAGCGATTCTTGAGAACGCAAAAAAAGAGCTATCCGCCGCCGCGAACGCCCGCGACCTGGACGCCGCGCGCGTCAAATTCCTCGGCAAGAAAGGCGAACTGACCGCCCTTTTGAAAGGGATGCGCGACCTCTCCCCGGAGGAGCGCCCGGTCATCGGCCAGCTGGTCAACGATGTCCGCGCCGCCGTCGAGCAGGCGCTTGATGAGCAGCGTGAAAAGCTCTCCGCCCTTGCGTTGGAAGCCAAGCTCAAGGCGGAAACCCTCGACGTAACCATGCCCGGAACCGGCACTGCGCTCGGCCACCAGCACCCGCTGGATCTCGTGCTGGATGAAATTAAGGAGATCTTTATCGGCCTGGGCTTCTCGGTTGCCGACGGCCCCGAGGTTGAGCTGGATTACTATAACTTTGAAGCGCTCAACATCCCGAAGGACCACCCCGCGCGCGATACACAGGATACCTTCTATATTTCGGATAACGTTGTGCTGCGCACCCAGACCTCGGGCATGCAGGTGCGCACGATGGAAAAGAAAAAGCCGCCAATCCGCATCATCGCCCCCGGCCGCGTGTACCGTTCGGACGCTTCCGACGCGACCCACTCGCCGCTGTTCCATCAGATCGAGGGCTTGGTCGTCGATAAGGGCATCGCGATGAGCGACCTGAAAGGCATTTTGGAGCTGTTCGCCAAGCGCCTGTATGGCGACGACACTGTTGTCCGCTTCCGCCCCCACCACTTCCCCTTCACCGAGCCGTCCGCCGAAATGGATATCCAGTGCTACCGCTGCCACGGCGAGGGCTGCCGCCTGTGCAAGGGCGAGGGCTGGATTGAAATCCTGGGCTGCGGCATGGTGCACCCCCATGTGCTGGAGATGTGCGGCATTGACCCGGAGGAATACTCCGGCTATGCCTTTGGCGTCGGTTTGGAACGCACCGTCATGGGACGTTTCAAAATCGACGACATCCGGCTGTTCTACGAGAATGATGTCCGTTTCCTGGAACAGTTTTAATTTGAGGAGAAGGAGGAAATACTATCATGAAACTGCCGCTTTCCTGGCTGTCTGATTATACCAGTATCGAAGGCATATCGCCCCGCGAATATGACGCCGCGCTCACCATGTCCGGCTCCAAAGTCGAAGAGGTCGTCAACATCGGCGCGGAGATTGAAAACGTCGTTGCCGGGCGCATCACCGAAATGACCCGCCACCCCAATTCCGACCATATGTGGGTGTGCCAGATGGATATCGGAACTGAAACCACCCAGATTTGCACCGGCGCATGGAATGTCCATGTCGGCGACCTGGTGCCGGTTGCCAAGCACAAATCCACGCTGCCCGGCGGTGTGAAAATCACCAAGGGCAAGCTGCGCGGGGAGCAGTCCAACGGCATGCTTTGCTCGCTGAAGGAGCTGGCGCTCGACACCCATAACGCGCCGTACGCGGTGATTCAGGCTGCCGCAATTCTGAACGATTATACCTGTCTCAAGGGCGAAAAGCCCTCTCTGCCGGAGGAACTGAACCCCGGATACAAGATTTTCGGCAAGGTGCTTGCCGCCAGGGTGCTCTCGGTCGAAACCACCGGTTATTCACAGTACCGGCTGGCCCTCGACCTTGGCAAGGGCGAGGAACCGGCGGAAACCGGCTGCGCCAATATCCACGAGGGCGATTTCATCGCGTTCGATACCGGACGCGGCACGGTTTGCACGCCTGCTGATCTGCACGCGCAGCAAGCCGAATTCCCGCACTGCATCGAGGACGGCATCTTCATCCTGAATGAGGAGGGCGCGAAGCCCGGCGACGACATCCGCAAGGTGCTCGGCCTGGATGAGCTGGTTGCCGATTTTGAAATCACCTCCAATCGCCCGGACTGCCTGTCGGTCATCGGCCTTGCCCGCGAGACGGCGGCTACTTTCAGCCGCCCGCTGAACATCCCCGCGCCACAGGTCAAGGGCTGCGGCGGCGATATCCGGGACCAGCTCTCGGTTGAGGTGCTTGAACCCACGCTTTGCCCGCGCTATACCGCCAAGCTGGTCAGGAATATCAAAATCGAGCCTTCCCCCGCCTGGATGCGCCAGCGCCTGCACGCCGCCGGGGTGCGCCCGATTAACAATATTGTTGATATTACGAACTATGTCATGCTGGAATACGGTCAGCCCATGCACGCCTTTGACTACGCCTGCCTGACTGACGGCGAAATCGTTGTCCGCCGCCCCAAGCCCGGTGAAGCCATCCAGACGCTGGACGGCCAGTCGCGCGCCATTACCCCGGAAATGCTTGCCATCTGTGACGGCTCCAAGCCGGTCGCCATCGCGGGCGTGATGGGCGGCGCAAACTCCGAAATCACGGACGAGACCCGCACGGTTGTCTTTGAGTCGGCGTGCTTCCATGGCCCGACCATCCGCGTTACCGCCAAGGCGCTCGGTATGCGCACCGAGGCTTCCGGGCGTTTCGAGAAGGGGCTGGACCCCAAGAATACCATGCCCGCCGTGCTGCGTGCCTGTGAGCTGGTCGAGCAGCTGGGCGCGGGCGAGGTACTTGACGGCGTGATTGATGTGGATTTCTCCGCGCCAGAGCCGGAAATGCTGCCCTTCGAGCCGGAGCGGATAAACGCGCTGCTGGGGCTGACGCTTTCCGCAGAAGAACAGGAAACCATCCTGGAACGGCTGTATTTCAAGGTGGAGGGGGACAAGGTGATCGTGCCGTCGTTCCGCACCGATATCCACCGGATGTGCGACCTTGCGGAGGAAGTGGCACGCATTTACGGTTACAACAACATCCCAACACGGCTGTACGCGGGCGAAACCGTCCAGGGCGGCCTCAGCCCCCGCCAGCGTATGGAACGCGCCGCAGGACAGGTCTGCCTGTCGGCGGGCTTCGACCAGTCCATGACCTTCTCTTTCGTCAGCCCCAAGATTTATGACAGCATCGCGCTGCCCGCGGACGACCCACGCCGCCTGTCGGTCACCATCAGCAACCCGCTGGGCGAGGATTTTTCGGTCATGCGCACCACCGTGCTGCCGTCCGTGCTGGATTCCCTGGCGCACAACCACGCGCACCGCAACGCGGCTGTTTCGCTCTATGAAATTGGCACGGTTTACCATCCTGTGGTTGTGGACGGCAGGGTTGACCCCGAGCAGCTGCCCCACGAGGAACGGATTTTGACGCTTGGCAGCTATGGCAGCATGGAATTCTTTGCGTTCAAAGGCGTGATTGAAGCCCTCTGCCGCAGGCTGGACGTGAAAAACGTCAGCTATGTGCCCGATTCCGGCAACCCCTCCTACCACCCGGGGCGCTGCGCCAAGGTTTACGCGGGTGAAACGCTGCTGGGCACGTTCGGCACCATCCACCCGACAGTTGCCAAGGGCTTCGGGCTGTCCGGCGAGGTGCTGGCCGCCGAGCTGGCGCTGGACGCGCTGTATGAAAGCATGGAAACCGTGAAGCTTTACCAGCCGCTGCCCAAGTTCCCGGCGTCGGCGCGTGATATCGCGGTGCTGGTGGACGACGCGCTCCCGGTCGCGCAGCTGGAAACTGCCATCCGCAAGGCGGTCGGCGGCATTCTGGAAAATGTCACGCTGTTCGACGTTTACCGGGGCAGCCAGGTGCCCGAGGGCAAAAAGTCGGTTGCCTACTCGCTGAGCCTGCGCGCTTCCGACCGCACACTGACCGATGATGAGTGTGACGCGGCCATGCAAAAAGCGCTCGGGGCACTGGAAACAGAATTTCATGCAGTTCTTCGCGGATAACTCTTTACAAATCGCGATTTTTGTATTATCCTAGTATCAGGGGTTATTCCCCCGCCAAACCGGTAGGATTTGCCCGCCCCGGCGGGGAGACGAAACAATCCGCCGGAAGAACTACCTCATGAAAGGAGAGAGCCCGCCCATGCTTGACGGAACGAGAAAATTTAGCTTGATCGACGACTCCAATAAGGAGATGAAGCGTATCTTGACCACGGTATATGACGCGCTGAAGGAAAAAGGATACAATCCGATCAACCAGATCGTCGGCTATCTGCTCTCCGAAGACCCGACATATATCACCAACCACAACAACGCACGCTCCCTCATCCGCCGCATTGACCGCGACGAGCTGATGCAGGAGCTTGTCCAGAACTACCTTAATGAATGACACTGCGCGCCTGACGTGCTCGTGTCTCAACCAAAATCTGCGGATTTTGGTTGAATAAGGCTCCGCCGATGCGCCCATGGGGCGCACGTCGGCTCGGCCTGCGCGCCGCGCCGCCCCTGCGAGGGACGTCACTCTGCTCCGGCTATCGTAAAATCCAACACGCATGTCGCCGGATTTTACCGCCGCAACAGCGGCGGATTGGATGCACGCTGCGGCGCAGGGCTTTTGCTTGCCTTCGACTTCGCGGCGGGTGTGTTTGCCGTGAAGTTTTGTGGGTGGTTTTGGAGCTGCGCCTGGAAATAGGTGCGGGAATTATGCGTTTTTTGCGGGGCGAAGACCTAAATGCAGCCCCGCTGTTTGGTTTGTCTGGAGGTGTGCCGTATGGAGTGCCCACACTGCGGGGCGGAAATGTCCTCGCTGGGTGTGAACCGGCTTCAGCTGGGCCGCGCAACCTTTTTGGGCGGTATGTGGGATAACGTTTTCGCCGGGTCGCTTGAGGTCGAAATCATGCTGTGCCGGATGTGCGGGAGACTTGAGTTTTTTGCCGTCAGGCCGCAGGAATATGAAGAACCTGAGCTGGTTCAAATTCCCTGCCCAAAATGCGGCGAACCCCATGACTTTGACGATGCAAAATGTCCTTTCTGCGGTCAACGCCTGCTTTAATCCGCATCGGCAAGCCGTAATGCTTTGCGATTATAAACACGACCATTCAGAGGGTTTGCCCATATCGGTAGACCCCCTTTTTTGGGTAGCGAGCAGGCAGTTTTTTCAAGTCCCCTCCCCCGGTTTCTGTCCAGAGCAAAGACAGCGTGACTCAAAAAAATCAACCGGTTTTTGAAAAATATGAACAAGATGATTGAATTTTTATCTCTTTTATGGTATTATTATATAAATGAGATTCTTGGCTGCCGCCGTGGGGGTCTTTCCATTTTGAACCGGCGCCAAAGCACGGACAACAGGAGATCAACGCATGAAAAAACCATTCAAAGACATCCTGAAAAATAAAACAACCCAGCTGCTGACTTTCAGCCTGCTTATGATTTCACTGCTTTGCGTGGTCGTATTCTGCCTTCAGACCTTCTATATGCACCGGCGCAGCTCCGATACGATTCACGACCTCGGCGATTTCTACATGTCCGGCCTGAGCGAGCAGGTTTCCCTGCATTTCGGCACCACCATCCGCCTGCGCCTTTCCCAGGTGAGCGCGCTGGTCGATTCCGTCCCCAAAACCAACCGGCGGAGCACCCGGATTGCGCTGACCTACAACGCCCGTGCACGCGGCTTTGAATCACTCGCTTTTTACAGCTCGAACGGGCAGTTTGATATGATTTACGGCCAACAGCTCAGCGTGCGGGACCCAGTGTCTTTTTTAAGCTCCCTGAGCAGAGGTGAGGAAAAAATGGCAATCGGCAGCGATGCCACCGGTGAAAGCATCATCCTAATGGGTGTGCCCGCCTCCTTCCTGTCCGAAACCGGCGAACCCTATACCGCACTGGTGGCTGGGCTTCCGGCAGCGTATCTCATTGATACGCTCGCGCTGAATGTCGAGCTGGAGGGGTTATCCTATTCCATCATCCGTCCCGACGGAAGCTATGTCATGCGCAGCAGCGGTATCGACGACACGAATTACTTCGAGCGCATCCGCAAGCATTACAATATGGAGGATGCCGATGATGAAACCTTCAGCAGCAGCTTGATTGCGGCAATTGAAAAAAGGCAGAATTATGCCAGCGAGGTCTCGATTGACGGCTCGCCGCGCCATTTTTACAGCAACACCCTGCCGTATTCCGAATGGTTCCTGCTGCTTGCCATGCCGTATGGCACGCTGGATTCCTCGGTGGACAGCCTCAGCCGTTCCTGGATACGCTCCTCAATCATAAGCTGCGCGGTTATCCTGGCGGCGCTGCTGCTGATGTTTGCCATTTACTTCCGATTTACACGCAGGCAGCTGCGCGCGCTGGAGGACGCGCGTGCAAGCGCGGTGCGCGCAAACAAGGCAAAAAGCGAATTCCTTTCCAATATGAGCCACGATATCCGCACCCCGATGAACGGGATTGTCGGCATGACGGCGATTGCGAACGCCAACCTGGAAAACCCGCAGCAGGTACAGGACTGCCTGCGCAAAATTACAACCTCCAGCAAGCATCTGCTCGGCCTGATCAACGATATCATGGACATGTCCAAAATCGAAAGCGGTCGGCTGACGCTGCATATCGAAGAGGTTTCCCTGCGGGAAATCCTGCAAAATATGGTTACAATCATGCAGTCCCAGCTGCGGGAAAAAAACCAGAATTTTAATGTCTACATTCACGACGTACCGTTTGAAATTGTATGCAGCGACGGCGCGCGCCTCAACCAGATTCTGGTCAACCTATTGGGGAACGCGGTCAAGTTTACGCCCGAGGGCGGCAATATCCAGGTCGTGCTTTACGAGGAATCCTCCCCGCGCGGGACGGACTGGGTACGCACCCATTTACGGGTACGCGACAACGGCATCGGCATGGATCCCGAGTTCCGCAAGCGGATTTTCGATTCCTTCGCGCGGGAGGACAACGCGCGCATTCAAAAATCCGAAGGCGCGGGCCTGGGCATGGCAATCACAAAATACATTGTTGACGCCATGGACGGCACCATCGAAGTGGACAGCGCGCCGGGCAGGGGCACCGAATTCCATGTAACCATTGATATGCAAAAGGCAATGGCGCAGGAAAACGATTTGCATCTGCCGAACTGGACGGTGCTGGTCATCGACAGCGACGAAATGATGTGTGAAAATGCGGTTTCAGCGCTGAAATCACTGGGCGTGCGCGCGGAATGGTCGATGTATACCGACCACGCGCTGCAAATGGCGGAGGAACGCCACAAACGCGGCGAGGATTACGATATCATTTTGCTGGACTGGACACTGCTGGGGCTGGATTCGCTCGAAACAGCCTCCGCCCTGCGGAAGCGCTGCGGAGACAAGGTGCCAATCCTGCTGATATCCGCCGATGACTGGACTGATATTGAACCCTTGGCAGCGCCCGCAGGCATCAGCGGCGCGGTATCCAAACCGCTGTTCCGTTCCACGCTGTTTTACGGGCTTCGCCAATACATAGAAGTACCCGACCTCCCGTCTGACGAAGAGACGAACGACTTTGATTTCGGCGGCAGACGCATCCTGTTAGCCGAGGACAATGAGCTGAACTGGGAAATCGCCGACGAGCTGCTCTCCGACCTGGGCTTGACGCTGGAACACGCGGAAAACGGCAAAATCTGCGCGGAGAAATTCGGGTCCTCCGCGCCGGGCTGGTACGACGCAGTTTTAATGGATCTCCGCATGCCGGAAATGACAGGCTTCGAGGCCGCGCAGGCAATCCGCAAAATGAATCATCCGGACGCAGCAAAAATCCCGATTATTGCCATGAGCGCAGATACGTTTTCGGACGATATCCAGCACTGTCTGGACGCGGGGATGAACGCGCACACCGCCAAGCCCATTGACGTAACCGAGGTTGCCCGCCTGCTGGCGCGCTTCCTCCCATAACAGGGGTACTGGTTCCCCATCATATTTTTTGCTTTGCTGACCAGCCCGCTATAAAAACCTGCATTCATAAAACGCCTCATGAGTACAGGTTCCAAGGACAGCGGGCTGGTTTTTTCCTTCTCCCGAAAATCATGATTGAAAGAGGTTCCTCTCCATGAAACGTTTACTCTCCGTGCTGCTCGCACTGATGCTGTGTGCCGTGGGGTGCGCCGCCCCCGATGTACCGGACAGCGCAAAAGCCGTCCCGGTGGAGCCGATCGATTTGACCCTGTGCATTTATCCGGTCGGCGCCTGGGGCAATTCCTCAACGGTCGCGGCGCTATTAAATGATTTCCGCCGCGACCATCCGGAAATCAACCTGCACATACAATATGTGAAGTACGACAACGGCGACGCGCTGATTGAGGAAGCCATCGCGAACGGAACCGCGCCCGACCTTGTGCTGGAAGGGCCAGAACGGCTGGTTGCCAACTGGGGCGCGCGCGGGCTGATGGCGGATTTATCCGACCTGATGGACAGCCCTGAAGCGCGGGAAATTGATGAAAATACCCGGAACGCCTGCTGCTCCGCCGACGGGAAATATTATGCGTTCCCGCTTTGCATGACGCCGCATTGTATGGCAGTCAATTACGACCTGTTCCGCGCGTCCGGTGCCGCGCAATATTTGGACGAGGAAACCCGCACCTGGACAACAGAAGGGTTTGTCCAGGCGGTCAATGCGCTGTACGCCTACGGCCAGACCGAAATTGCGGCAGTTTACTGCAACGGACAGGGCGGCGACCAGGGCACGCGCGCGCTGGTGAATAACCTGTACGGCGGCTCATTTACCGACCCGCAGCACACCTGCTATACCTTTCACAGCGCGGAAAATATTCAGGCGCTGACCCTGCTGCGCTCCCTGCCGGGCATCCGTTTTGACCCGACGCTGGCAGGCGGCGACGAAATCACGCAGTTCTGCTCCGGCAAGCTCGCCATGGCGTTCTGTTGGAATGTTGCAATCGAAATCCAGCAGGTAATCGGCAACCCGGAGCTGACCTTCGAGGTGCTGCCGATGGCCTTCCCTACCAGCACCGGTGCGCCGCGCCTGCAAGACGGTATCTGGGGCTTTGGCATTTTTGATAACGGCGACCCGCAAAGGCTTGCCGCCGCAAAGGAATTTATCCGTTATATGACCACCGACGACCGGCAGTACCGCCGCGCCGTGCTGGCCTCCACCTATTGGCCGGTACGTCCGGTGAAGGATATTTATATCAATGATGAATTGATGGAAGAATACAGCGTCCTCATGCCATATGTCGGAGATTATTACCAGATTACGCCCGGCTGGTCAGGGGCGCGGACCGCATGGTGGGAAATGCTGCAAAGCATTGCGGGCGGGGCCGATCCCGCTGCTGCCGCGCAAAAATTTGACGCCACCGCAAACGCGGCCGCCGTTTCGTCAGCACCGCACGGTTGAACATCCGGTTATCACTTTTTCGGAAAGGAAACGCATGGTTTTATTGATAGCGGGCGCATCCCATACGGGAAAAACAGCCCTAGCCCAAAAGCTGCTTGAAAAATACAGATACCCTTACCTTTCGGTCGATCACCTGAAAATGGGCCTGATACGAAGTGGAAACACCGCGCTTACCCCAATGAGCAGTACACGGGCGCTCACAGAATATCTATGGCCGATTGTCAGGGAAATCATAAAAACAACCCTTGAAAACCAGCAAAATCTAATTATTGAGGGCTGCTATATCCCTTTTGACTGGTCAAAAGGGTTTTGTAAAGATGAACTGCGGCATATCCAATACCGTTGCCTGATTATGAGTGAATCC
This sequence comes from uncultured Clostridia bacterium, assembly GCA_910586575.1. Classification (GTDB taxonomy): domain Bacteria; phylum Bacillota; class Clostridia; order Oscillospirales; family Butyricicoccaceae; genus QXXE01. Next base: position 287 of record CAJUJQ010000071.1, on the reverse strand, counting down.
TATATCATGCATCATTATCAAGAAATCAAGGCTTACGCGGATGTGATGGAAAAGCGGCTGGATGATTCAGACTGTACGCCGGAATTCCTGCTCCATGAGAATGCTGAAAACTTCAAAATGTGTTGTCGGTACGGCGCTGATTACGTATGGATTGACTCCGTTTATAACATAGATGCGGATATTTTTACGCATTGAGGCGGGAGAATTTCAACGACAGTCATTTGCGATTATAAATGCGAATCAAGAGTTGAAAACACGCAATTTCCACACGAAGTTTGTGCCATGCC
>CAJUJQ010000070.1 GCA_910586575.1 uncultured Clostridia bacterium | reverse complement strand
TGGGCGGTATCGTACTTGCCGGACAGCGCCCCCTGCTCCAGCACCATGTAGGCGTAGAAGGTGATGCCGTTTTCCTTGCAGTAGTCCAGAATCCCGGCACGCTCGGAGGAACGGTGCAGCAGGGAGAAGTGGTTCTGGACGGCGGAGACTTTCAGACCGGCAGCGCCCAAAATCTCATTGGCCCGCTTGATCTCCGCCAGATTGTGGTTGGACACGCCGATGGTCTTGATTTGTCCGCTCTGCGCCAGAGGGATCAGTTTGGGGGTCCACTTCTCCACATCCATGGGGTTGTGAATCCAGTACACGTCCATCACATCCGCATGGAGGCGGGCCTTGCTGCCGTCCAGCATCTCCTGCATGGCCTCCGGGGAATCGCTGGCGATCTGCGGGGTGAACTTGGTGGAGAGGATTACCCGCTCACGGGACACGTCCTTGACAAAGTTGCCCAGGATACGCTCAGAGGTCCCCTCGCCGTAGACGGCGGCGGTGTCCCACAGGGTCAGGCCGCACGCCAGCGCCTTGTCAAACACCGGACGCAGATCATCCTCAAAGAGATGGTTTCCAAACACCTGGTCACCGCCAGCAGCTCCAGCTCCCCAGGACCACGCACCCAGCGCGATTTTCGGCCTTGTATTCATAATGAATTCCTCCTGTTGTTTTATCAAATTACAGATTGTTCTTGAAAAAGGTTTCCAGCTTGTCAAAGGGAATCTTATCGAAGTTGTCATAGAGATCAACGTGGTCCGCGCCGGGGACGATCACCAGCTCTTTCGGCTCCTGAGCGGCGGCGTAAGCGTCCTCGGAGTAGTACCGGGAGTGGGCGTTTTCGCCTGCTACCAGCAGAATGGGCCGGGGAGAAACCTCCTTGATATTGGTCATCAGCGGGAAGTTCCAGAAGGACACCGGCATGGTAGCCGTCCAGGAGGATACAAAGTTGACTGCGCGGGGGTGGCGGGCACGTTTGGCGTAATACTGGAAGAAGGCGGCGAAAGCGGGGTCAGCACCCTCCGGCAGTTCCTCCGGGACCTCCATGGCGGCGGTCAGCGGATTGCCAGCCTCGTCAAATCCGATCTCATGGTTGCCCAAGGCATAGGTGCCGCTCTCGGCGTCCCGCCACCGCTGTTCACTGAGGTACTGCTTGATCTTCATGCGCTGTTCCTCGGTGTAGTAGTCCATGTGGCCCCGGCTCATATCACGGGACATATCGTACATGGAGAGGGTGGCCACCGCCTTGATTCGGGTGTCAGTCCCGGCGGCGGTAATGGCCATGCCGGACAATCCGCAGATGCCCACCGCCCCGATCCGATCACGGTCCACATAGTCCAGCAGGCCGATGTAGTCCACGGCGGCGCTGTAATCCTCGGTGAAGATGTCCGGGGAGGCGGTGTTGCGGACCTCGCCGCCGCTCTCACCGCCGAAGGACGGATCAAAGGCCAGGGCCACAAAGCCCATGGCGGCGAACTGCTGGGCGTAGAGGCCCGCCGCCTGCTCCTTCACCGCGCCGAAGGGACCGGCCACAATGATGGCCGCGTTTTTCTGCGCCGCGTAGCTCTCCGGCAGATAGAGGTGGCCCGCCAGCTCAATGCCAAAGCGGTTCTTGAAATGGACCGGCTTCATTTCGATGCTGGGGTCAATTTTGAATGTGCGTGTATCCTGGTTTTCCATGGTTAAATTCTCCTTACTGATTTCGATTCATTTTGTTGATCAGATAGTCCAGGCAGTCGATCTTTTTCTGATCTGCATGGTAGCAGTCCAGCAGAAAACGGCGGTGTTTTGCAAGCAGAGACAGCCCCGCTTCTTTCCTGCCGGATTTCAGAAAGTCCATAAACTGTTCAATCTGCTCATTGTCGCATCCGGCATCTGCAAGATTCGTAATAACCTCCTGCTTCGTTCTCTCTATCATGGCCCCGCCTCCTTACGCTGTGATTATATAGGCAAACCCGAAAAATATCAAATACATATAAAGAATACGACTGCATACTTGAAAGGTATGCAGTCTCCTGGTATAATAAGGCGCAGAAACAAAAGAGAGGTGTTCCTATGGATATACGAGTTCTACAATATTTTCTTGCAGTAGCGCGGGAAGAAAGCATTACCAGAGCGGCGGAAACTCTGCGAATGACACAGCCTCCGCTTTCCAGGCAGCTGAAAGACTTGGAGGATGAGTTAGGAAAACAACTGCTGATTCGCGGCAGTAAAAAAGTCACGCTTACGGAGGATGGAATGCTGCTCCGTAGGCGTGCGGAAGAATTGGTTGACCTGATGGAAAAGACCAAGGCAGAGTTGGCCAGCTCAGGTGACAATATCAACGGGGAAGTTTACATCGGCGGAGGGGAAACAGATGCAATTTCTCTGTTTGCACAAGTAGCCGGAAAATTGCAGGAGAAATACCCGCTGATTCACTATCACATCTACAGTGGCGATGCGGAAATCGTGATGGAGAAGCTGGACAAGGGCCTGATTGATTTTGGGCTTCTGGTGGGACCGGTAGACGTGAGTAAATACGAGCATATGCGGCTTCCCATCAGCGACATTTGGGGTGTTCTCATGCGGAAGGACAGTCCACTGGCAGAGAAGGAAACGATATGCACCCAGGACTTATGGGACAAGCCGTTGATCGTATCTCATCAGGCTTCCATCAGCAGCGATATGATGGCATGGCTGCAAAGAGATATCAGTAAACTAAATATTGTCATGACCTATGACTTGATCTTCAATGCGTCCCTGTTTGTGAAAAAAGGAATCGGTTATGCCATTGCACTGGATAAAATCATCAACACCACTGGAGACAGTGAGCTTTGCTTCCGCCCGCTATCCCCTACCTTAGAGGCCGGGCTTTGCATTGTATGGAAAAAATACCAAGTGTTTTCCAGGGCCTCCAAGGAGTTTTTACACCTATTAAAAAACGAGTGGGAGGGGAATCCAATGCCATTAGTTTAAGCTCGGAAAAGCCGAATGAAAAAACTCCCGCCTGTTTGCGCAGGCGGGAGTTTTTTTTAGACTTGTTGATTCAAATATCTCCTATCCCTGATTGGATGTGTGCATAAAACCAGGTTGACAGGGACAGCCCTGCCAGCCTGATTTTATGTATTTTGAGTCAAACCTGCCGAAAAGGCATCAATAATATGCTTTTGCACCTGCTCCGACGCTTCATCAAAGCCGTACTTGATCCACTGATAGATGACACAGGTGAGTGCAAAGCCCTTGTCTTTCTCCACATCCTCTTGGTGTAAATCAGCATAGCGGCGGCAGCGTCTTAATTGAGCGTAATGGACTCATCCAGACCTACAAAGCGGTATTTAGCCGGGAGAACTGCCAGGCGTTACGTATGTCTGATGTTCCCAAGATGTTATCTGAAATCGCTGATGTGCAGCACAGCCTGCGGACGGTCTAATCACATTTGGACTTGACTATCTTTTTCAACATTAGACCTATTCGGTAACCAGAGGTGTATTGTCTGTCGTAAGGATTCGTCGTCAGGGTGAATCGGCTTCCCACAGGAATCCTGACGGATTTCAAAGGGAAACGGCACATTCTGACGGCGAAGGCTTGCGACAGACGGTGCGCCAATGGTTTTCGAACAGGTCTATTACCGGCTCTGTTGTGCGAGCCAGTCCCAAAGCTTCACGCCACCGTCTTCGCACTGGTTATTAAAGAAATATACCCAGGACCAATGCCCAGCATACTGATGCGGGGAACCGTCCTCATCCGTATACCCGTTCATATCGTGCACATCTTCAAAGACGCTGCAATGCACATCCGCGCCGGCCGCGCGCAGGCGTTCAATCGTGGGTACGGAATGCTCTTTCGGGTCAACGGTCGTGTCATTATCGGCGTACACGAACCAGGTCGGGGTGGTTGCGATATTCCGGATTTCCTCATCGGTAATATTGGCATTGCCGTAAGCTTCGCAGATTGGGTAAGCGGCTGCGAAAAAGTCCGGATAATGGATTTCCATATTGATCGTCATATAGCCGCCGTTTGAGCAGCCGCCGATAATAATGCGGTTCGGGTCGATGCCTGGGTTTTCCGCAACGTAGCTGTCAATCAGCTCTTTCAGCACGACACGGTAAATAGAGTCGATGCCGGGGTTATCCCAATGGCCTTCATCGTCATAAGCCATCCAGAAGGAGGACGCCTGCGGGACAAGGATATATGCGCCGCCCATAGCGGTCTGGAATTCCTCCTTCATCAGCGCGGTGACCTCATTGCCGAGCAGCGCAATTGAGGTATCGTCGCCGCCTTCGCCCACGCCGTGCAGCCAGATCACCAGCGGCTTTTTTTCATCGCTGGCCGCAGGTTCATAGGATGCATAAAGCAGGCTTCTGCCGTCCGAGCCGGTAAACGACTGATCCATGGTAATGCCGTCCAGGTCGGGCATCTGTGCGGCGCTGAAATCAATTTCTTCCGCAACCGTCAGTCCGGAAACCGGCGCGCCGGATTCGGCAGCCAGCGCCGCGCCTTCCGTCAGGGAAACCTGAAGCTGGTACGGGGAACACCATAAATTTTTCCAATCGTTGTTGTCATAGCAGAACGGGTTGCCGGTATCGTGCGCACAGTACAGCTCCAGCGCAATATGGTCGGAAGCCTCGGACACCTGCGCGCCGTTTTCGTCGCAGGTATAGGCGTCCGTAACCTCCCGCTCGTTCTCAACCATGATATGTTCCGGCTCCATGGTTTCCCAGTCAAAGCTTTCCTTGACCTCTTTGACGGCAAACGCTTCCGCGCTGACCGAATCGGGCTGGATGGCCTGGTCAAGCGCCAGGATTGTCTTGGTAACGCCGGGACCCCAGTCGAAGCCCTCTACAACAGCCGCCTGTGTGCCGGATACCGAAACCGGCTCCGCCGCGGCAGCGTTTCCGCCATTGTCTGCGGGCTGACCGCCCTGCGTGCCGCACGCGGCCAGATTCAGCGCCAGGCACAGCGTCAGCAAACCAGAAGTCAGTTTTTTCATGCGTTTTCTCCTTCCGTTGATCGGTTTTCATGGAACAATTTCAAAAAGTTGTCCCGTGTAAGCTTTGTAATGGTTTCTTCCGAAATCCCTTCCCCACGCAGATAAGGAAGCACTTCCCGGAAAATCAGGTCGGGATACCGCGGTTTACTGCTGCTGACGGCTCCCATCCGGTCGAACATACAGTCATGGGACAGCAGGATCGAATCCTCATAGCCTTCCCGCAGCAGCGCCAGCAGGTTCTCCTTTTTTTGCTCATCGTCCGGGATATCGGGAATGGAAAGGATGCCGAACTGATCGAACCCGACCCGGTATCCCATATCCATAATACGCATGATTTCGGAAAGGTCGCGGCAGCTGGTCATATGCCCGATGACCACCTGTTCCGGGCGGACGCCCCAGGTCCGGAAAAGCTCTGCCTGGGCCAGCCCCAGACGGCCCCGGTCGCAATGGGTCAGCAACGGCACGCCTGTTTTCCTTTGCGCGTGGGCAGCGGCTTCCATCACGGCGCGTTCCAGTGGACGGATCTGCCCCAGGGAACTTGCCGTTTTAAGGATACCGGCTTTTACCCCGGTATCGCCAATCCCGGTTTCAATTTCCCGCACAAAAAGCCGTTCCAGCCAGGATACCAGGTCGGTCTGATAAGAAATCGACCGAAGCAGGGCGAGCATATCCCCTTCATCCTTAAAGAAGCCGGTACTGCACACAATGTAACAGCCCATGCGTTCCGAAAGCTGCTTGAGCTGGGCCGGGTCCCTGCCGTATTCGATTGTGGTTGCGTCCACAATCAGGTTCACGTCATATTTGGCTGCCATTTGCAAATTCCGCACGCCGTTGCGGTACGCGGCTTCCCGCTGATAGCGGTTATCCATATCATACAGGCAGCCCGGTTTACCGAAAGTAAAATGCTCATGCGGTAAGACGCGGTTCACTTTTTCGGGTGTAATTGCCCCGGTTACGGTTTGAATCATCCTTTCCTTTCCAGCTCCTTTGCTCCGAAAACATAGGTCAAACCAGCGGAAATACCGACTGCAAGCGCCATGCTGATGACATAGAATACGAAAGTGTCCCCAACATATCCCGGAAAGTTCAGCACGCCCGCGAACAGGAACGCGATTGCCTTAACGCGCATCAGTCCGCAAACCGCACCGCCGACCGCGCCGCCAATTACGACAAACAGGTTCAGCCGGATATACTTGGTCAGGATACCGTACAGGATCGGCTCGGTCACACCGGTAAAGATGCCGGAAAGGAAGCTGGAAAGTGAAAGCTGTTTCAGCTCCGCCGTTTTTGCACGCAGGAATACACCCAGCGCCACGCCCATCTGGCCGTAGCAGCCCATCAGCCACATAGGCGTAAAGTAATCGAAGCCCTGATTCGCGATATTCATAATGATGATTGGGATAATGCCCCATTGCAGTCCGAACATTGCCATATAGCCGCACAGGCCGCCCGCAAGGATACCGGCAATCAGCGGGTTGAAACCAACCAGCGCATTCAGCGCGTCGCCGAGCAGCGTGCTCAGGGAATTGCCAAGCGGGCCGAACACCAGAATCGTTACCGGAATCACAATCACCATGCCTGCCAGCGTCACGACCAGGCTGCGCAGGCTGTCCGGGATCACCTTGGAGAGTGTGCGGTCAATCACCGCATACAGGCCCACCCCGGCAATCGCGGGAATCACTGACGAAGCGTAAGACTGCATGACAACCGGAATCCCGAGGAATGCCGCCGCGCCTTCAAGGTCTGCCAATGCGGCAAAGGTCGGATGAATCAGCGTCGCGCCAATCACCACCGCGACATAAGGGTTTGTGCCAAACTGCTTTGCCGCGGTGAACGACAGCAGGATGGGGAAGAAATAAAAGAGTGAATTGCTTGCCGCCGAAAAAATCGCGTAGGTTCCGGACGCGGTGTCCATCCATCCCATGGTTCCGGCGAGTGTGAGCAGGCCGGTGAGAATGCCGGAACACATCAACAGCGGCAGATACGGCGCGAAAATACCGGCAATCACGTTAAATACCTTGTTCAGCAGATTGCCCTTTTCGGCGGAGGCGTCCTCCTTTGCCGCGTTGGATTCCATCGCGGGCAGCAGCGGCTGCAATTCGTTGAACACCTTATTGACCGTTGCGCCGATCACTACCTGGATTTGCGTGCCGCTTCCCAGCACGCTGATGACACCCGGCGTGTTTTTCAGTGCGTCCATCCGGACTGGACCCGAAGCGTTCAGCGTGAACCGCAGCCGGGTCGCGCAGTGGTAGACATTTTTCACATTGTCGGGCCCACCAACATTTTCGAGCACCTTTTGTGCAGTTTCTTTGTAATTCATAATGTTCCCTCCCGGAAAGGGCCTGCCCTCGGTTTGCTGGAAGTCACCCCGCCGGACAGGCCCTGCGTCTGTTTACAAATTCTCTTTCAGGAATGCGGCAAGCGCCTCAGCGGCTGCCGATTCATCCGCGCCGTCGAAGGACATCGTAATCGTATCGCCGCACTTGATTCCAAGCCCCATCAGCGCGAACATTTTCCGGGGGTCTGCGCTTTTGCCGTCTTTGGTGAGCGTGGGGACTGCCGAAAATTCCTTCAGCTTTTTAATCAGCAGCCCCGCCGGACGTGCGTGGATGCCCTGCGCATCCTGGATGGTATATTCGATGCTTTTCATAGATACAACCCTCTCAATCCAAATTTTCGCCATTGCTGGCAATGACACGCCGGTACCAGTCAAAGGATTTTTTCCGGTAGCGGTTCCGGGTACCGGTGCCGTCGTCGTTCAAATCGACATAGATAAAGCCGTAACGCTTGCGCAGCTCGCCAGTCGTAAAGGAGACGACATCAATGCAGCCCCACGGCGTGTAGCCGATGAGCTCCACGCCATCCTCCTCCACGGCCTTTTTCATCTCCGCAATATGGGCTTTTAGGTAATCGATCCGGTAGCTGTCGTCACAGGTATGGTCCGGCTCCAGCCGGTCAATCGCGCCGAGACCATTTTCGACAATAAAAACCGGTTTTTCATAGCGTTCATACAGCGTCAGAAGCGAATACCGCAGACCGACCGGGTCAATCTGCCAGCCCCAATCGGAAGCCTTGACATAGGGGTTCGGGACGGAATTTGCCATACTGCCGTCCAGTTTGGATGCAATATCCTTTTGGGCGTCGCCCTTGACGGCGTTTGACATATAATAGCTGATGCCGATATAGTCCACGCACCCATCCGCAAGGATTTCTTCATCGCCGGGTTCCATCACCGGGGCGCAGTCCTCGCGTTCCCACAGCCTGCGGATATAGGACGGGTAATGCCCGCGGCAATGTACATCCGAGAAGAAGAACCGTTTCTGTTCCATACAGTGCGCAGCGGTGAGCACGTCCTCCGGGTTGCAGGAATGCGGGTAATAGGGGATAAAGGAGCACATACAGCCGATCTGGAAATCGGGATTGATTTCATGCCCCTTTTTCACCACGAGCGCCGACGCCACCATTTCATGGTGTACCGACTGATACATCGCCTGCTTGGGGTTGGGGTGCTGCTGGAACCGCACGCCGGAATTGACCCAGCCGAAGATTTCGGCGGCGACGTTGCCCTGATTGTTGATCTCATTGAAGGTCATCCAGTATTTGACTTTGTCCTTGTAGCGCTCCATCACAACGGTGGAGTAATGTACAAAGAAGTCGATGAGCTTACGGTTCATCCAGCCGCCATATTCCTTTGCCAGATGGTAAGGCATTTCAAAATGGCTCAGGGTAATCACGGGTTCGATGCCGTATTTCAAAAGCTCATCAAACAGGTCGTCATAGAATCGCAGCCCGGACTCATTGGGTTCGGCTTCATCGCCGTTCGGGAAAATGCGGGTCCAGGCAATCGAGGTACGGAAGCACTTGAAACCCAGCTCCGCAAACAGCGCGATATCTTCTTTATAGGTATGGAAGAAATCAATCCCGTCATGATTCGGGTACCGTTCCCCGTCAACGACGCCATCGGTAATTTTCCGCATAACGTCTTTGCTACCCGCGGTAAGCACATCGCTGACGCTGGGGCCTTTGCCGTCAACGTTCCATGCGCCCTCCAGCTGATGGGCGGCGACCGCGCCGCCCCATAAGAAATTTTTCGGTAAACTCATCTGTTCATACTCCTTTATCGTTTTCTCCGCCTGCGCAGCGGGCGGTCCTACGCGGACAACACCAGAGGGACGCGTCCCTCTGGACTCCCTTCCTCCGCTGCGGCGGGGACAAGTGCGGTAGATCCCGTTTTTACGCCCTGCCCACTCACCAACTGAATAGGGACGATATCATGTGGAAATATTTTTACAAATCGGGACAGGCCGCCGGACGGTTTTGTTTCAAGGGCACTCCCGTCCGGCGCCGTTTCCCAAAAGGGAGGTAAGCGGTTTTAAGGCTGTACGGTCATGATGGTTTCCCCGGCCTTGACCTTACCGGAGGTTCTCGGCGTGGTCAGCCCGGAAAATTCGTCCATGTTCGTTACAAGCACGGGCGTGATCGTATCAAACTGCTTTTTGATTTCCGCAAGGTCGAACTCCAACAGCAGATCACCCCGCTTGAAGGAATCGCCCGTGTTGATCTTCGCGCGGAAATGCTTTCCACCCAGCGTGACGGTTTCCAGCCCGACATGAATCAGCATTTCGACGCCGGTATTGCTGGAAAGCCCCAGCGCGTGCTTGGTATCAAAAACCGTCGATGCCACACCGTCAAAGGGCGCGTACAGCTTGCCCTCCGAGGGAAGAATGGCGACGCCCTGCCCGAGCAGCCCGCCGGAGAAGGTCGGGTCGTTTACTTCGCTGAGCGGCTTGATTTCGCCATTCATCGGGGACGCGACAACCGTTTCCGCCGTCTGCGCTGCGAGCGGGACGGTGACAGCCGCCGGGACCTCTGCCGGTGCTTCGGCAGCCGGGACCGGGTCGTCAAACCCGACTGCCTGTACCAGAACCAACGAGCCGATAATCGAAATCGCACAGCCGACCAGCACGCCGATAAACGAGCGGGAGCTTTCGCCGCCGATGGCGTTGACAACCGTCAGGATGCCGGGCAGACCCGCGTATACATAGTAAACCGAGCCAAAGAAGGATGCCACGGCGGAGCCGATGCCAGCCGCGATACAGCCGCAGATCAGGGGTTTTTTCAGGCGCAGGGTAACGCCGTAAATCGCGGGTTCCGTGATGCCGAACACACCGGTCAGCCCGGCGGAAAAGGCGACATTTTTGAAGTCCTTGTTGCGGGACTTGAAGTAAACGCGAAGCAGGCAGCCGCCTGGGCGACAACGGCGCAGGTCTTGAACACCTGAAGGGTATCATAGCCGACTGTATCGAAGTTCATCAGCGTCAGCGGCGTGAAGCCCCAGTGTACGCCGAAAATAACGAGGACCTGCCAGAAGCCGCCGACAACCATCGCCGCCAGTGCCGGAACCGCGTTGTACAGCATATTATAGCCATTCGCAAGCGCGCCCGCGACGCCTTCAGAGATCGGCCCAATCACAAGGATGGTCGCCGGAACCATGACAACGATGCAGAGGAACGGAACCGCCAGCGATTTAATCACATCCGGCAGCTTCTTCATCAGGAAGTGCCCCAGATAGGACAGCACCAGCACCAGGAACAGCGGCGGCAGGACCGTCGAAGTGTAGGTCGTGGAAGCCATCGGGAACAGCAGGAATTTGATGCTCTCGCCGTCCGCAATGCGCCCCGCGAGGGTTGCCCAGGAGGGGCTGACCAGCGCGCAGCAGCAGGCAACCGCGACATAGGTATTGCACTTAAAATGCTTGGAAGCGGAAATCGCGATAAAGATGGGCAGGAAGGTAAACGGCGCCCACGAAATCAGGTTCAGCAGGGAATACGTGCCGGTTTCGGTGAAGATGGGAGCGAACTGCTTGAGAATGATGAGGCAGCCCTGGATCAGCCCCGCCGCCGCAAGGACATACACAAAGGGCGCGAATACCGCGGCCATCGCGGCGATGATCCGGTTCATCAGGCTTTGCTTTTCGCCGGTTTCTACAGCCTGATTCGCGTCCAGGTTCAGCTCCTTTGCGACGATGTCATAAACCTCGCCGACATGGGGTCCGATAACGACCTGATACTGTCCGCCCTTTTCCACAACCGTTACCACGCCCGGCATGGATGAAACCTTTGCCGTCGCGTCCTTCGGCGTCTCTTTCAGCACAAGACGCAGCCGGGTTGCACAGCGCGTCGCGTTGACGATGTTGCTTTCCCCGCCGACCGCGGCAATGATATCGTGCGCCAGCTTGGAATAGTCTCTGACTTTACTTGCCATTGCTTTTTTCTCCTTTATTACCATTTATTGACCAGGGGGAAGCCCCCTGATTTTCAGGATACCTTTTTCCCTTTTGCGGCAGGGGGCGCGGCGACACAGACCAGGACGCCGATTACAATGAGGATGGAGCCAGCCACAAATGACACCGACACCCGTTCGCCAAGGAATACAATCCCCAGCACCACGGAAACCAGCGGCTGAATCGGATAGAACGCCGAACAGGTGCTTGCTTCCAGCATGGAAAGGCTCTGGTTCCAAAGCAGGTGCGCCGCACCGGTACAAAACACGCCCATTGCGAGCAGCGCGACCAGCGCCTGTGCATCGAAGGAAACCTGCTCCGTCCGCGCCAGTTCAACCGCCGCAATCGGGAGGTTACAGACCGCCGCCACCAGCATCCCATAGGCCGTGACCAGCAGGGGCGGGTATTTCTGCGTAATTTTCCGCACATACACGGAAACAAACGACCAGAGGACAACCGAGAAGAACGAAATCACAATGCCTGCCCACTGCGCCCCGGCAGCGCCGCCGCCAAGAATAATGTAAACGCCCGCCAGCGCCAGCAGGATGCTGAGGATTTTCCGCACGGTTAATTTCTCTTTCAGCAGCACCGCCGCCATGACCATAATAAAGACCGGGTTTGTGGAGTTCACCAGGGACGCAAGCGACGCGTTTGAAAGCTTTGTCCCGATCAGCTGCGCTCCCAGCGACAGGAAATATCCCAGGAAACCGACCATGAAAACATATTTCCAGTCGCCCTTCTCGATTTTCCCAAGCTTCCGGACACGGACGACGGTCAGCAGCACGGCAACCGCGATCACATACCGCAGGCAGGCGACCGTAAACAGCGGCAGCTTGTCAAGCACGAATTTGCTCAGGACATACAGGCAGCCCCACAGGGAAAAATTCGTCAGTAAGTACAGGTATGCCCTTGTACGGGTTGATTTTTCCATCACGCACCCCGCGCTCAGGCGTTTCCACAGTCGATCAGAACCTTCACTTCACAGCCGCCGCGGTCCATACAGCGGTCAAAGCCCTGCCGGATTTCCACAAGCGGAAGCACCGAGGTAATAATCTTGTCGGCGTCAAACGCCTTGTCAGCCAGCAGGCGGAGCGCTTTTTCCATGTCGCCGCGCTCCTGCATCCGGGCGGTGACGACGTTCTTTTCAAAGTAATAAAGCTGCTTGAGGTCAACCGTCATGGGCTTGCCGTAAATTGCTACCAGTACGACCGTCCCATGTACCTTGGGGAGCTTCACCATGGTATCCACGCCAGGCTGGGAACCGGAGGTTTCAAATACAACGTCCGCGCCTTTGCCGCCCGTTTCTTCCTGCACCCGTTGGGGCACGTCCTGCTTGGCCGGGTTGACCGTTTCCAGGCCCATTTCCCGCGCCTTTTCCAAACGCTTTTCATTGACCTCGGAAACCAGCACCTCCGCGCCTTCGGCCTTCGCGACCAGCGCGGTCATCAGCCCGATCGGGCCGCCGCCGATGACAACCGCGTAATCGCCCTTTTTGACCTCGCCGCGCCTGACCACATGGCAGCAGATAGCAAGCGGCTCCGCCAGCGCCGCGTGCAGCAGGCTGACCCCCTCCGGGATTTTGACCAGCGCGTCCGCGTCCAGCGTCCAGGAGGATTGGAACGCGCCTTCGGTTTCAATGCCGCGCACCTGCAAATGCTGGCAGACGTGCCCGAAACCTTCCTTGCATGCCGGACACTCCCCGCAGGACTTGACCGGCCAGACGACCACCCGGTCACCGGGCTTGACGCCGTCAACGCCTTCGCCAACCTCGCCGACCACACCGGAGCACTCATGGCCGATGACAGACGGAAGCGTCATGCGTTTGTCTTCCGATCCCTGTAAAATATGCAGGTCGGAACCGCAGATCCCGCAGTATGCAACGTTTAACTGTGCCTGTCCCGCTTCCGGTTTGACAAAGGCCCCTTCCCGGAGGGTGAGCACCTGATTCCCCTCATAAACAGCAGCTTTCATGTTTGTACCCTTTCCCAGGCCAGCCGCTCGGAAATGAGCTGTGCCTGTTCCGTTTTTCTCAGGAACCACCAAGCGTTTTCAATGCTTGCTGATTCATTTCATGCACTTATTATAAATCATAAGCGTTTAAAATCAATATTTTTGGCGTTTAATATAACAAATCTCTGCGTTTCTAATTTGTTCCGTTAAAAAAACAGGCCATTCCAGAGAACAGCCTGTTTTAAGGTAAAATAAATCCAATTTCAGGTAAAATATTGATAACGCGGAGAAAGAGAAAAACATTTTGTCCCATTTGCACAAAAACAGCCGGTTGAAATGCTTTCGCAGTTGCAGACGGAATGTTTTTGCGAAAAGCAAACCGATTTTCCGTCTGTTATATGTACAGTAACAGACGGCTTATCTTTGGCTTTCCAGAAGAAGCTGGAGCTTCCGCCCAATGGTTTCCAGGATGTAGACCACTGGAACCTGTGAGGTAATATTATAATGCTTGCCGACAATGTTCAGCGGCATATAGTAGGAAATGTTCAAATCCGCCATTTTCGCGGTGGTGGAGGTATCGGTATTGGTGATGGAAATCACCTTGGAACGCTGCGACTTGTAGCCGTTGATCTGGCTGATCACGGTCCGCTGCTCCCCCTCGACCGACAGGGCAATCAGCACCGCCTTGTCATAGTAATCCTTCGGATATGGATAAAACGGGTCCTCTAAATACTGGGTATACTTCCCGATATTGGAGAAGAACCGCGCGCCATATTTCCCGAGCGTGCCGCTGCTCCCGATGCCGTAAAAAACAACCTTTTCCGCCGCCATAATGATCCCCGCCGCCTGATCCAGCAACGCGTCGAATTCCTCCGTCTGGGCTTTCCGGAAAAACTCCGTCATCAGCTGCGGCGTTTCAAAAACATGCGGCTCCTGCTTCTGGTTTTGAAGCATTTTCACCTTTAATTTGAATTCGGTGTAGCCGTCACAGCCTAATTTGTTGCAAAACCGCAGAATCGTCGAGGTGGATACATGGGCGCTTTCCGCGAGTTCCCGTATCCGCATATGGGACACCTGCTCCAAATGTACAATCACGTAGTTATAAACTTCCATTTCCAGTTCGTTCAGGCTCTGGATTTGCTCGTAAGAGAACATATACTGCCACCTTCGTTCTGTCCGTTTCGGAAAATGCCGGACGGTTTCCAGTTTTCATTTTACAGCCCATGGTGTCAGGTGTCAAGAGAAACGCCGCATCCATCCCCGCGCGCAGCAAACGAATTTGGTTACATTCCCAGTTTCCGCATTTCACGTAAATTTTTCCGTTCCGAACGCGGCGCTGGTTTGGAGCAGCTGCGGAAGGCCGCACCGGAACGCCGCCATCACTGGAAACAGGTATGCCGCCCTGTCAAGGCTAAACCGCTTCGCGGCGGCTGACTCGGTGCATATCAGTTGCGGCTGGCTCAGGCCTCGACAAAGTCAGGTTTGTAAAAATTTGGTTCGCGCATTTTTTTCTATGCATGGTCTTGACAAGGGGACCATTATCCTCCGAGGTCAAAGCCGCCGAGACATGGCTCAACAATTACCCCCGAGGGATTTTGGGCTTTCGGAACTCCGCGAGCGTGTTCTCCGAGGCCGTCGGACTCGCCGCGTAAAATATTTTATAGTTTTTTCGCATAAATTACTTGACATTTGCCACTTTTTTCTGAAAAAATCGACGACGAGATATTTGAGCTGTTCGAGAAGTAAGATTTAGAGAGATAAAAACTCCTCTATAAATGAGCAAATTCACAACTTGCACAAAAAATTAATTATTTTGTCTTCGGTGCGCGGACAAACGCTTTGATAAAGCACCTTTTGTCCGCGTAACATGTACAAATTTGTGCAATATTCAGATTTGCTCATTTATAGAACTCCTGCTATTTCAAGCCCAATGCATAAGAAGTAAAAACAGGGGACTGCGCGCAATATGGCAGCCCCCTGCATCCATTTTTTACACGTTAAACCGGAACAGTACAACATCGCCGTCTTGCATTACATACTCCTTGCCCTCGGAGCGGACAAGCCCTTTTTCCCGTGCGGCGGGCAGTGAGCCGCACGCCATCAGGTCATCGAATGAAACGACCTCGGCGCGGATGAAGCCGCGTTCAAAGTCGGTATGGATTTTACCCGCGGCCTGCGGCGCTTTCGTGCCCTTGGCGATCGTCCAGGCGCGCACTTCGGGTTCCCCGGCGGTCAGGTAGCTCATCAGCCCAAGCAGATCATAGCAAATGCGGATGAGACGGTCCAGACCGGATTCCTCCAGCCCAAGCTCGGACAGGAACATGGTCTTTTCGTCGTCCTCCATGGTTGCGATATCCTCTTCCAGCTTGGCGCAGATGGGAAGCACCTGTGCACCTTCGGCGGCGGCAATCGCGCGGACGGCTTCCAGACGTGCGTTCTCCGCCGTATCCCCGGTGAACCCGGCCTCATCCATGTTTGCCGCGTAAATCACCTTTTTGGCGGTCAGCAGGTCGCTCTCGTGAATTACCCGCTGCACATCCTCGTCGTCTGCTAATCCGGGGAAGGTGCGGGCAGTCCGCCCCTCCTCCAGGTGCGCTTTCAGCTTTTCCAGAATCTCAACATCCAGATTGAGCTTTTTATCCGCCTTCGCGGCCTTGCGCGTGCGGTCAAGGCGGCGCTCCAAGTGCTCGATATCAGAGAAAATCAGCTCGAGATTGATTGTTTCAATATCGCGCGCGGGGTCTACCGAGCCTTCCACATGGACGATGTTTTCATCGTCGAAGCAGCGCACTACGTGAACGACCGCGTCTACCTCGCGGATATGTGAAAGGAACTTATTGCCAAGCCCTTCGCCTTTGCTGGCGCCGCGCACCAAGCCCGCGATATCGACGAACTCCACCACGGCGGGCGTGGTCTTTTTCGCGTGGTACAGGTCGGTCAGCGGCTTCAGCCGGTGGTCGGGCACGGCAACCATCCCGACATTGGGGTCAATGGTGCAGAACGGGTAATTGGCGCTTTCCGCACCGGCATTGGTGATAGCGTTGAACAGGGTGGACTTGCCGACGTTGGGCAGTCCGACAATGCCGAGTTAGATCGGAAGAGCACACGTCTGAACTCCAGTCACCTCCAATCATCTCGT
>CAJUJQ010000069.1 GCA_910586575.1 uncultured Clostridia bacterium | reverse complement strand
GCGAAAATCCCGCTCCAAGCCCAAGTCCGCTTTCTGACTGGATGGAGCACTAGGACATTTTCATTGAAATCTGAATAAGAATCTACTTGTAAACGCACTGTTTTTTAATTAAGGCAGCAGTAAGCAGCCAGGGCGTATTAACAATATGGCGCTGCACAAGGGGGATATCCCCCTTGTCTATGCAGAGGATCTACATAGACAAAACCATTTTGACAACAGGAGGAAACAAAACATGACCATTCAGAAAAAAGCAGAAGGGGACAAGCTGGTTCTTTCAATTCACGGGCGGCTGGACACAATCACTGCGCCGCAGATGGAAAATGAACTGAAAGCGTCGCTCCAGGGTATTTTGGAATTGGAGATCGATCTGATAGAACTGGAATACATTTCTTCCGCAGGCTTGCGGGTGCTGCTTGCCGCACAGAAGGTTATGAACCAACAGGGTACGATGGTAATTCGTGGGGCGAACGAGGACATCATGGAGATTTTTGAAGTGACCGGTTTTATCGATATCCTGAATATCGAGGAATGAGGGCAGCCGTTTGACTAGGAAAGAATGTAACTTCCTGCTCTTTTCCATCACGCTGTGCTGGTCGTCCTCGTACATATTTATCAAAGACTTGCCCGCAGATTTATCCTCCTACGCTTATCTGACACTGACCTCCGGGATTGCGGGAATCCTGCTCCTGCTGATTTTCCATCGGTCGCTGCGGCGGCTGAGCCGGAAAACGATTTTGCCGGGGCTGACACTGGCGGTGCTGCTGGCGGGGAATATGCTGCTGGAAAAGGCGGGGCTTGCGCTGATCCCTTCCTCCTCGGCGAGCTTTCTCGCATCGCTGAATATTATCATCGTTCCGGTCATACTGCTGTTGTTCCGCAAGCTCCCAAGCCGGAACAATGTGGCAGGAATCGTGGTGATTCTGGCAGGGATTTTAATATCCAGCGGCGCGTCCTTCGCGGGTACGTCTGTTTCTGGCATTCTCTATATGTTGGGAGCGTGTGCGGTGATGTCGCTGTATACGGTCGTATCTGCCGATTTTACGAAGAACTCCGACCCGCTGGCATTGAGCGTACTGCAAATCGTGTTCTCGGCGGTAATCGGCTGGGTGCTGTGGTTCTTTGAAGATGCAGCAACCTTCATGCATATCGAGTGGTCGCACCGGATGCTTTCGTCAATTTTCATCCTGGCGTTTTTCTCAAAAGCGTATGCGTACATCATGCTGATGTATGCGGAAAAATACGCGGACGCGATCAGCGTGACCATTATCGCGGCAACCGAACCGGTTGTGACGCTGACGTTGGCACTGTTAATTCCGAACGCGCAAGGGGCAACCGAAACCTTTTCGCTCCATGCGCTGCTCGGCGCACTGGTGATCGCGTTGGGGGCGATTGTCGCGGGGCTTGATTTCCTTTCGGGCAGGAAGCTGGAACCACCAGAAGAAAAGCAGGAGCCGTCCGCACCGATTTCCGCCGAGCCGCCGCCCAAGCCGGAGCGATATCCGCATCTGCGGCAGTTCCTGCTGACAATGGTTCCATTCGCCGTGCTGGGTGCAGCGTTCAAGGTGATGGTGCTGGCCGAAGGGCTGACCGAGGTGCGCCCTGCAAATGCAATCCCGATTGTGACGGGGCTGTTATTCGGGCCAATCGGCGGGTTGGGCTGCGCGGTCGGGAACCTGATCGCGGACTGCTTTGGCACGCTGAACCTGACTTCTCTTTTGGGGCTGATCGGGAATTTCATGGCGGCGTACATTCCTTACCGGATGTGGCACGCGCTGTCCTTAGAGCAGCCAAATGTCCACACCTGGAAAAACATCTTCCTGTATATCTGGATTTCGGCAGTCGGCGCGGTGTCCTGCGCATGGATTCTCGGCTTTGGGCTGGAGCTGTTTTTCTCGCTGTGGATTGACACAATTTTCAAATATGTGCTGCTGAATAACTTTTGTTTTTCGATAGCGCTTGGATTGCCGGTGTTTGCGCTGATGTGTTCGGACTGCATTCGCCTGACACGCTGGGCTGTGCGCTCGCAAATCTCACGGCTGACCTGGTATCGGGCTACACCTGGACAATGAGCCTGTCCAGTTTTCCAATCCAGCTGCTCATGGGGCTGCTGCCGTATTTCCTGTGGTACCACATTCCAGAACGCGGCGGAAAAAACCGGTATTCCCACAGATGGATACGACCGCACACGTCATGAAATATCTGCTGATTATTATCATAAATTCGGTCGTCATTACCCTGCTGCTGGGAGTGCTGATGAGCGGCTTCGGAATTGCGAAGGTCTTTTCGCAGGTTACGCTGGTCATGTTCTGGAACAACCTCGATTTCGGATATATGCTGGGGCTGCCGTTGTTCACGTTGGCGGCGATCGTGCGAGGACATCGGTTTTCGCTGAATGAACGGCTGATTCTGATTTTCCTGCTGTTTGCAACCCTGTGCGCGGCGCTGACTGGGGCAGCCGTCTGGCAGTATGCACGCATGATGTCCTATAACCGCGTACAGCTTTGGAGCCGGGTTTATACCGATATGGCGCTGACGCTGAACGCTGTCATGCTGGTCGGGCTGGCATTCCTGATTGATATGGAGAAGCGGATTGCCATTCCGGTCCAGCGGCTGGCAGCAACCGCAGACAGCTATGTTCGGACAGATGCCGAAAAGCTGGATTCCCAGCGGTTTATCGATGAATGCGGACGTTTTGCGGATTACCGTATGGAAGTCGGTGATCTTGCGCGGTCATACATCAAGATGGTATCTGACCTTGATATTTATATGGAAAACCTGAAAACGGTCACAGCAGAAAAGGAACGCATGGACGTGGAACTGAACGTTGCGGCACAGATACAGGCCGATATGCTTCCCGCGCCGGAGCCGTTGATGGCAGGGCAGGATGCGTTTGAGATCAGCGCCATGATGATCCCCGCGAAGGAAGTCGGAGGCGATTTCTACGATTTTTTCCTGGTGGACGAAAACCGGCTGGGGCTGGTGATGGCGGATGTGTCCGGCAAGGGAGTCCCGGCGGCGCTGTTTATGGTGATTGCGAAAACGCTGCTCAAGAATCGCGCACAGATGGGCGACAGTCCCGCGCAGGTGCTGGCAAACGTCAACGAGCAGCTTTGCGAGGGCAACGAAGCCGGGCTGTTTGTGACGGTATGGCTTGCGGTGTTCGATCTGAAGACCGGGCGCGGCATCGCGGCAAACGCCGGGCACGAGCATCCTATCCTCCGACGCGCGGACAGTGTTTATGAATTGGTGAAGTACCGGCACTCTCCGGCTGTCGCGGCGATGGAGGGAATCCGCTTCCGGGAGCATGAATTTGAGCTGTATCCGGGCGATAGTTTGTATGTTTACACAGACGGCGTAACGGAAGCAACGGATGCAGAAAACCGCCTTTTCGGTACAGAGCGGGTGGTGGAAGCGCTTAACCGGAACCCGGATGCTGCGCCAAAGGAAGCCCTTCTTGCGGTCAAAAGCGGCATTGACCGGTTTATCGGGGATGCCCCGCAATTTGACGATATTACGATGCTGTGCCTGCATTATCGCGGGGCACGGGAGGAGGAAGACAGATGAATGGGCTGGAGCTGGAAGCAAGGGCTGAGAACCTGCCAAAGGTACTGGCATTTGTGGACGGAGAGCTGGAACAGCGGGACTGCCCGATGAAAACACAGATGCAGATTGATATCGCGGTTGAGGAACTTTTTGTGAATATCGCAAATTACGCCTACCATCCGGAAATCGGATGGGCAAGCGTCATGGTCGAGGTTCTGGACGACCCGCTGTCGGTGTCAGTCACCTTCATGGACAGCGGGGAGCCTTATGACCCGCTGGCAAAGGCCGACCCGGACACGACCCTTTCGGCAGAGGAACGCCAGATTGGCGGATTGGGTATTTACATGGTCAAAAAGAGCATGGACGAGATTGCCTATGAATATAAGGATGGGCAGAACATCCTTACGATTAAGAAACGGTTTTAACAGGAGGCCGCGCATATGGGATTGTTCCGTGAAAAGAACCTGAACAAAATCTCTTCGCCCGAACAGCTGGACGATTATATCAGGGTCGCGGGGCCGGGGGCCTGGCTGCTGCTGGCCTGGCTGCTGCTGGTTCTGCTGGGGTTTTGCGTGTGGGGTGTCTTCGGACGATTGGAAACGAACATTCAGACTGCCGTAGTCAGCCGGGACGGGATGCTGACCTGTTACCTTCCCAAAGGACAGCCCCTTTCGGATGGCATGACGGTCACAGTGGAGGGCAAAACATACCCGATTTCCATGATTTCTGATTGCCCACAGCCTGCGCCGGAGATTGCTGGCGGTTATGCTTTGCACCCGGGCGGTTTCTCCGCAGGGGATTGGGTATACACCGCAAGTGCGCAGACAGAAATTCCTGACGGCGTATATGAAGCTGTGGTCACAATCGGCCGCACCGTGCCGGTTTCTTTCATCCTGAATTAAGGAAGGGCGCTTATGAAAAGCAAACGAACCCGCCAACCGGTCGAAAAAGGCGTCACCCGCGTGCCGGTCGTCATGCAGCTGGAAGCGCTGGAATGCGGCGCGGCGGCGTTGACGATGGTGCTGGCGTACTACGGGAAATGGCTTCCGCTTGAGCAGGTGCGGGAGGACTGCGGGGTTTCCCGCAACGGCTCAAACGCGAAGAATATTGCAAAGGCGGCCACGCGGTATGGGCTGGCAGTGAAAGCCTACCGTTATGAACCGGAAGACGTTTTGCAGCGCGGGAAATTCCCCTGCATCATCCACTGGAATTTCAACCACTTTGTCGTTCTGAAAGGCTTCAAGCGCGGGAACGCGTACATCAATGATCCTGCGCGGGGGAATGTCACCGTCCCAATGGAGGAATTTGATAAGGCATTTACCGGCATCTGCCTGACGTTCGAGCCGGGAGAAACCTTTGAACCCGGCGGACGGCCCAAAAGCATGGTGCGTTACGCGGTGCGGCGGCTGCGCGGGGCAGGCTCTGCGATGCTGTTCACGGCGCTGTTGACTGTGTTCGTCTCGCTGCTCGGGATTATCAGCCCCGCGTTTTCGCGGGTGTTCCTTGACCGGATTCTGACCGGGCAGGACGCGGCGTGGCTCTGGCCCTTCCTGCTGCTGCTGACAGGTTTCGTGGTTCTGCGGATTGCAGCCTCATGGATGCAGGCAGTATACACCCTGCGCATCACCGGCAAGCTGGCGGCGGCCGGAAGCGCAGCTTTTCTGTGGCGGGTGCTGCGGATGCCGATGACGTTCTTTTCTCAGCGGATGGCGGGTGATTTGCAGCTGCGGCAGCAGTCGAACGCCGAAATCTCCGAAAAACTGCTCGGCATCTTAGCGCCGTTGGCAATCCATACGGTATTGATGCTGTTCTATTTTCTGGTTATGCTTCGATACAGCGTCCTGCTGACCTTGATCGGCGTGCTGTCTATCGCACTGAATCTGCTGCTTGGCGTATTGATTTCCCGGAAGCGCGTCAACATTACGCGGGCATATTCGCGTGACGCGGGTAAGCTGGCAAGCGAAACAGCGGCAGGAATCGAACGGATTGAAACGATCAAAGCATATGGCATGGAAAACAGCTTTTTTGAACGCTGGGCGGGCTATCAGGCGAGTGTCAACACGCAGGAAATCCGTTTTACAAAGCTAAATTTACAGCTCGGCGTTCTGCCGGAGCTGGCTGCAAAACTGGCTGATATCGCGGTGCTGATTTCGGGAGCCGTATTGACCATGCGGGGCGGGTTTACGCTCGGCATGGTGATGGCGTTCCAGGGCTTTTTACAAGCGTTCAGCGAACCGGCTTCCACGCTCATCAAGGCGGGACAGACCCTACAGGTACTCCGCGCCGATATGGAGCGTGTCGAGGACGTGATGGAATATCCGACCGATGTATCGGAGGGAACCGCTTCCACAACCGAAGAATACGGCAAACTGTCCGGCAGGCTGGAAATGCGGCACGTAACCTTTGCCTATTCGCGGCTGGAGGAACCACTCATCAAGGATTTCAGCCTGACGTTGGAACCAGGAAACCGTGTAGCGCTAGTCGGTGCTTCCGGCTGCGGGAAATCCACGATTTCCAAGCTGATTTCCGGGTTTTACCAGCCATGGGAAGGCGAAATCCTTTTTGACGGAAAGCCGATTGGAGAGATTGACCGGAATATCTTCACTGGTTCGCTGGCAGTGGTCGATCAGGATATCATTCTGTTTCAGGATACGATTGCGAACAATATCAAAATGTGGGATAGCTCCATCGAAGACTTTGAAATGATTCTTGCCGCGCGGGATGCGCAAATTCATGAGGATATCATGCAGCGGATTGGCGGCTACCAGTATCGGATGGCAGAGGGTGGAAGCGATTTCTCCGGCGGGCAGCGGCAGCGCATGGAAATTGCCCGTATGCTGGCGCAGGACCCGACGGTCATCATCCTTGACGAAGCAACTTCGGCGCTGGACGCAAAAACCGAATTGGATGTGGTGACCGCAATCAAAAACCGTGGGATTACCTGTATTGTCGTAGCGCACCGGCTGTCAACGGTGCGGGACTGTGACGAAATTATCGTGCTGAAATGCGGCAAGATTGTGGAGCGCGGCGCCCATGCAGAATTATACGCGAAAAACGGGTATTACACCCGCCTGGTATCGAGCGAATAAGAACCTGTATTCACAAAAGGAAGGTAGATCGCCTATGGGATGGTTTGATGAGCAAATCCGGCAGCGTATTCAAAATGATGAAGATGTGCTGAGGGATTCGCTCGGACGGATTGCGGGCGCGGTCACCGGCGTGTATACTGCGCTGGACAGCGACCGATATCAGACGCAGAATGCAATGTATGAAATCTTGAAATTTTACCATATCAGGCCGCGAGAGCTGCCCGATAACATGACCGGCCGTGACGCAAAGTTAGAATATCTGTTACGGCCGCATGGGATTATGCGCCGGAAAATCACGCTTTCGGCGGGCTGGCATAAAGACGCGGTTGGGCCGATGCTCGCCGTGCGGAAATCGAACGGGGCATTGACCGCGCTTTTGCCTTCTTCCGGATACCGCTTTCGGGATGCCGCAAGCGGAAAGCAGATCCGCGTCACAGCGCAGAATGAAACCGATTTCGAGCAGGAAGCGTTGGTTTTCTATAAGCCGTTCCCGCTCTGTGCGATGGGGATTTCTGATTTGCTGCGGTTTATGGCGCAGTCGCTTTCCGGGCGGGATATCGCCATACTGGCGGCGGCAGTGCTGGCGGCCACGCTGGCAGGGATGCTCACGCCGTACCTGCAACAAATTTTATTTGGGAGAGTCATCCCTTCGGGAAGCGTGCGCCTGTTGGGGGCGGCGGCGTTGTTCATGGTGTGCGTGGCGGTTGGTTCATTGCTGCTGGATTCCGCGAAAACGTTGGTTTCCTCCGGCATTGGCACAAAACTGAGCATCACGGTGCAGGCGGCGGCAATGATGCGCCTGCTGTCGCTTCCTGTGGGCTTTTTCAAAAAATACAGTGCCGGAGAGCTGGCGTCCCGGATGCAGTGCCTGCACCAGCTGTGCGGGCTGCTTACCGATACGGTACTGGGAACCGGGCTAACGGCCCTGTTTTCCCTGCTGTACCTGTCACAAATCTTTACCTATGAACCGGCGCTGGTGCTTCCCGCCGTCTGCACCTTGTCCGTCACGGCAGTTGCCGCATGGATTTCAGCGTATTTGCAGGCTGGGGTCAGCCGAAAGCAATTAACGCTTATTTCGCAGGAAAGCGGCCTGACCTTCGCGCTGTTATCCGGCGTGCAGAAGATTAAGCTTGCCGGAGCGGAAAAACGGGCGTTTGCCCGTTGGGGGCGTATTTATGCTGAGCAGACAGAGCTTACCTGTCAGCCGCCGATTTTTCTGAAGCTGAGCAATACGATTTTTACGGCAGTGCCGCTCGTCGGAATGCTTTTCCTGTATTACACGGCTGCGGCGCACCAAATGACGCCCGCCGATTTCTATGCGTTCAGCACCGCATATGGCATTTTATCGGGCGCGTTTCTGGAGCTTGCGAAAAGCAGCCGCACAATCGCACGGGTGAAGCCCGTTTTGGAGCTTGCGGAGCCGATCTTATCCGTGGTTCCCGAGATTTCAGCAGAAAAGCAGGTCATACAACGGCTTTCCGGCAGCATCGAGCTGAATAATGTTTCATTTCGCTACCGGGAGGATATGCCGCTGATTTTCGATAACTTTTCACTGAAAATCCGTCCAGGGCAGTATGTCGCGATTGTTGGCAAGACCGGCTGCGGTAAATCGACCCTCCTGCGGCTTTTGCTGGATTTTGAGAAACCCCAGCGCGGCGCGGTCTACTATGACGGCAAGGATTTGGAGCGTATCGACCTGAAATCCCTGCGGCGTAAAATCGGTGTTGTCATGCAGACCGGGAAGCTGTTCCCTGGCGACTTGTTTTCCAACATCGCGGCAACCGCGCCCGGTCTGACGCTTGAACAGGCGTGGGAAGCCGCGGAAACCGCCGGGATCGCTGACGATATCCGCGCGATGCCGATGGGCATGAGCACGATGGTCAGTGAGGGCAGCGGCGGGATTTCCGGCGGGCAGAAGCAGCGTCTGCTGATTGCAAGGGCAGTCGCGTCAAAACCGAAAATCCTGCTTTTTGACGAAGCGACCTCCGCGCTCGACAACCTGACACAGAAAAAGGTCTCTGACGCGCTGGGAAAATTCAAATGCACCCGTATCGTGATCGCGCACCGGCTGTCTACCATTCGGGAGTGCGACCGCATTATTGTAATAGATCGTGGGAAAATCATTGAAGACGGCAAATATGAAACGCTGATAGCGCAAAACGGTTTCTTTGCGGAGCTGGTCGCGCGGCAGCAGCCGGATTGAGCCGATCTTCAAGGAAAGGGGATGGATGTCTCAAAAAGATTGATTTTCAAGCACTTGTGAAAGGAAGATGCTATGGGGAAAAAGTTGTTCCGCTGCTTATGAGCAGTGGGCAGGCACAGCCCGAAAAGGCTGTGCAGCAGTTAGATAAAGGAGGGAAAACGACTCTATAAGTTGGAAAACGAAAGATTTCCTGAAAAGGGGCCTCAGCGCGGTGCTTTCGCTGTCGATGCTTACCCCAATGCTCCAGCCTTCTGCGAGGGCGGCCGCCGATGTACATATCCCGGAAATGGAGATCGATGACGAAATCCTGTCGAGTGATGTATTCTATCTGGCAGCGTCAAACGCACGGCTGGACGAAAATTCCGGCGCACGGTACCTGCTCCGCATTGCGAGGGGCGGCGACTGTGATTCGGAATCCGGCGTAACGCTCAAGATTGCCGACCTGACCGCAAAATATGGCGAGGACTACACCGTTTCGCTGTACGGCAGTCATGAGAAAGCGAAAAACCCGAAGGACAATCAATCGCTTCTGGAGCGGATTGAAGGCTCGGAATATACGCAGTCCGAGCTGCGCACGGAAGATGAATACGCCGAAATGCTGGAGGACAACGAAGCCCTGCGGGAGCAGACTGCCTCCGCGATGCAGGACGCAGTTGACTATATCGAGCAGACCAGCGGGCTTGCGGATGTCGGTGGAACTTCCGGGGACGGACAGCCGCCGGAGGGCAGCGAAACTTCCGAGGACGGACAGCCGCCGGAGGGCAGCGAAACTTCCGAGGACGGACAGCCGCCGGAGGGCAGCGAAATTTCCGGGGACGGACAGCCGCCGGAGGGCAGCAAAGCCCCCGAGGATGGACAGCCGCCGGAAGAAGAAAAGGTTCCTGCGGACGAGCCGGACACGGAAACATCTACTGACGAAAGAGCGGCAGAAACCTCCGGCTTAGGGGAAGCAATCAGCACGAACCCCTTGCAGGAAGCACGCCGGATGTACACAGGCGTTACGGGTGAGCCGCAGCGGGTGACCTCCACAATGGACACCTACCAACAGATTCAGCAGGTGGCAAACGTGATTACGAACGCCGTTGTCGGCGCGTCGCTGACGGTCGATTTTGCGGAGGGCGAGCGTGAAAAGTACATCGCCATTGACGTAAAGAACAACAGCAAGGGTGACGGCGACCGCTATTTCTACCTGATACTCGGCGAGCCTTACGGCACGACCACAAACAGCGCCGCGTCAAGCTGTGCGGTGACGATTGTTGACGATGAGAAACAAACGCCATCCCAAATCGGTTTCGCACAGGACGCTTACAGCGCGTCAGGCGAAAGCGTCACGGTGGAGGTCACCCGCTCGGGCGCGCTGAACACCATTGCCGCCGCGCACTTGACCGCAAAGGGCGGTACAGCGCAGGCTGGCCGGGATTTCTCACTGGTTGACATGGACGTGGTATTCCCGATCGGCATCGACCGCCAGACGGTTGAGATCCCGATCCGGACGGAATACATTTTCGGCAGCGCGGATTTTTCGCTGACGCTGCAGGAAGTCGATAACTGCACGATTTCACAGAGCAGCGCGGACGTCCGGATTACCGGCACGCTGGGCACGTCCCGGACTGCACAGCAGGGTGGGGACGACGGCATAGAGCTGTTTGCAATCCAGCAGAGCGACCGGGTATCCGATATTGTGCTGGGCAATGCGATCGATCTGGCAAATCCAATAAAAAAAGGTACCGATAACCATTTTAAAGGGAAAAATGACTACGATTCAAACGGAAAAAGGTGGACCACAAAATGGAAAGATAACAGCTTCTGGCATGATTATCATGGTACAGTTGGTGTAAATTGGACGATTGCGGAGAAAAATATTAAGGACTCTGCCGGTGCGGAGGTGAAATATCATGGCGCGGACATTGCCGGTGTGCAAGTCGAATGGGAGCATAGGGGCGGTGATGCAAATATTCTCACAGGCTTTGTTGGCTCAGGAAGCCGCAGCTTTGACTGGAGTTGGTATAACGGAAGCTGCTCCTATAGCAGCCGTGCATCATTCGGCAGGACAACCAGAAATATGTTCTGCACGTTTTGGGACCCAGTGCGTTTTAACATCTATAATCAGGCCAACTGCAATGACTGCAACTATCTGTGGATCTACAGCATCAAGCCGATCTACAGACCGTTTGTGGTCAACCTGGCAGACGGTCAGCCGCTGTCCTTCCTGAACGCAGACGGCACACGTTCCGAATGGGCGGGCGCAAACTTCCTGGCGCTTGCAGGCGCGTCCAACGACACGAATGACCAGATCATCCGTTATACGCGAAGTGATAAGAATGCGATTACCCTTCAGCAGACGATTGGCGGAAATATTTCCACACCGTATGTGTATCTGAAGCAGGTTAACATTGTAGCGGATAACGGCTCATCTACAATGGTCAAAGCGTTCAAAAATGACAGCAGTTCATCCCAGACGATCAACATGACTCCGTACTGGGTGGAGCAATTCAGAAACTACATCTCCTTTGAAGAAAATAACACATCGGACGCATGGAAAAATCAAAACGGAACGTTCGGTTTGCGCGGCAGGCTTACCCTGAAACCGGAATTTGGTTACAAGGATGCAAAGGTCAAGATCAATGTCCCTGCGAACGACTTCGGGTATTTCAGGATCAGCGGTGAGAATAAGAATATCAGCTCAACGCAGACCTACACCTATCACCGGGGCGATATCCTGAGACTGAGCACGGCCATGCGTGACCAATATAAGCTCATGTATGAGCCGACTGGTTACCTGGTCAGCTATAAACAGAACGAATCCGATACCCAATGGATCAAGCGGAACGTGAAAGTCATTTATGACGAAAACGGCAGCGGCTTCCTGGATGATAATGAGCGGCTGCGTTACGGTTATTATGAGATTACGCCGCTGTTCCAGCGGGCAGGCAACGCGATCACCGTCCGCGTGAAGAAGTCCGACCTGTCAAAATTTGATACCAGCTATGGCTTTTTTAAGACCTCGGTGGCAGGGGAA
This sequence comes from uncultured Clostridia bacterium, assembly GCA_910586575.1. GTDB lineage: Bacteria > Bacillota > Clostridia > Oscillospirales > Butyricicoccaceae > QXXE01. Next base: position 4,495 of record CAJUJQ010000069.1, on the reverse strand, counting down.
GTCATGGTGAATGGGACTGTGTATAACGAATATATCGTTTACCGTGAGCCGCGCTACGGAAAGATTTATGCGATTTCTGCCCATCTGTCGGACAGCGCCGGAGAAACCCCCTACCTGAATTGGACGGAACCGGGGAATTCCCGGAATTATGGCAGCGAGGTGTTCTACCATGAGGCGGGAAGCAGCAAGGATGACAACGTGATCACGTTATCATGCGTCACCGAGAAGCCGCCGAGCGGGAAGAATGACTCTGCCTACCAGCCAGTCAGCGGCAGTGTCTACCGCGCGACGTATAATATGCAGACGCGTCAGACGGGTGTGACCAACAGTATTCCCGCACAGGGGGCGATCGTCAGCTTTGGCGGCTCGTTCTCGACGATCGGAGCGGATGGAAGCTTTACGACCGCCCCGTTCCGCGCGATGAACGACTACAGCGGGTCAACGATCAAGCACTTCATCCGCTATGTCATCTCATCAAACGGCCAGGACGCCCTGCATGAAATGGCCCTGCCGTCGGCACAGGGCAGCTACGGGGAGGTCGGCGTCAGTGCAAACAGAGGCGGTGATGACAGCATCCGCAAGGAGAAGGCGTGGATCGTTCCGCAAAGCGTCGGCCAGCAGCTGATCAACACCGAAAACGGCAGTGTGATCAACAATATCGATGTATATACGGACAATCGCAGCCAGGGAAATAATATTGTGATCGACGGAAATACGGTTGTCGTCTATGCAAAAATGCGGGAGCCAGCTTACTACACGAAGGTGGAAGCCGATGGTGATGGCAATCTGACCGAATACCCGAACACGCCGGAAAAAGTGACGGGCATTGAGTTCATTATTTATGACCCCTACACGAACACCCAAAAAGCGTCGTATAAGGCGGAGGAAAAGGATGGCGTATTCGTGGGTGAGCTTCCGCTGTCGCAGGCATTGCCGGGCAGCAGGCTGTATCTGCGTGTCACGACCGATAAGTCGCACGGCATTTACAGCGAAGTACAAAAGACCTTCAAAATAAAGTTCCTGTGGTTCACTATCGGCACGTGGACAATCACGGTCGCCGGCCAGGATACGGAAATGAACCACACCACCTATTCCGATGTGTTCACCGGTTATACGTTCCTGCAAAAGTCAACCGAGGATGTGCCGGTGCTCCAGCACGTTGATCTGCCGATCGATATGAAGTTCGAGTCGCTTCCGCTGCTGGGCGATACGGCAATGCAGTTTGACCTGCCGTTTGTATCGGTCGGCTCCATCAAGACGGATACGGGTTACCGCCTGTATATCGGCGTAGGGGTCGGGCAGATCGCCGACAAGGTGAAAGACACGCACATGACAACCTATGCGGGTGACACGGGCGCTTGTTTCAAGGATATTTTCTCGATCAAACACCCGATCAATACCTTCAAGGACGGGCTTGCGTCCTCGTATAAAGAAGCGTTCAAAAATGTCCCGGAACGCTTTGACGGGGCAACATCCGCACTGGGCGCGCCCACTTGGAAATTTGACGTACAGGTTGGCGTATACTTTGACTTTGTGTATACCAGCGTCAGCAACCCGAACAATGGCGCGGAGGATTCCCTGCTGTTTTTCAGCGGCGTGGGTGGCTATATCGGCGTTTCCGCAGGCGTGAAAATGGCATGGTACACCATCATCTGTATCAGCGGCGGTCGATAACCCGCAGGGTTCACGTTCCATGGCAGACTTCAAAGCAGTAACGGATGGCGATGATATCTATATTGTCTGGACGCAGCCGGTTTCTTCTGGAGAAACGGATGCGGATGGTAATGTAAGACAGTGCAGGGAGGTTTACGCGACCGCATTGGTTCAGGACGAAAATGCGGACAATTCTGCTCCTGACATCAGTTCCGGCGATGAAAGCAATCCCGATGAGGGCGGCTGTGCATGGGCAGATCCATATCGGCTGACCCATACGGGTGCGTTCACCGATGAACCGAACGCGGTAATTGATTCCGGCGGCAACCTGATGGTACTGTATAACAGCTATGATCAGAAAATCACCACAAATCCGCAGAACCCTGTTGAAATCAGCGATTTCAGGCTTATGGCATCGTATATGGAGCCTTGTGGGGCGGTTGAAGTAACCGGTATTACCTTCTCGGATGAAACGCCGAATGCGGGTGAAACGGTTGAGGTCAGCGTTGCGGTTAAAAATGTCGGACTGACCTATGCGAACGGCTACACCGTGAACATCTACGAAATACATAATGGCGCACGCGGGCAGCTTGTGAAAACAATCACATCTGCGGGCAGGCTGCTTCCGGGCAATACCAATGGGTATACCTTTGAGTGGACAGCACCAGATAACGTCGGCGGGGTGGCTTTCTGCGCGGAAGCTCAGGAAGGCGGTATGTCGAATACATCCGTTTTCGAAAGTGAAGCGCTGGCGGCAAGGCCCATTTATCAGGTCGATTCTGTCGATACCTGGCAGGATGAAAACGGCTGGCATCTGATTTGTAATGTTACGAACGCAGGAAACGTGGTTTCGACTGCGGCCGATACCTTGAATGTTGTTTTCTCTGGTCCCTATGCCATGTCGATGGACTACACAACGGAAGAATGCGACTTCGGCAAGGTTTCCCTTGAGGGCATCGGTGTTGATGAAAGCAAATCGTTTACGATTGATTTGAAGGTCATTCCGGAAGCGTTCGGTGAATATGGTTATCTGGATTGCCTGCTGATCGGGGAGACTGTAACCGGCAAGGAGGTTCAGTACCTTACCGATGGTGAGGAAGTCCGGCTGGTCGCAAGTGCGCCGGTCGAGCTGCTGCTGAACGGCAAGCCATTCCCCGAAGTGATCGAGCTGGATGTCGGACAGACGATGGATTTTGCGGTTACTGGAGTACCTGCGCAATTTAACAGCGGCTTGAATGCGGTGTTTGGCACGGAGGATGCGACGATTGCCGTATTCGACGGAACGACATTGAAAGCACTTTCTCCCGGAACAACCGTAATTTATGGCACAGCAGCGCCCTATGGCTTAGCGATGAAGGAAATCACGATCCGGGTGAAGTGGGATTCCGTCCCGAATGTTCCGGACAAGCCGACTTCATCGGGCAATTCCCATCCGACGCAGCGACCCTCCGTGAAGCCGACAGAGGATGAGAAGGACACTGGCAAGGAAGAACCACAGGAAACCGTACCGGCAACCCCGGCACAGCCCTCGGCGATAGACATCAGCCATTTTGTTGATATCAGGCTTTCTGACTGGTTCTACAACAGTGCAGCTTATACCGTCGGCAAGGGATACTTTGCGGGAACAAGCGCGAATACCTTCGCACCAAATATGAACGTGACCCGCGGGATGCTGGTATCTGTTCTTGGCCGTCTGGACGGAAACACCGCACAGAATACGACAACTCAATATACAGATGTGCCTGATACGATGTATTACGCACATCATGTTGCCTGGGCGACCGCGAACGGCATTGCCAGTGGTTATGGCAACAACCGGTTCGGTCCGGATGACAATGTGACCCGTGAGCAGATGGCAGTCATGATTGCAAAATATCTGACGTATAAAGCAGGGATCGCAGCGCGCGATGAAGCGCTTACTTATATTGACGCAGATGAAATTTCCGACTGGGCGTTGGAGTCCGTGAAGCTTGCATCGCAGCAAGGAATTTTGAGCGGTAACAGCAGCGGCGCATTTGCCCCGCAGAACAATGCGACCCGTGCGGAGGTTGCGGCTGTGATCGAGAGGCTGGACAAGCTGCTTGCGAATCTGGAATAAATAAGAAAGGAGAACAAGGTTATGAGCAAAAAGCCTGAAACTCTTCCAGAGAATCCGGAAGATAAGGAGATCGAACTTGACGATCTGAAGCAAGTAACCGGCGGCGGAGCGTTTGACAACGTGCCGCGTGTGCCGGAAAAGAAGATTAACGATTCCCTGAGAGGGAAAATCTGATATCTGCCAGACGCAGCAAGGAACCGCCCAAATGGGCGGTTCCTGAATATTTTCTGATAAGAGGGTTTACCAAAGGGCTGATGATGTGTTATAAAATCTACGCCTGAACAAAACCGGTGCGCCCTATTTGATCTTTGGAGCAAATTTGATAATTGATCCTCAACATCATTTTGTAAAGGCTGGTGGAAAGCAAATCAGACTGGCGCGCAAAGAATTTGAACGGCTATATTTTTAGGCGAATCGGCCAGGGCAGGTACTGACTCCCAAACAGCTGTACCTGCGAATATGGAATGATGAGCCGCCCAGCGGGGTGGATTCAACTGAAAAGTACATATTTCCATTACGCAAAAAGCTGGCAGCTGCCGGAAAAGATACCTGCATACAGAATATTTTGGGGGGCGGATCTAAATTTGTCCCTCCTCAAATATAGCGGACGAATGAACTGAGCCTGAACGCGATGTTTCGGCTCAGTTTTATTTTTCAGACGAGATCATCAGTATCAGGCAGCGATTCGTTTGGATATCAGTGAATCCCGACTGGGTCGGATCGTGCGCGAGAAATTGGGGTACT
>CAJUJQ010000068.1 GCA_910586575.1 uncultured Clostridia bacterium | reverse complement strand
GCCGCAACCGACTTCGAGGCCCAGGCCGAGAATATCCGCAACGGTGTGCGTGAAATCTGCGCGAAGTATCCGATTTATTAAATCCTGCGCTTGACAGGCCCGGCTGGCATCCCGCTTATGGGAAGCCGCCTGGGGGTCTGTGCCCTCTCTGAACCGCCGGTTTTGCAGGTGGTTCACAGTTTCGTAAAAATTGTGTAACAAAGTTTTTTTCGATTTTTTATTGAAACTGCAAAAAGAATGTGCTATACTTGGAGTGTAATGGCATATTAGCTAGAGATTTCAGGATATCTTTCAGGAGATTCTGAGAGAGGGTTGTCTGGGCGATTTTCCGATCCGGAAGCATAATTACACTGTATATCTGCTTAATTTTGCGAATACATAAAAGAAATATAATGCGCGGGGCTTGCTTCTGGCAGGCTGTGCCGCGCAGGACAGCACCTCCTATGTGGAGAACGCCCGTACCGTGTCCCGTTATCTGCGGGGACGGAAGGGTTTCGCCAATGCAGGCGGAACGCTCTGCTTTGCCATATGCTGTGATGAAAATATCTGTGTGGCTGCGCAGAGGATGAAATAAGCCGTTTTTCTGTGCCGGCTGTACATGCCTTCATGATAGAAAGAGCAGCTGAGAATATGGCCTTGTTTGTCTCCCGCAGGGGGACGGAATAGGTGACAGCGGATGCCAACCGCCCTCATACACGTGAAAGGAGGTGGTAAGATGCTTGGAAAGGAGAAATCCCCACTGACGGGTCGAATTTGCCAGCAGAGGCTGAGCGGGCTACTTGCCGTTCGATGGCATGGCCAGCGGAGCCAGCTGAAGGCGAGGGATCCTCCGACCTGAAACAGACCCGCGCGGCTGCGGGGACCTGTTTCCATAATGATAAAACAGCCGCGAACAACCATGTGATCAATATATGATCAATCATATTTTATTGTTAGGAGACATCAAACCATGAAAAAGCAAACGCTTGCCAAGCTGATCGTGCTTGGCATGGTAGCAGCAATGCTGCCGATTTCCGCATTCGCAAGCGGCGACGACAAGACGGCGCTGGACAATAATTGCGCCAACGGGTGCATTACCGAAGGAGCCGATAAAGATCGTCCGGATCGTCCGGAGGCTGGCGACAAGAAGCCTGCGGCAACCACCCCGGAGACTCCGTCTACCGAGGTTAAGGTTGAGACCACTACCACCGCTGACGGCAAGACCGTTGCAAAGGTTGACGTAGCTGTTGAGGCTTCTGGCACCACCGCTACCGCTAAGATGACCGCTGAGGCTGTTGCTTCCCTGGCTACCCAGGCTGCTGACAGCGACGTTATCGTGCTGAACGTAGCTGCGGCTTCCACCGCAACTGAGGTTGTTGCTGAAATCCCGGCGGCTGCCCTGGCTGACCTGGCCAGCAAGACCGGTTCTGACCTGACCGTTTCCAGCCCGGTTGCTGAGATCACCATCAGCAATGCTGATCTGGCTGCTATCGCTGGTTCTGCGACCACCGTTTCCATCACCGCAAAGGCTGACGGCGACAAGATCGCTATCACTGTTGCTGCTGACGGCGCGGCTGTTGCTGTTAACGGCGGCCTGAAGGTTTCTGTCCCGGCGAAGGAAGGCGCAGTTGTCTACCTGGTAGCTGAGGACGGCACCGAGACCGTGATTGAGGATGCTGTATTTGCTGACGGCAAGGTAACGATCACCTTGACCGGCAGTGCTACGATCCGCATCGCCTAAAATTTACATCCATCCTTTCGCGGCCTCTTGTCAGGTCGCGGGGGTGGTGCAGGAAGGAGGGGCTTCGGCCCCGCCTTTCTCCCAGCCTTTCGTCGGTTCAGTCCGGGGAAGGGCTGGGAGAAGGGCCGCACGCTTGGTACACTGGAATGTTTCCGGTTGCACCCGGCGTGCGGCTTTCCTGTTTTATGATATGAAAGGTGATACGAAACATGGCGAAAAAACTTACGCCCGTAATGCTGTTGTTTGGGTCGGTCCTGTTTTTCTTTATTGACTGCTTTTGCGTTTCGGCGTCGCTGAAACGGATATCCATATTGTTGCTCGCGGCAGCATTCTCGGTGGTTTTCCTTTTTTATTCCAAGCTGCGTGACCAGGTCAGGCCGCCCCTCATTGCGGTCAGCCTGATGGTGCTGTTGGACGGCGTTTCCTGTTTTTATGCGGTTGCGCCTGGCTACGCACTGACTGAGTTCCTGCGCATATTGGCATCCTTCTGTCTGGCTTTGTCGCTGCTTGCGTTTTGCACGGACGGAAGGCAAATCGCTGTGGTGCTGACGGGCGCGGCAGCGCTGTCCTCGGTGGTTAGTATTGATATGCTTGCGACCCGCTTGATTAGTACGCCGATACTTGATTATTTGGGACAGGTTTCCGGGGACTACCAGAATCTGCCCGGGGTTGAACCGGGGATTCGCCTGACTTCTATGTTCCTGAACCCAAACGTATTCGCCGGTTTTATCGGCATTGCGGTTCTGATGGGGCTGGGGCTGGCGGTATCCTCCGAAAACAGCCGGGAGCGGGCGGTTCATATCGTGCTCCTGTTTATCAATTCGCTGGCTTTTGTGCTGTCTTTTAGTATGGGCGCAATTGCGGCGATTGTTTTGGCGTTTGCCGTATACCTTTTGTTGGAGCAGAAGGGACGGCGTATCCGCCTGTTGCTGCTCATGGCGGAAACATTGATTGTTACTTTGCTAATGGCGTTCCCGATTTCCATAACCTCTTTTTCGGAATGGAATGGTGTGCGCCCTGTGCCGCTGGTTTGTATGGTGCTAGGGGCGTTGATGCTGTGCCTGCTGGATTATTTCGTGGGCTGTCCGCTTGCGGCGCGCCTAAACGGGAAAGCGATTGCTGGTGCTGCCGCTGTTCTGGCGGCTGCCGCAGCTGTTTTCTTCGTAGCGGCCTTCCAATGGACTGATGGGATTTCGCTTGGGCAGGGTGAGACGCTGAGGCGCGCCGATTACCCGGAGCCGGGTGCATATCAGATGGTTGCGGAGACGGACGGTGCGGTTCATATCATGATTGAAACCCAGAACCGCATAGACACCGTGATGCATACTTCAATGGTGCTGTATGAGGGGGCGCTGGACGGTGCGGCGTTCACTGTTCCGGACGACAGTACCATCGTCTATTTTAATTTTACCGCAGAGGAAGCCGTTCGCCTGGAGCGCGTTGCGTATGGGAACGAACAGGGTTCTGCTTCTTTGCCGCTCAAATACCGGCTGCTTCCTGGGTTTATTGCAAACCGGCTGCAGGGGCTTTGGGCAAATCAAAACGCAATCCAGCGGTTCTCCTTCTTTGAAAACGGGATGAAACTGTTCCTTCGCAGTCCGGTAATTGGTTCCGGGCTCGGCGCTTACGAAAACGGCCTGTTCAGCGTTCAGGACTTTTTCTATTCGACCCGTTACGCGCATAACCATTATATTCAGTCGCTGGTGGATACCGGCATTATTGGCGGCTTGGTTTTTATTGGAATGCTTGCGGTGCTGGCGGCGGCTGTATGGTTTGGCAGACGGCAGGGCGTTCTGCTGGCGCCTGCGTTGGGCGGCGCGCTGGCGTTCATTGCGGGACACGTCCTGACCGAAATGGTTTTCTCAACCTATACCTATTTGCCAATGGCTTTCGGTATGTTTGCGGCGATTAACGATTGCTGCGGCAGTGCGCTGCCCATGCTGAAACCGCTGCGGGAAAGCCGTATCCGTGCAGGCATCCTTTTAAGCTGGACGGCGCTATTGTTTGTGTTTGGAATTTTCCTGGGCATGAATGTCGCGGCGCAGAACATCGCGGCAGGCGGGGAACCGGCTGATTATGAGGAAGCTGCGCGTCTGGATCGCTTTCAATGGCAAAAGCATTTGGAAAATTATCTTTATTACACGATTGATTATGACACAGACGACGAAACCCGTCAAAAAGCGGATCGTTACGCCGAGCGTCTGGAACGGAAAGGCTCCTACTCCGCGCCGTACTGCCTGACAGAGTATTACCTGGCAACCGGTCGCACGGAGAAAGCAATGGAAATGGCAAAGCAATATGTGGTGTATCAGGCGTCGAACCATTTCGCCTGGCAGGATCTGTTGGACGTGATGGAAGTATACGAGCAGAACACGCCTGTTTTTCGGGAAGGGGTTGCGGAGCTTGCCCGGATGCGGGAGGAATGGAACAAGAATAACCTTGGCACGATTACGCTGACCGAACAAAACGAAGCGTTCATTGCCCGGATGCAGGGAACCGGCGCATGATAAAAGAAAATCAGCAGCTGTTCAACCGGCTGCATGTGATTAGTGACGGGTTCCTGATTTTTCTGTCGCTGCCGCTGGCGTTTTGGATCCGTTTTTACATCCTTCCGAACGGCGTGATTACGGTGCCGCTGGTACAGTATATCCGGCTTGATTTCCTGCTGACAGCGGCACAGCTGTTTATTTATGCATCCTTTGGCCTGTACCAGTCCTTCCGCAGGATTCCGCTGCGCAGGGAACTGCCGCGCATCTGGCTGGCTGGGGGGCTGGTGATGGCCATCCTGCTGAGCGTGCTGTTTGTCAACCACGGGATGCACTATTCCCGTTGGACGCTGGCGCTGTTCTTCGTGATAAGCTCCGGCGCGCTCAGCTGCAAGCGGATTGCCCTGCGTAAGGCGCTGCGTTATTTCCGGCAGCGTGGTTATAACCTGAAACATATCCTGATTCTGGGCAGCGGACAGGCGGCGCAGGACTATTTACGGGCTGTGTACGCCGACCGGGAGCTGGGATACCATCCGATCGGGTATATTTCCGCGAACCGGATGAAGCTGGCAAGAATGCCGGCATATCTGGGCGGGTTTGAAAAGTTGGAAGCCGTGATCGACGTGCAAAACCTGGATGAGGTAATCTGCGCGGTGGAACCGGAGGAAGATCATTGGACGCCACAGGTGATTATGGCTTGTGAAAAGGCAGGAATCAAACTGTCGATTATTCCGACTTATGCGCGCTATATGTCCTCCAAGCCTCAGTTTGATGAGCTGGACGGCATCCCGTTGCTGAACATCCGGCGTATCCCGTTAGACAACTTGGCGAACGCGTTTTGTAAACGTGTGATTGATATTGTCGGCTCACTGGTTCTGATTATTTTGACTTCGCCGATTATGCTGGCGTGCGCAATTGGCGTGAAGCTGACCTCTCCGGGGCCGGTGATTTTCCGTCAGAAGCGCGTGGGACAGGACAAGCATACCTTTTATATGTACAAATTCCGCTCAATGCGGGTTAATAAACGCCAGGATACCGGTTGGAGCAGCGATCAGGACAGCCGCAAAACCCGTTTTGGCGCATTCATGCGCAAGTGTTCGCTGGACGAGTTCCCGCAGTTTTTCAACGTGCTGCGGGGGGACATGAGCTTGGTCGGGCCGCGCCCCGAGGTGCCGTATTATGTGGAGCAGTTCAAGGAGGACATCCCGCTGTACATGGTCAAGCACCAGGTGCGCCCGGGCATCACCGGCTGGGCACAGGTGAACGGCCTGCGGGGGGATACCTCCATCAAGGAGCGTATTGAGCACGATATCTATTATATCGAGCATTGGAGCCTGCTTTTCGACCTGAAAATTTTGTTTTTAACCGTATTCAAGGGCAAATTCCTCAATAGTGAGCATCTGATTTGAGGGAAGGAGGAACAACGTTATGGAAAAAATCCTGTTCACCGCCTCCACGTATTCCCATCTTTTGAACTTCCACCTGCCATATTTACATTCTTTTGCGGAGCAGGGCCGGACACTTCACGCGGCGTGCGGGGGTGTACCGGCCTTTGTGCCGTACCTGGCGGAAACCATCCACCTGCCGCTGGAAAAGTCGATGTCCTCCCCGAAAAATTTCCGGGCAATGGCGATGCTGCGGGAGAAAATCCGGGCGGAACAGTATGATTTGATTGTAACGCATACTTCGCTGGCGGCGTTTTTTACCCGTTTAGCACTGGCAGGGCTGCGGGAACGTCCGCCGCTCATTAACATGGTGCATGGCTATCTGTTCGACGAGCAGACGCCTTACATAAAACGGAAGCTGCTGCTTGCCGCCGAGCAATGGATGGCTCCGCAGACCGATTTGCTGCTGACAATGAACCGTTGGGATTCCGAGCTTGCGTCCCGCTTCCGCCTGGGCAAACGCGTAGTGGAAATCCCAGGGGTCGGCGTAGATTTTTCGCGGTTTGACCGGGCGCAGCAGCCGGGCTTCCGGGCGGCGCACGGCATTCCGGAGGACGCGTTTGTGCTGCTTTATGCGGCGGAGTTTTCCAAGCGGAAAAGCCAGCCGGTTCTGATTCGTGCGATGCAGGCGCTGCCGGACAGAGCCGTTCTGCTTCTGGCGGGGGAGGGCGCGACACGGCAAACGTGTGAAGAGCTGGTGGCCTCTTTGGGGCTGACAGGCCGCGTATTCTTTCCGGGGCATCAGCGGGATATGATACCATGGTATGCGGCGGCGGACGTTGCTGTGACCGCCAGCAGAAGCGAGGGGCTGCCCTTTAACGTGATGGAGGCGATGTATGCCGGGCTTCCGGTCGTCGCCAGTGCTGTCAAGGGGCATACCGATTTAATCGAGGATGGACGGACGGGGCTTCTGTACCCTTATGGTGACAGCGGTGCATGCGCCGGTCAGATTCAGCGCCTGCTGGACGCGCCGGAGCTGCGCCGGTCACTTGCGGAAGCCGCAAAATCAAATATCGGACATTATGGGCTGGACGAGGTATTTCCGCAGGTGATGGAACAGTATTTGTCCATGCTGCCATCCGGAGTACCCGTATAAATGGGTCAAAACAGAACATTTCCACTGACCGCCAATTCGTTGGGATGGCGTGTTGAGATGACAAAAATATGGAGCCTTTAGGCTTGCATGCAGGGGAAAATCTGTTATAATGGAAGCTGGGAGGCGAGAAAATGCAGCGTATTTTTGTGGTAGATGATGAGGCGGCGATTGCGGAGCTGGTTGAGGTTTATCTGACAAACGAGGGCTTTTCGGTGGAAAAGTTCGGCTGCGCGGCGGATGCGCTGGCAGGCGTGCGCCGGGACCCACCCGACCTGGCGGTGCTCGATGTGATGCTGCCGGATATGGACGGCTTTGCGCTGTGCCAGGAAATCCGGAAGGACTACCTTTTTCCGATTATTATGCTGACCGCAAAGGTTGAGGATATGGATAAAATCATGGGCCTGACGCTCGGCGCGGACGACTATATTACAAAGCCGTTTAACCCGTTGGAGCTGGTCGCGCGGGTTAAGACCCAACTGCGGCGGTTCATCCGCTATAACCAGGCCGAGCATGCCGGCAAACCGCCCGAGGAATACGATTTTCGCGGCCTGCAAATCTCCAACCAGACCCATAAATGTACGCTTTTTGACGAGGAATTGCAGCTGACACCGATTGAATTCTCGATTTTATGGTATCTGTGCCAGAATCGCGGGAAGGTCGTTTCCAGCGAGGAGCTATTCGAGGCGGTCTGGGGCGAAAAATACCTGGACAGCAACAATACCGTCATGAGCCATATTGCCCGCCTGCGTGAAAAAATGCATGAGCCGAGCCGGAAACCACGGTTTATCAAAACGGTCTGGGGGGTGGGCTACACCATTGAATAAAATCACCCAAACGAAAGAAAAGCATTACCGGACGGGTATCATTCGGGAGCTGATGCTCAAATATTTGCTGTCGCTGATTGCGTGGGCGGTTGGCGTCGGTGTGTCTGGTCTTTTCTGCTACGACTTTTTTGGCAGCTTTGTCTGGCACGGGAACGAAATTGCTTATGGAATTCTGACCTTTTTCAGGGATTATTTTCTGTGGACCTATGGGATTGTCGTTGTCATCGGCTGGGTTTACCTGAGCTATCGCTTCCTGTCCCGGCCGCTACGCTATCTGGACGACCTTGTCCATGCCGCAGGGCAGCTTGCGACGCCCGGAAGCGCACCGATTGAGCTTCCGGCAGCGATGCACGACGTAGAAACTCAGCTGAATCTGGTGCGGGAGCAGGCGCTCCGCAGCGCGATGGCCGCTCACGATGCCGAGCAGCGGAAAAATGACTTGATTGTGTACCTGGCGCATGACTTGAAAACCCCGCTTACCAGTGTAATCGGTTATTTGACTTTGCTGCGGGATGAACCGCAGGTTTCGGACGCGCTGCGTGAACGGTACACCCAAACCGCGCTCGATAAAGCCGAACGGCTGGAAGATTTAATCAATGAGTTTTTCGAGATTACGCGCTTTAACCTGACCCATGTTGAGCTGGAACGCTCTCCGGTTGATTTGACGCGGATGCTGCAGCAGCTGGCGAGTGAGTTTGAGCCGATGCTGCGGGACAAGGGGCTGACCTGTGAAACCGCGGTGCCGCCAAGGGTGGAATACACCTGCGACCCGGATAAGCTGGCGCGGGTGTTCGACAATCTGCTGCGCAATGCCGTATACTACAGCTTTCCGAACAGCGTGATTCACATTGTGATGGAACAGACGGGGCATACCTTAACGATTATGTTTTGGAATGTCGGGCCGACCATCCCAAAGGATAAGCTTCACCGCATTTTTGAGCAGTTCTTCCGGCTGGACAGCTCGCGCGGGACGCATAACGGCGGGGCGGGACTAGGATTGGCGATTGCCAAGCAGCTGGTGGAACTGCACGGCGGGACGATTTCTGCCGAGAGCGCGGATAGCCGAACCTGTTTTACCATTGAGCTGCCCGTCTGGACATTGTGAGGAGGACAACATGAGATATATTGCGTTTGATGTGGAAACGCCAAACGGCGCCAATAACCGGATGAGCGCGATCGGTGTGACTGTGGTCGAGGATGGCCGGATTGTGCAGGAGATTGCCACGCTGGTCAACCCGGAGACCTATTTTCACCGGTTTAATATCCAGCTGACCGGCATCATGCCCGAGGCTGCGGAAAAAGCCCCCGCCTTTTATGAGCTGTGGCCGGCGCTGGAACCGATTTTCAGCAGCGGGCTGCTGATTGCGCATAACGCGACGTTCGATATGGGCGTGCTCGCCAAGTGCCTGGCGGCCTACGGGATTGAATGGAAGGATTCCGCCGACTATGCCTGTACGGTGCAAATGGGGCGGAAATGCTTCCCGGAGCTGTCCAACCACAAGCTGAACACGCTTTGCGATTATCTGGGTATCCCGTTGGAGCACCATCAGGCGGGAAGCGACAGCCGCGCCTGCGCGTTGCTGCTGATGCAGTATCAGGAACACGGACTGGAAGTGGAACGTTTCCGGAGACGGTATGATTTGTCACGGCGGCGCGCGCTGCGGTGAGGAACAGACATTTTTCCCCAAATGAAGGATTTTGCAGGAAAATATCAAGAAATGTAAAAACGGATGGTTTTCCATCCGTTTTTTTGTTGCTCTTGTCGAAAATTGGAGGAATATTTTCGGGAAATATTGTGGAAATTTGTTGCAACATCTTACAAAATATGGTAAATTGAAATAGTCGCAGGAAGCGGCACAATTCGTAATAGTGGGAAAGGTTGTAACATCATGGAACAAAAAATTCGTGTATTGGTAGCGGACAACGATAAAGATTTTACTGCGGCTTTGGAGAGCGCGTTCGGAAAGAATCCGGCGCTGGAATTGGTAGGTGTGGCCTCGAACGGGCGGCAGGCGCTGGAGTTGGCCGAGCAGACACAGCCCGACCTGCTGATGCTTGACCTGGTGCTTCCCGAGGTAGACGGGCTGACCGTGATACAGCGCCTGCGGGAAAGCGGTATCGGGATGATAGTGCTGAGCGCGTTTTCATCGGACAGCTCCAACGCGGTATGCGCACAGATGAACGTGCGCTATGTCATGCGTAAGCCGATTGAAATCGACGTGCTGATGGAGCGGATTCAGCAAAGCCGCCAGGCGGCGGCCATGCCGACGGCGGAGGATACCGAGCTTGCGCTCGAAATCCGCGTGACCGAGGTCATTCACCAGATTGGCGTTCCGGCGCATATTAAGGGTTATCAGTACCTGCGCGATGCGATTATGATGGCAGTACATGACATGGAGGCGGTTGGGGCGATTACAAAAATCCTCTATCCGTCGATTGCGAAGAAGTACCACACAACCTCCTCTCGGGTGGAACGTGCCATTCGTCACGCGATTGAGGTCGCGTGGGACAGGGGAGACCTGGAAACCCTTCAATCCTATTTCGGCTATACGGTTTCGGGTATTAAGGGCAAACCCACCAACAGTGAATTTATTTCCATGATCGCAGACCGGCTGCGTCTTCAATTGAAAGCGGGATAAACCCAAACAGGCACTTGGCAGCGTGAAAAGCCGGGTGCCTGTTGTGACCCAAAACGGCATGCGCACACCAAAGCCCCGTCCACAGAGATAAAAAAGAGAGGCAGATAAATCTGCCTCTCTTGGGGGTCTTTTATTCCTGGGTGCCGTACAGCGCCTGGAGCTTGAGCAGGTGCTGGTAACGGGCCGCAGACGCCGCCTCTGCCTTGTCGAACAGCTCTGCCGCACGCTCTGGGAAGGAACGGGTCAGCGCGGAGTAACGGGCTTCGTTCATGATGAAGTCCTTGTATCCGCCTGCCGGGGCCTTGCTCTCGAGGATGAACGGGTTCTTGCCCTCAGCCTGGAGCTGCGGATTGAACCGGAACAGGTTCCAGTAGCCGCAGTCAACAGCCTTCTTCATCTCAGCCTGGCAGTTGACCATGCCGCCCTTGATGGAGTGCATCTCGCAGGGCGCGTAGCCGATAATCAGGGACGGGCCGTTATAAGCCTCCGCCTCTGCAATCGCCTTCAGGGTCTGGGCCTGGTTTGCGCCCATTGCAACCTGTGCAACGTATACATAGCCATAGCTCATCGCAATCTCAGCGAGGCTCTTCTTGTTGATGGCCTTGCCTGCCGCCGCGAACTGTGCAACCGCACCGATCGGGGTGGACTTGGAAGCCTGGCCGCCCGTGTTGGAGTAAACTTCGGTATCGAATACCATAACATTGATATCCTCGCCGGATGCCAGGACATGGTCAAGGCCACCGAAGCCGATATCATATGCCCAGCCGTCGCCGCCGAAGATCCAGATTGCCTTCTTGGACAGATATTCCTTGTTGTCAAGGATTTCCTTGGCAAGCTTGCAGGCGTCGCAGTCGCAGAATTCCGCACCCGATGCCTTCAGCTCCTGCGCATGCGCCTGGAACTGCGGCAGCTGGTCGCCAAAGACTTCCTTCGCAGCCGGGCTGGAGGTGAACGCAACGACATCGTCTACCTTGAGCAGGCTCTCTTCGAGCAGGGCAATATACTTGCGGGAAGCTTCCGCGTTGGCCTTGCCGTCGGTGTAGGTGTCCAGCCAGGCCTGTGCCGCTTCCTTCAGCGGAGCGTAAGCGTGCGGGACAGCGATGAGGGCGTTGGTCTTTTCAACGAGACGCTCGCGGATTGCCTTTTGACCGAGATACAGGCCAAGGCCGTGTTCCGCGTTATCCTCGAACAGTGAGTTTGCCCAAGCCGGGCCGTGTCCGTTCGCGTCAACGGTGTACGGGGAGGTAGCAGCCGGGCCGCCCCAGATAGACGAACAGCCGGTCGCGTTGGAAACATACATACGGTCGCCGCAAACCTGGGTAATCAGGCGGGCGTAGGAGGTCTCAGCACAGCCAGCGCAGGAGCCGGAGAACTCAAGCAGCGGCTTGTTGAACTGGGAACCCTTGACGGAGGTGGTGTCTGCCATATCCGGCTTGAAGGAAACGTCGTCTACCATGTAGTCGAACACTGCCTGCTGGCCGCTCTGGCTCTCCTGCGGGACCATCTTCAGGGACTTGGTCGGGCAGACGCCGATGCACACGCCGCAGCCCATGCAGTCCAGCGGGGAAACAGCGAGGTTGTACTTGTAAACGCCCTTGCCCTTGCCAGCCTTCACGTCAACGATCTTGGCGTCAGCAGGCGCGTTCTTGGCTTCCTCTTCGGTCAGCGCGAACGGACGGATGGTAGCATGCGGGCAGACATACGCACACTGGTTGCACTGTACGCAGGTCTCAGGGTTCCATTCCGGAACGGTAACGGCTACGCCGCGCTTCTCGTAAGCGGCAGCGCCCTGCTCGAAGGTACCGTCCACATGATCCACAAACGCGGAAACGGGGAGAGAGTCGCCATCCATGCGGCCGATGGGTTCCATAAGCTCCTTGACCATCTTGACGGTCTTGTCGCGGCCCTTGAGCTTGGAATCGCCGCCTTCGTCCTTGGCATCCGCCCAGCTGGCCGGAACGTCAATCTTCTTGAACGCGGTTGCGCCTGCGTCAATCGCCTTGTGGTTCATGTCGACGATATCCTGGCCCTTCTTCAGGTAGGACTTGGTCGCGGCATCCTTCATGAACTGGATTGCCTGCTCGGACGGCATGACCTTTGCCAGCGCGAAGAACGCGGACTGGAGGATGGTATTGGTGCGCTTGCCCATGCCGATTTCAATTGCAAGGTCAATCGCGTTGATGGTGTACAGCTGGATGTTATTCTTCGCGATATACCGCTTCTCGGAAGCCACGAGGTGATGCTCAAGCTCCTCGGGGGTCCACTGGCAGTTAATCAGGAATACGCCGCCCGGCTTTACATCGCGGACAATCGGGAAGCCCTTGGTGATATAGGACGGGTTGTGGCATGCAACAAAGTCAGCCTTGTTGATATAATAGGGGGAACGGATCGGGTGGTCGCCGAAACGCAGGTGCGAAACGGTTACGCCGCCGGTCTTCTTGGAGTCATACTGGAAGTACGCCTGAACATACTTGTCGGTATGGTCGCCGATGATCTTGATGGAGTTCTTGTTCGCGCCGACCGTGCCGTCGCCGCCAAGGCCCCAGAATTTGCACTCGGTGGTGCCTTCCGCCGCGGTGTTCGGGGAGGGAACCTCAGGCAGGGAGGTATTGGTAACGTCGTCCACGATACCGATGGTGAACTGGCGCTTCGGGGTATTGGAGTTCAGCTCCTCGTAAACCGCGAAAACGGAGGACGGGGGCGTGTCCTTGGAACCGAGACCGTAGCGGCCGCCGATAACGGTGATGTCGTCCTTGCCGGCGTTTGCGAGCGCTGTGACAACGTCCATATAGAGCGGGTCGCCCTGCGCGCCAGGCTCCTTGGTGCGGTCGAGTACCGCGATTTTCTTAGCGGTTGCCGGGATGGCTTCGATCAGCTTGTCGGAAGCGAACGGGCGGTACAGGCGAACCTTGATGAGGCCGACCTTTTCGCCATGCGCGTTCAGGTAATCGATCACTTCTTCGGAAACATCGCAGATAGAACCCATCGCAATGATGATGCGGTCGGCATCGGGGGCGCCGTAGTAGTTGAACAGCTGGTAGTTGGTGCCGAGCTTGGCATTGACCTTGCCCATGTATTCCTCTACGATACCCGGGACAGCGTCATAATACTTGTTGGCAGCCTCGCGGTGCTGGAAGAAAATATCGCCGTTCTCATGAGAGCCGCGCATTACGGCACGCTCGGGGTTGAGGGCGCGCTTGCGGAACGCCTTGACAGCGTCCATATCGCACATCTCAGCGAGGTCGGCATAATCCCAAACCTCAATCTTCTGGATTTCATGGGAGGTGCGGAAGCCATCAAAGAAGTTGATGAACGGGACGCGGCTCTTGATGGTTGCAAGATGCGCAACCGCTGCGAGATCCATAACCTCCTGGGGGTTGGTCTCAGCCAGCATTGCAAAGCCGGTCTGGCGGCAGGCCATAACGTCGGAGTGGTCGCCGAAGATGTTCAGCGCGTGGGAAGCGACGGTACGGGCGGAAACGTGGAAAACGCAGGGCAGAAGCTCGCCCGCGATTTTGTACATATTCGGAATCATCAGCAGCAGGCCCTGGGAAGCGGTGTAGGTGGTCGTCAGAGCACCGGCCGCCAGAGAGCCGTGCACGGTACCGGCCGCGCCTGCCTCGGACTGCATTTCAATGACCTTAACGGTTGTGCCAAAGATGTTTTTCTGACCTGCGGCAGCCCACTGGTCAACGCTGTCTGCCATGGGGCTGGAAGGGGTAATCGGATAGATACCCGCAACCTCTGTGAACGCATACGATACATGTGCGGCCGCAGTATTGCCGTCCATGGACTTCATTTTTCTTGCCATGTTTGATTTTCCTCCTTAGTTCTACTTCGGAAAGATTTGCGAAACAAAATATCCGCCGGGCTGGCAGAGCCGCTGCCGAACCCGGCACAATCCATACCTTTATTATTCTAGCACAAAACAGGGGCAGATGTAAACTAAATTTTATGCTTTTTCCATCATTTTTTTGAAATTGCGCTGAAGGCTTCTTTTTTGCCCAACCTCCCGCGAATCTACCAGAAGAAAGCCACTAATTTCTCACAATTGCACCAAAAAATAGCTGTAAGAGACACTGAAAATGCACAAAGCGGGAAAATATTGATTTTACATAGCAAACTTTATATGCTATACTATAGGAAAAACATAGGAAGGGCGGCTGTAAAATGGCGCTGAAAAATCTGCTGCGGCGGGCAAAGGAGCTGACAATGTCCCACGAGGCACGGGTCGATGAGGCTTATAGGGGCGCGGTCCCGGCGGTGTTCCGGGGAATGATCCTCGCGGGCGGCGCGGGGGAGGCGGGGCTGGTGGCCGATTCACTGGCACAGCTGACCGGGCAGGACATCCGCAAAGGCTCGGTGGAAGAAATTTCCGATTTACTGGGCGTTTATACCGCGATCGTAAGCGGGTACCTGCTCGAGGGCAGGCGGCTGCACGATATTCGCGCCGAGCTGCTCCGGCGGTACGAACGCTTCCTGAAGGCGGACAACATCGGGCGGGTCACGGCCTTCTGTGTGCTGCACGCGGGGGACGGCACCTTCTTTATGACCGGCGAGGACGCTGCCGCGCAGCTTGCAGCGATGGAAGAAAGCATTTCGGAGACGTGACAGGCACTAGTGCCCCATCCGGTCAGAAATCGAACCCGTCCTTGGGCGGGATTTCCGCATGGCTGCGTTATCGTCCTTGACGGGCGTCAGCCCGCCTGCGTCCTCTGCCTTGCCCTGCAAAAATCCCGCTCCGAGTCCGAATCCGATTCCTGACCGGATGGAGCACTACCCTGAATTTGGAGGTAATTTCATGCCCTCTTTTGTGACCCATCATTATTTTGCCGTGCGGGTGCGCAGGGCCGCGCCGCCCGCGATTGCCTGCCTCTGCGAAAACGCGCCCGCCGCGTATGCGTGGGGCAGCCAGGGGCCGGACCCGTTTTTCTTTTATCCGTCAACGTTGTCGCGGCTGGGCGGCAGGATGCACCGCAGCGGTATCGCGGAAACGTTCCGGGCAATGGCGGACGCGGCGGGGGAATCGCCTGCGGCGCTGGCGTATCTGCTCGGCTTCTGTACCCATTACGCGCTTGACCGCACGGTACATCCTTATATAGAGGATCAGACAAGGCGGCTGTCGGTGAATTACCGGCTGTCAGGCAGCGCCGCGCACAAGCTTTGCGAAACCGATTTGGATTCCGCCGTTTTGCTGAGGCTGGGCAAGGCGGTCCCGGCTTCCGAACCGGCCTACCGGCTGCTGGACACCGAAGCCCCGGAATGCAGGGAAGCCGCGCGCCTGCTTTCAGCCGCCGGGAACGCCGCCGGTGGGGCGGTCACCGCCGGGCAGGCAAAGGACGCGCTGCGGTGCATGTATCAGGTTTACCGCTTTTTACATCGCAGCAGAGCAGGGCGCAGGCTGCTCCCGATGGGGGAGGCCGCGCTGCACCAGCCGGGCGCGCTTTCGTCGATGTTCCGCCGGAATACCCTGTTGCCCGAGGATTCGCCGAACCGGGCACACCGTATCTGGCTGGATTGGGAGGGGCGTCCCCATACCGAGGATTTCCGCACACTGATGGAACGGGACGCGCTGCCCTTTGCGCTGGTGCTTCAGCGCGCGGCCTGCGCCGCCTGCCGACGCGGGAATCCCTTCCCGGAGGGGATGTTTTCGATGGATTACAGCGGGAGGCGGTTCGGCGGGGCCGAGTGATTGTACTTTTACGTCTTGAAATAGTTTGCTTTGACGGCGTGCCGCTTCGACCATTGTTAAAAACAATAAGTGGGACTGTCTCTAATATGAGCTTTATCATATAGAGACAGTCCTAACCCGGATAAACCGGAACCAAAAATTTTGCCACTTTGCGCAAGAAATCGTTCTTAAGTGCCTAAATAGCTTGATGACTTTAATTGTTCGGTTTTGAACATTTATGCAGATTTATGAAAACTATCTCCTGCAAAACTGAAAGCAGAAATTGAAAACAAGCAGGAGAATTCCAACGAAGATAAACGAAGAAGGGGATATAAAAGAAACACCGGCAATTTTTTCTGCTAAAGAAAACACAGCGCCTGCAGTCATAAGCCCAAGAGACTGCCATCCCAAAGAAAAATGTTTTGGGAAAGCCGCTTGTCTTTTGATGGGTACAATCAATACGAGGAAAATACAGATACAATATATCAGCGGAAAAAATCTTCTGAATAAGATTCGTATTTGTTCCGATGCGGGTATATGATGGATTACCTCAATTATACAAGCACAAGCAATACCTTGTATAAAACTGCGAATAATAGATTTTCCTCTAGCTGAAAAAATTGTTTTAATAATAGTTATAATAGTCATAACACCAGTTTCCAAGTTTCAAGCGACAAAGGGCGGTTCAAAAAGCAGTTTAT
>CAJUJQ010000067.1 GCA_910586575.1 uncultured Clostridia bacterium | reverse complement strand
TTTACAGAGGCATGGGATCATGCTATAATTAGGCCAAGAAAATTCAATTGCCGTTTTTGTGAAAGGCATTCCAAAAAACCGGAATCCGTTGAGGCACAACAGCTTTTGTGGTGCATCTTTTTTGTCAACGAAAGACAAAGATAAATCCGGGCCTTTATCCGTGCGATATGAGTCCGGATTTGCTGTATGCCGGGCGGGAAAAGGAAAGGGGCTGCTTTAGATGCTGTTTGAACCAATCGACTGGGAGCACTGGCCGCGCGCGCCGCATTTTGAATACTATACCAAGGGCATCCGCACCAATTACGCGGTGACGGCCCGGCTGGATGTGACAGCGCTGCGCGGCATGACACGCACACACGGCCTGCGGTTTTATCCGTCGATGCTGTATGCCGTTATGCGCGC
The DNA here is from genome assembly GCA_910586575.1 of uncultured Clostridia bacterium. Classification (GTDB taxonomy): domain Bacteria; phylum Bacillota; class Clostridia; order Oscillospirales; family Butyricicoccaceae; genus QXXE01. Next base: position 16,373 of record CAJUJQ010000067.1, on the reverse strand, counting down.
GGTCAACAGCCAGAAGGAGCTGCGCATGGCATATCGGGACGGCACGCTGGGCTATTACGAGGTCTGCCATCCGTCCTACACGATTTTTCATCCGGATGATCACACGTTTTCGGATATTTGGAGTGAATATTCGCCGGATTTTCCGGTGTTTTATGCGGCGGTGTGCCGGGATATGGAGGAATGGCGCGACGTGAAGGGTGTCAAGGCCAAGCCTGGCAGGCCGGATAATTTCTGTCCGGTTTCCTGCGTGCCGTGGTTGGATTTTACCGCCGTGGCGCATGATACCAGCGGGCCAGGCCCGATGTTTTTCCCGGTGGTTACGTTTGGGAAATATACGGAAACGGACGGCAAGTGGACGCTTCCACTTTGTTTCCATATCCATCATGCCGCGGCGGACGGCTATCACGCCTCGGTGTATTTTCGCCAGCTTCAGGCGCTGCTGGACGGCTGCGAAACGTGGCGGTAATCTAAAGGCCCTCCAATAAGGAGGGCCTTTTCGCTGAGTCTGTACGGTAACCGGATGATGCATCAATGGACTCACAAAAGGTAGATGATTGAGCGGCAGAGTTTTACGCGTAAAGGGGAAGGCGCTGCTTTCCGGGCGGTTAGCCGTGACGCATGGCTTCGCCCGTCGGGGGTGTGGGCGCGATCCCGCGGATGTATTCGGCAAGCGTCCGCAGAAAAGCGCCGTTGCTTGGACGGCTGTGCTCCAGGCCGACGGAATAGCCGAAGTAACGCTCCAATACCCGCGGATCGCCGACAAGCCAGGTCTGTTCTATCGCGTAGCGGATATGGCGTTCCACCTGCCTGGGAGTCCGGTGGGTGCAATGCGCAATGTAGGGGTACAGCTCCTTTGTAATCCGGCCGCGTGAGTCCGGATGGATGGAGAGCCACTTCAACGCCATACGGCAGTCATAAAACCCGCTGATGGGTGTCATGCCCAGTTCCAGCAGCAGGTTGGAAATCCTTTGGTCAAGCGCCAGGCGCTTGTGTCCCAGCCGTGTCCCGCTGCCGTTGTGCCATGCTACAATGCGGCGTGTCAGGCTGTCGATGTCTACAGGTTTGTACATACAGTATGCCGTGCCGAGGCTGTCAAGCTCGCGCAGCAGCTCCGGGCTGTAGAATGAGGACAGCGCGATAATGCCCGGCTGTAGCCCCTGTTCCAGCATCCGGCGCAGCAGCGCGGCGCCGTCCGCTCCCGGCATCACCGGATCGAGCAGGACAAGGTCGGCGGCCTTTGCGTGCATCAGCGCCTCGTCGGGGCTGAAAGCCGTCAGGATGGCCCCTATTTGTTGACTTGATTGCAGTGCCTGTGCGAGCGGTACTGCATTTCCTGGATCTGCATCCACAATTAAAACCGTGAGCTTCATTCCAGATTCTCCCTTATTCCATTTTATTTTCTGATCTTTTCGCTTAGGCAGGCTGCCCCGGGCCGTGCCCGCAGGGGTAGCCCGCATCATGGCGCGGTTCGCTGCTGTTCACCTTCTTTCGCCCCCCGCCTTACCGGGATAATTGTCGTATTCTAACACTTCCACCACTTAAAAGGATATCACAATAACCAGTTTGTTGCAAGGGGAATTTTCCGACAAAATTCGACAAAGCCTGAAAACGGGATACTGCCGCTGTACGATGAAGCAATCCCCCTGCCGAAAAGGTACGGCGGAAGGTTCTGGGAATAGGAAGGAATCTGGACGCTGAAGATCCGGGGGGTGGATTTCCAGATCCGCGCAATGAAACATATTTTCTTAGATTCGTTCACGTGCGTTTGCATTCTTTGGCATCGTTTTACATCCGTTCTCACCTGTTCGCGTCTGTCTGCATCAGCCCGTCATCATCAGAAGTCCCGATTTTCTGCTCTTCCCAGCGTTTTGGTATGGTTTGCCGTCACCACAACTTTTGCCAGCGCGCCGGCTGCCGATATTCGATACAGGTGAATGAAAAAAGGCTCCACAGGCGGAATCCGTCCCCTGGAACCTTTTTGGCGTGCTCGAAAACGCTTGGCATACGGTCTGCCGCGAGCCTTTGCCGTCAGGCTGCGCCGCTTCCCCCTGAAATCCGACAGGATTCCTGCGGGAAATCGTCCCATTCAGAAAACGAATTCTCACGATATCCGGCGCACCCCTGGTGTTCCATCCGGACAGAAATCAAAGCCGTCCTCGGGTTGGATTTCCGCATGGCTGCGTCCTCTGCCTTGCCCTGCGAAAATCCCACTCCAATTTCTAACTGGATGGACCCCTAGTCCTTGACGGGCGTCAGCCCGCCTGCGTCCTCTGCCTTGCCCTGCGAAAATCCTGCTCCAAGCCCAAGTCCGCTTTCTGACTGGATGGAGCACTAGTTTCCGAACAGGTCTATGGAATCTGTATTTAATCGGTAAAGCGCGTTTCAATGTACTTGCTGTCACAAGCTGGCGGCGTATAGACCCAATGATCGATATGCCCTTCGGTCAGGAAATAACGCGGCGCGGGCGGGTCGTCCGCCGGGGGTGGGATGAGGTCGATAATGGTGAGCTTAATTTTCATCCGTTCCGGCACGATGGATTTTAGGAAAACCGACACGGTTTGACCTTCGCGCAGCCCCGCGCGGCGCTCCGCGAGGCCGGACAGATTGGGCATCAGCTCAATGAATACGCCGTAATTTTCGACCGAGCGCACAATCCCACGCACTGTTTCCCCGGGCGAGAATAACGCGGCGTTTTCCTCCCAGGTACCGAGCAGCTCCCGATGGGACAGCATAATCCGTTTTGCGGCGCGGTCTACCCCAAGGACGACCGCATAAATGTCCTGTCCGGGCCGGAACCGTTCCGCCGGATGCAGGATGCGCGACACGGACAGATGTTCAATCCCGATCATGGACACAACCCCGCGGCCAATATCCACAAACACGCCGAACGGCTCGATATGCGTCACCCGCGCCGGTAAGATATCACCGGGTTCCAGTGAATCGAGCAGCATTTCCTGCGCCTCTTCCAGCACGGCCCTGCGGCTGAGCGTTACCGCAGGCGGCGAAACCGTTTCATCTATCCCCGTCACACGGAAGCAGACCGGCTTGCCGACACGGGATAAAATGGCGATTTCCCGTGTTTCGCCGGTATCCAGCCCCATCGCACATTCCGCCCGTGGGATAACGGCGGTCGTCCAGCCCAAATCAATCAGCAGGTCATGGGAACAGCTGCACCGGCTGGCAATTGCTTCCAGCACAGCATCCCCAGCCTGCCGCAGCCCCTCGGGTGAGGCGAGGGCTGCGCGGTTTTCCGGCGTCCCGCTCCGGAAGCCTTCGGGCAGGCAGTTTTCGTCTCTTTTCATATTGCAACCTCCTTTAAGTGCAGAGGGGAATCCGCTGCTCCTATCCTATGCGCCCCGCCCGCGTAAAATGCCCCAAGCGCTGTAAAACAGCCTTTTCTTTCCGTGTAAGATCTGTTATAATGAAGCTTGATAAAATAGAGTGCGAAAAAAGGAAACGAGGTGCTTTCTAAAATGGATATCCGTCTCGGCGACATTGTAACCATGAAAAAAAGCCACCCCTGCGGCAGCCGTGAATGGACGGTCACCCGTATCGGCATGGATTTCAAAATGGTATGTAAGGGCTGCGGCCATGAGGTCATGCTTCCGCGCAGCAAAGCGGAAAAAAATATCCGGGGCGTTCTGCGGGATGGCGAAAAAATCCTGTGATAAGCAGGGCTTTTTGACGCAATTTGGAAGGAAAGGCGGTTGTGGCATGAAAAAGATTCTGATCACGGAGCTGCCGCCACAGGACTGTGTATCTGTCCTGCGGGAGGAGCTGCACCGGCGGCGCTGGCGGCTGGGCGAGCCGTTTGCGTGGGTTCCTATTGGCACGTCCCGGTTCCGGGTGTATATCCGGGAGCGCCGGTATGGGTTTCCAAGGACAGCCTGTACGGTGTTTGTCCGGTTGGAAGCCCGCCCGAAGGGCGGTACGGAGGCACATTGCCGGTTTTGCATTGGCGAATTTCCGCCGTACCTATTGCTGACGCTGTTTGTTCTGATATTTGGCTTGCTTGCCGAAGCCGGGGGCGCTGTCGCGGCGCTGGTGATTGTGCTGCTGCTTCTCGCCGCGGTTCTGATACCGGATGTTATTTGGAACGGGCAGAGGGCGCCGGAGCTGGAAAAGCGCCTGTGCAGCTTCTTGCTGGACACCTGGGATGCAAAGGAAAAGGGGGAGGACGATTGATACACGCGTTTTCACGCACCGAGCTGCTGCTGGGCAGCGAAGCCATGGAGCGGCTTTCCCGCGCGCGGGTGGCGGTTTTCGGCATTGGCGGGGTTGGCGGCCATGCGGCGGAGGCTTTGGCGCGTTCGGGGGTCGGGGCAATCGACCTGTTCGATGACGACGAGGTCTGCCTGACCAACCTGAACCGGCAGCTGATTGCCGCGCACTCCACGCTGGGGCGCAAAAAGGTTGATGTAATGCGGGAGCGTATCCTGGACATTGCGCCGGAATGCCTCGTAACGGTCCACCCGATGTTTTACCTCCCGGAAAACGCGGATACGGTTGATTTGACCGTTTACGACTACATCATTGACGCAATCGACACGGTCAGCGCCAAAATCGAGCTTGCCGTCCGCTGCGACCGGCTTGGCGTGCCGCTGATTGCCTCCATGGGCGCGGGCAACAAGCTCGACCCGACCGCTTTTGAAGTCGCCGACCTTTACAAAACATCGGTTGACCCGCTGGCGCGCGTCATGCGCCACGAGCTGAAAGCACGCCGGGTGCGCCGCTTAAAGGTCGTCTATTCAAAAGAGCCGCCGCTCATCCCGGCGGGCGAAAGCGAAGGCGGCAGCCTGGACTCAGCGCGGGCGGGCGGCAGCCGCAGGAGCACGCCGGGGAGCTGTGCTTTTGTGCCGCCTGCAGCGGGGCTAATCCTGGCGGGGGAAGCCGTCAAAGATTTGGCGCGCGGTTCATAAAAGGCAGGGCGCTTTCAAACGTGCAGGAAGCAATATGAGAGAAAATGACAGGGTATTTGAACGAGTAAACATATTGTGAACAAAGCAGCCATCGTTAGCCTTGTACCGGCTATGGACCACTGATTCTTGCTCCGAACCTGCATCATTACGCACTTCGCCGTGTGTTTTTATTCGGATTTGCTGGAGCTATATTTCCACATTCACCGTTTAGCCGGGGTTTGTTCATAGAATGTTAACTCATTCAAATACCGCGGAGAAAATGAAGAAAACTCTTGTATTATCTGGCACGATCTAGTATAATGATAGGAAGAATGCTAAAACGATATGGAGGTGTATTAGCATGGACTTGATCCGTTTGACCGCCGGGGCGCCTGCCGAGGGCATGGCGATGGGCGCAAGCGGTTATCTGTCAACCTTGGGCGGCCTGCTGCCGCTGGTGTTGATGGTTGTTATTTTTTACTTTTTCCTGATCCGCCCGCAGAAGAAGCGCGACAAGGAAGAGCGTGAAATGCGCAACTCGATTCAGGTTGGCGATGAAATTTCGACGATTGGCGGCTTTATTGGCAAGGTGGTCAATATCAAGGACGATGTCCTCACCATTGAGACCTCGAACGACCGCACCAAGCTTCGCATTTACCGCTGGGCGATCCGCGGCAAGGAAGCAGAGCCGACCGATAAGGTAGAAGCGCCGAAGGAATAAGCACCTGTGTTCACCGGCTCGCGGCGTTCCGTTTCGCGCCCGTGGGTACAGGTTCTAAAATCCTTTTCGCCGAATAAAGTTAAGAAGGAGTTTATAAGGAACTGTTCAAAAATAACTTGCGCCAATCGCTTGCAGCTCTTCCGCCATACTGCGTTGCTGTTTCTTGACAGGCGTCAGCCTGTCTGCGGAACAGCGCCTTGTCTGGCGAAGGAATCTGCGGCGCACTTGTCACAGTTTATTTCTTCGCAGCTCCTAACGGCCGCTTCAAAATCGTTCGGCAGGAGGGACATTCTATGAAAAAGACAGATGAATCCCTGTCCCTGAACCGGGTGCTTGCGTTTCCGGTTCTGACAGGGCTTGCGGCGGCGCTGCTTGCCATGCTGCTCGGCGCGCTTCTTGTGAAGCTGGGCCGGGTGGGTATGGACCGGATCCCCGCGCTTGCGGTCAGTTCGCTGTGCCTGGGGGTGTTGCTGGCGGCGTTCCTTTCGGCGCGGCGGGCAGCTGGCAGCCGCCTGTTCTGGGGCATTGGCGCGGGCGCGGCAGTGCTGCTGTGCACCGTGGTGCTAAGCCTTTCCTGGTTTTCCGAACCGGCAAGCCTGCCGCAAATTGCGGTCAATTCGGCTGTCTCGCTGTTTGCGGCGTTCCTGGGTGCGTTTATCGGCTCCCGCAGGCGCGGAAGGAAAAGACGCAGGAAATCCTAAAAAGCCATGAAAAAGTGTTAAAACGAGAAAATTAAAATAAAGGAGGCGTTTCCCCAATGAAGCACATCAAGACCCTGACTTCCGCTACCCTGAAGCAGACCGCCGCCAAAGGCGGCTGCGGCGAGTGCCAGACCTCTTGCCAGTCTGCCTGCAAGACCTCTTGCACGGTTGCGAACCAGAAGTGCGAAAACAAGTGATTTTTTTCACAAACGCGGGGCGCGCCGGGTTACGGCGCGTCTCATTATTTTTAGAGTGGGAGGATCGACATGATCCATCGTTATACAATGAAGGGCATCCATTTCATTCTGGATGTCAACAGCGGCGCGGTACATGTGGTGGATGAGGCCGCATACGCGGTTTCCGGCCTGCTGACTTCGGACATGCAGCCGCAGTGCCCCGACCGGATTTTCCAATCCCTGAGCCGGTTCCCGCGCGAGGAGGTCGGCGCCGCCTATGGGGAGCTGTACAGCCTGTACGCGGGCGGGCAGCTTTTCTCCAGGGACGATTACCTAGATGTCAGCAAATATGTCCCGGTGGGTGCGCTGGTCAAAGCGCTCTGCCTGCACGTAGCGCATGACTGCAATTTGCGGTGCCAATACTGCTTTGCTTCAACCGGCGATTTTGGCACCGGCCGCAAAATTATGCCCTTTGAGGTCGCAAAGCAGGCGGTCGATTTTGTCGTCCGGCGCTCGGGCACGCGGAAGAATATCGAAATCGACTTTTTCGGCGGGGAACCGCTGATGGCATTTGATACGGTGGTGAAAACGGTTGAGTATGCCCGTTCCATCGAGCAGGAAAGCGGCAAGCATTTCCGCTTCACGATTACGACCAACGGCCTGCTGCTCGACGACGAAAAAATCCGCTATATCAATGAAAATATGGATAATGTCGTGCTTTCGCTGGATGGTCGCCGAGAGGTCAATGACGAAATGCGCAAGACAGTTTCGGGGGACGGCAGCTATGATATCATTGTCCCCAAGTTCCAAAAGCTGGCAGCGCTGCGCGACCCCAAGCTTGACTATTACGTGCGCGGCACCTTCACCGCGAAGAACCTGGACTTTGCCGAGGATGTGATGGCGATTGCGTCCGAGGGCTTTGACCGGCTGTCGGTCGAGCCGGTGGCCAGCGAGGAGGGGACAGGCTATGACCTGACCGAAGCCGACCTGCCCGCGATTTTCGACGAATATGAGCGCCTGACCGACCTGATGCTGGAAAAGCGCCGGAACGGTGAAAAGCTGTCTTTCTTCCATTTCATGGTGGATTTGGAACAGGGGCCGTGCGTGATCAAGCGGCTGCGCGGCTGCGGGGCGGGATATGAATATGTCGCCGTCACGCCGGATGGCGACATCTACCCGTGCCACCAATTTGTCGGAAAAGAGGAATTCCGGCAGGGCAGCGTGCTGGACGATACGCTCGACGAGGGCATTGCGCGCCGGTTCGCCGCGATGAATATTTACACCCGCGAGAAGTGCCGCACCTGCTGGGCGCGGTTCTATTGCAGCGGCGGGTGCAGTGCTGCCAATTTTAACCAGAATCAGGACATGAACCAACCCTATTCCCTGGGCTGCGAGATGGAAAAGAAGCGTCTCGAATGTGCAATTTATCTGAAAGCGGCGGAAGCCGGGATGTGAAACTTTGTAAACCTAACCAAATCGAAAAATTGTGTAAAAAATGCATTGCCAAAACGGGGTTTCCGGCTTATGATAGGGGATGAACAGCGATGAAACGGCTTTTCCCGCAGTGTTTGCGTATCGGGAAGGGCAAGGAAAGAGAGGTGTATGATGATGCATAAAATCAAAGCGGCATTCATTGGGGAAGGTGAGCTGCTGCAATCGGTGATCGGCGCGGTGCTGGAGCAGGGGCTGATGCCGCCGGAGAACGTCCTGCTTTCGCGCGGCTGCGGGGAGGCATTGCAGTTTGAGGGCAGGGGCGTCACGTTTTTCCCCGATACGATGAATGCGGTCGTCAAGGCCGAGTTTGTAGTGGCGTGCGCGTCGAAAAAGCGGGAGCTGGGGACGGCGCTTGCGCCGGTCATGGGCTGCACCCGCGGGCGGATTGTGATTGCGGTCTGTCCGGGCATTGACGTGACCTACGTCGCCGAACGCGTGGTCAAGGGGACCGAAATCCTTGCCGTGCCCGTGGAGCAGGAAGAGGACGGCAGAAGGCACACGCGGATGGAATTCAGCCGTGATTTCCTCCCGTACCAGGTCGAACCGTGCCGCGATATTATCGGGAGCATTTGCGCGCTCGACGATTTTGCATAAACTGAAAAGGCTGGGAATATTCTGTAAGGAATCAGAAAAATCCATTGGACATGGAGGATCTTATGAAAAGACAGAATGTTCTCAGTTTTTTTTCGATTGCGTCGCTGACGCAGACCCCGGCGTTCCTGTTCCTGACCGCGGTCTTTCTGTGCGGGGCGGTGGCAGGCTCGCTGACCGGCGTTATCAGCACCAGCCGGGGGGTTACGCTGTCCGTTGCGCTGACGGAGGAGCGCAGCGCGGCGATGCTCCTGGCGGGTACCCTGCTGTGGCTGGCGGGCGCTGTCCTTGCGGGGGCGCTGCCGCCGGGCGGATTGTTCGTGTCGTCGGTGGTAGCGGCGCGGGCGTTCGTGCTGTCGTTCTCGGTGGCGGCGCTGCTCGGGGAGCCGGTGTGGGGCACGATTTGGCTGTCGCTCAAGACCTTCGGGCTTCAGGCGGTGGTCACCGTGCCCTGCCTGCTGGTGACGGCGGCGGCGGCGTTCTGCGCCTCGATTGACCAGCCGCGCGGGATGAAGCTCGGCTATTGGTACGCGCTGAAAAAATACCGGCCCGCGCTGTTGGCGTGCTTCCTGCTTTGCGCCGCGTCCACGCTGCTGCGCTTCCTGCCGTAGTACATATAAAAGAATGCGCTGTAACGATTTTGTTTCGCAGGGGAGGGGCTTGACCCTCCCGTTTTGCGCAGGAATTGCCGTTTCATGCGGGAGGGGGCAAGATCCTCCCTTACAAATGGATATGATAAGATTGACCTCTCATGAATAACCGGTTGGCTGCTTCCCGGTAACACGGGAGGCTTTTTGACAAAATAGCCAAGAATGGGACGGAAAATTCTACACAGCAGACTCAGGAATGAATTGACAGAATGTATACTAACGAGGTATAATAATGTTGTACAATCTAGTAAATCAAAGAGGGCTTTGCTGGCCGGGGAACGCCGCAAACAATGCGGGAGCCTGCGCCGCCAGAGCCGGAAAACTCAGATTTCGTTCTTGAAAATAAAAGTTTTTTTAAGAACAAGCCGAAAAGGAGGTATTCGTATGATGTTGTTCCAGACAACCGAAGCCCATGAGGCGTTGCGTGCGAAAATCCGCGCGTTTGTTGAGGCTGAGGTCAAGCCCCATGCGTTCCTGATGGACAAGGAAAACCTGTTCCCGGCGGAAGCCGTCAAGAAGCTGGGCGAAATGGGCCTGATGGGGATCCCGTACCCCAAGGAATACGGCGGCGCGGGGCTTGACGTGCTGAGTTACGCGATTGCGGTGGAGGAGCTGTCCCGGGTGGACGGCGGCACGGGCGTGATTCTGTCCGCCCATGTATCGCTGGGCACGTGGCCGATTGCCGCTTTCGGCAATGAGGAGCAGAAGCAGAAATATCTTGTCCCGCTCTGCAAGGGCGAGAAGATTGGCGCGTTTGGGCTGACCGAGCCGAACGCAGGCTCGGACGCGGGCGGCACCGAGACTACCGCGGTAGACAAGGGCGATTATTGGCTGCTCAACGGTGGCAAGATTTTCATCACCAACGCGCCCAAGGCGGATACCTACGTTGTCTTTGCGGTGACGACACCGGATATCGGCACGCGCGGCATTTCGGCGTTTATCGTAGAAAAGGGCTGGGAGGGCTTTACGTTTGGCGACCATTACGATAAGATGGGTATCCGTTCCTCCTCGACGGCGGAATTGATTTTCAACGACGTGAAGGTACCCAAGGAGAACCTGCTCGGCAAGGAAGGGCAGGGCTTCAAAATCGCGATGGCAACGCTGGACGGCGGCCGCATCGGTATTGCGTCGCAGGCGCTGGGCATCGCGCAGGGCGCGTATGAAGCGGCGGTCGAATACGCCAAGGAGCGCGTCCAGTTCGGCAAGCCAATCGGCTTCAATCAGGGCATCGGCTTCAAGCTCGCCGACATGGCGACCAAGCTGCGCTGTGCGCGGTTCCTGGTCTACTCGGCAGCGGAAAAGAAGGAAGCGCACGAGCCGTACAGCACCGAGGCGGCAATGGCAAAGCTGTACGCGTCGGAAATTGCGCTTGAGGTAACCAATGACGCGGTGCAGATTTTCGGCGGCACGGGCTTCCTCAAGGGCATGGATGTCGAGCGGATGTACCGCGACGCGAAAATTACAACGATTTACGAGGGCACCAGCGAGGTGCAGCGTATGGTGATTTCGGCGGGCATCATGGGCAAGCCCCCGAAGAAGGAAGGCGGCTCGTCCAGCCGTCCGAAGAAGCCCGCGCCGATTACGGGCGTGCGCAAGCATCAGATTTTGAAGGATGGCTCGGGCGCGGACAAGGTCGGCGCGCTGGTGGAAGCGCTGAAGAAGGACGGCTACGACTTCTCGGTCGGCATCCCGATCGACACGCCGATCCCGCAGGCGGAACGTGTTGTTTCGGCAGGCCAGGGCATCGGCAGCAAAGAAAATATGAAGCTGATTGAGGACTTGGCAAAGGCGGCAGGCGCTGCCATCGGTTCATCCCGCCCGGTTGCGGAAACGCTGCAATATGTCCCGCTCAACCGTTATGTCGGCATGTCGGGTCAGAAGTTCAAGGGCAACCTGTACATTGCCTGCGGTATTTCGGGCGCAGTCCAGCACTTGAAAGGCATTAAGGACGCTTCGACGATTGTTGCAATCAACAAAAACGGCAACGCGCCGATTTTCAAGAACTGTGACTATGGTATTGTCGGCGATGTTAATGAAATCCTGCCGCTGCTGACCGAAGCGCTTGGCGGCACGGCGGACAAGTCGCCCGCGCCCCCGATGGTCAAAATGAAACGGCCCCCGATGCCCAAACCGGAGCCGATCGGCCCGCGCTATGTCTGCGGCGGCTGCGGCTACGAGTACGTGCCAGAGCTGGGCGATCCGGAAGCGGAGATTGCGCCCGGGACGCTGTTCTCGGCGGTACCGGCCGAGTGGGTCTGCCCCGAGTGCGGCGAAGGCAAGGATCAGTTCATTGAGGCATAATCGCCGGGACATGCCCCCTGTAGCGTTTCGGTTTCCATTTCGATTCAATAGAAGGAGGACTTTCTATGTATTGCGTGCGCAAAGTCACTGACGACCTGTACTGGGTGGGTGCAAACGACCATCGTCTCCACCTGTTTGAAAATATCCATCCCATCCCGCGCGGCGTTTCCTATAACGCCTATCTGCTGTTAGACCAGAAAACGGTGTTGTTTGACACGGTTGACTGGTCGGCGTGCCGCCAGCTGCTCGAGAATGTGGAGCACCTGCTGGATGGGCGTCCGCTCGATTACCTGCTGATTAACCACATGGAACCCGACCACGGCGCGTCGATTGAGGAGATTTTGCTCCGCTGGCCCGGGGTTAAGGTGATTTCCACCGAAAAGGCGTTCATGCTGATGCGGCAGTTTGGTTTCCATATCGACGGCCATGAGCTGATTACGGTCAAGGAAGGCGACGCCTACGAATTCGGCGCGCACAAGGTTACCTTTGTAGCAGCCCCCATGGTGCACTGGCCGGAAGCAATGGTGACGTTTGACCTGACCAACGGCGTGCTGTTCTCGGCGGACGCGTTCGGTTCATTCGGCGCGCTGGACGGCAAGCTGTTCGCCGATGAGGTCAACTTCGACCGCGACTGGATTGACGACGCCCGCCGCTACCTGACCAATATCGTTGGAAAATACGGCCCCCATGTGCAGCTGCTGCTGGGCAAAGCCGCCGGTATCCTTGACCAGATCAAATTCATCTGCCCGCTGCACGGCCCGGTCTGGCGCGAAAACCTGGGCTACTTCATCGACAAGTACGACAAGTGGAGCCGCTATGCGCCTGAGGAACAGGGCGTGCTGATTGCCTACGCTTCCATGTACGGCAATACCGAGGCGGCGGCACAGGCGCTTGCGTCCAAGCTGTGCGAGAAGGGGATGACAAATGTCTGGGTTTATGACGTGTCGAATACCCATGTTTCCCAGTTGATTTCCGAGTCCTTCCGGCTGAGCCATATTGTGCTGGCGTCCGTCACCTATAACCTGGGGATTTACCCGGTGATGCATAACTTCCTGATGGATATGAAGGCGCTCAATTTGCAGAACCGCACATTTGCGCTTATCGAAAACGGCTCGTGGGCAATCAAGTCAGGCGACCTGATGCAGAAATTCATCGAGAATGAGCTGAAGAATATGACCGTGCTCGGCGACCGCCTGACTATGGCTTCGGCGCTGCACGGCGACAAGGCGAGCGACCTCGACGCGCTGGCCGATACGATTATTGAATCCATGAAACAGTAAAGCTTTTGGAAGGCCGGGCAATTTGCCCGGCTTTTTCCGTGGAGGGCAAAAAACTTGTAACCGATTCCTAGGCAGCTGCTTATAATGGGGTAGAAGGAGGGTGATGTGCCGTGTGCTTTTGTCGCTGTCCCATCGGTTTAGCCGTGCTGATGCTGGGCGTTGGGATTCTAATCGGTGGGATTCTGCCGTATTTGTTTGTGAAATGGGTGCTTGCCGTCACCCTGATCGCTGCGGGAATCGTCCTGCTGAAATCTTGCTGCTAGGAGGATACATCATGAAAGTCGTCGTTTGGAAAAGCCCCAGATACCTCAATGGCCTGCTGCGGAAATTATTCGGGTTCGGTAAGGAAGATTCCGAATGAGCAGCACGCGATGCTGTCCGGCTCCCGGACAGAGGAAAAGCTCCCGGCCGCGTTTTGCAGCCGGGAGCTTTTTGGGATAGAGAAATAATCGGGATGAAATCAGCAGTATTTTTCAACATGCGCGCGGGTAACTTCCGCAGCCTTCTTGATGTTCTCCTCGTTGGAGAGCTTGTAGTAGTCGGGACGGAATACCTCGATGGTGCAGACGCCGCCGTCGAAGCCAATCTTCTTGAGGGTGTCGGCATAGCGCTTGTGATCGAGGCAGTCGCCAGGCTCGCCCGGCCACAGGCGCTTTTCGTCGTTGTTGTAGGCAGCGCCGCAGGGCATATTCTCCATGCCATTGAGATGCCAAACGAAAATCTTCTTGCCGTCGGCCTTCTCGAGCGCGTCCCAGCCGGAAGCCATCGCGTGGAAGTGGTACTGGTCGAGGGTAACGCCAACCAGCGGGTGGTTGACCTCCTGAACGATTGCGTAAGCGTCCTCGAAGCGGTTGATGGACATGGAGGGCGCGCCGCAGAATTCGATGGAAAGCTTGATGCCGTGCGGTTCCACCTTCTTCACCATTTCCTTGAGGACAGCGACAGCGTCCGCGCGGATATCGTCGATGCTGGCATGTACCTTCAGATCCATGGACGGAACGACAACGATCATCTTGCAGTCGAGGATCTGGCAGCGGCGGATGATTTCATCCAGCTGTGCCATCACGGCGTCCTTTTCTTCCTGGGTCTGCTTCATGTTAAAGAAAATCAGGGCATTGTAGGACAGCATCTTGATGTTGTGGGTCTTGAAGAACTCGCCGAGCTGCTCCAGGGTGTACTTGCCTACGGCCAGCTCACGGTCGAGGCACTCGGACTGAACGTCGATGTAATCAAAGCCGTATTTTTCGCACAGCGCCAGGTCTTCCAGGACGGAATGGTTCTCGCAGAAACGGTTGCAGCCTTCGTTAAAGCCGATTTTCATAATATAAGCGCTCCTTCTATATGATAGATTTGAAAGGGGGCCAGCCCGGTCAGCCGCCGGGCCGGCTGTAAAGCAAGTTTCTTATTTCTTGTAGAAATCAGGGGTGCCGCCGGTGACAACCTTCTCGATTGCGCCGGTGGTCTGGCTCTTGACGAGCGCGTCGGCGGTGATGGAAGCTACATAGCCATCCCAAGCGGAGGAACCGCCGGTCTCGCCCTTGACAGCGTGGTCAACCCAGTCCTGAATCTCAACGTCATAGGAATCGATGAAGCGGAGAATCCAGTTGTCCTCAATCTTGGTGGAAACGTTGTTCGCGTAGCGGACGGTCGGGAAGGACGGGCAGGGCAGGTTGATAACGCCGTTTTCGCAAACGACTTCCGCGTTGATGTCGTAGCCAAAGCCGCAGTTGACGTTTACTTCGAGGACAACGACAACGCCGCCCTTGGTTTTCATAATCATGACCTGGGGATCCTTGAGGCCTTCGTGCGCCTTGCTGCTGACCTTGGGCATGATGCACTGTACTTCATCCCACTCATCGTTGACCAGCCAGGGCAGGCAGTCGATTTCGTGGATTGCGGTATCGGTAACCGCCATAGCGGTGGTGTAATCGGGGGCAACGCCGTCCGCGCGGTGGGTGCACTTGACGACCAGCGGGGCGCCGAACTTGCCGGAGTCAATCAGCTCCTTGACCTGGTTGTAGCCACGGTCATAGCGGCGCATGAAGCCAACCTGTACGAGGTGCTTGCCGGAAGCCATCTCGGCATCGACAACGGCCTTGCAGTCGGCGGCGGTGTTGGCGAGGGGCTTCTCGCTGAATACGGGCTTGCCAGCCTTGATCGCTGCGATAACCGGATCCTTGTGGAACGCGCCGGGGGTGGTGACGACAACCGCGTTCACGTCGGGGTCGTTGATAGCAGCGTTAAAATCGGTGTAAACCTTGGTGCCTTCGCCGGCGATTTCCGCGCCCTTCTTCGCGCCTTCCTCAAAAACGTCGCAGACAGCAACGACCGTTGCGTTCTTAATGCGGTTCTGGATGCGCTCGATGTGCTCACGGCCGATCATGCCGCAGCCTACGACACAGATTTTCAGTTCCATAATTGTTACCTCCGTCAATCTTTAAATAGATGGTTTATGGGTTCCTTTGCCTGGGGCGGGTTGATTGTTGCACGGACAGCGTTTGGGGCGCCGCCGCTTCCGGCATGGGCACTGCTTTGCCGGGCTGCCGGACTTTTTTCTTCTTCATGAGCTTATTATAGCAGTGCGTTCACGAGAACGCAAGCTTTTTTCATCAAAATACTGCACAAATTTCACTCTCTTGTTTTGGTACAGTTGCGGAATCGGCGGCTGAAATGTGGTTTTTGCCAGTTTTTTACGACCTTTTTCCCCTGTAAACGGGGCGGCACTGGAAAAAGCTTTTCAATAGAATACCGTCCGGTGCGTGCACGAGCACGAAAACGTGCAATATCACGAGACGCGCCGACTTGCCTCCGCCGCGTCCCGTGGGGGAGCCGCAGCCCGGGACATGCCCGGGATATGCCCGGGATATGCCCGGGACATGCAAATTACAGGTTGCCAATACTGCTGGCAAATGGTATAATATTAGCGGTCATGTATAACTAAAGAAAGGCGCGGTTGTATTATGAAATGGAAAGCGGCCTTGCTGCTGGCAGCGGGCCTATTGGCGGTGCTTGCGGCATGCGCGAAGCAGGAACCGCCCGTGCAGGCGGAAGAACCGGCGGCACAGGCGGCTGAACTGACCGTATGGGGCGCGGCGGAGGACGAAACGCTTTTAACGGAAATCTTTGATGCCTTTGAACGGCAGCACGCCGGACAGGTGCGGGTACACTTTCAGGCGCAGAGCGAATCGAGCTGCAAGGATGCCCTTTTAGGCGATTTGGAAAACGGCCCGGATGTTTTTACGTTTGCGGATGATCAGGTTGCCGCACTGGCGGCGGCGGGTGCGCTTGACCCCATCGAGGACGACGGCGCGATCCGCAGCGCGAACCTTTCGGCGGCGGTAGACGCGGCCAGCGTGGAAGGGACGCTGTATGCCTATCCGCTGACGGCGGACAACGGCTATTTCCTCTATTATCATAGAGACTACTTCTCGGAAGAAGATATCCGCAGCCTGAACCGCATGGTGGAAATTGCGGCGGAGGAAGGCCGGAAGGTTGCGATGGACTGGTCGTCCGGCTGGTATGTCTACGCTTTTTTCGGCAACACCGGGCTTGAGGTCGGGC
>CAJUJQ010000066.1 GCA_910586575.1 uncultured Clostridia bacterium | reverse complement strand
CCCTGCTCGTCGCCGTAGCCGTGAAAGGTTTCCTTCACCCCTTGCTCGGCGGAAGCCTTGTGCAGCGCGTCCACCACAGTCGGCGCCAGCGGAAGCGTAACATCGCCGATACCCAGCCGAATGACCGGCGCGTCCGGGTGCGCCTGCTGAAACGCGCTGACCTTGTGCGCAATCGTTGAAAAGAGGTAGCTGGTCTCCAAATTTTGATAATACGGATTGATTTTCATAGGTTACGACTCCTTTTTGTCTCCTTTGCCGCCGCGATAAACGCGCGAAACAACGGGTGCGCACGGTTGGGGCGCGATTTGAATTCCGGATGGAACTGCACGCCGATATAGAACGGATGGTTGGGCAGCTCCACAGTTTCTACCAGCGCGCCCGAGGGCGACGTGCCCGAAACCACCAATCCGGCGGCCTCCAGCTCCTCCCGGAACGCGTTGTTGAACTCGTAGCGGTGACGGTGGCGCTCGGAAATGTCGTCCACGCCGTAGGCTTCCGCAAGGCGGGTGCCCTGCTTTACATGACAGGGGTACGCGCCCAGGCGCATCGTGCCGCCCTTTCGGGAAACGCCTTGCTGGCTTTCCATCAAATCAATGACGCAGTGGGCGCTTTCCGGGTCAAATTCGCTGGAATTGGCATCTTGGTAGCCCAAAACCTGCCGCGCATAACTGATTACAGCAATCTGCATCCCAAGACAGATGCCAAAATACGGAATGCCCTGCACGCGCGCGTAATTGGCGGCACACAGCATCCCTTCAATGCCGCGCCCGCCGAAGCCGCCGGGCAGGATCATCCCATCCGCGCCGGACAGGTATTTGTCCACGTTTGCTTCATTCATCTCCTCAGAATCGACCCAATCGATATCCACAAAGACGCCGTTTTCATAGCCGCCGTGCCGCAGCGCCTCCGCAACCGAGAGATATGCATCATGCAGCCGGACATATTTGCCGACCAGGGCAATTTTGACATGTCCCCTGCGGTTCTCGATGCGTTCCAGCATGTCTCGCCAGTCGGAAAGGTCGCCGCGCGGGTTAGCAATCGACAGCTCGCGGCAGACGATATCGGAAAAATGGCTTTCCTCCAGCATCAGCGGGGCCTCGTAAAGTACCGGAAGCGTGCGGTTTTCAATCACGCAATCGGGCGGGACGCTGCAAAACATGGAGATTTTATGCCGGATTTCAGCGTCCATGGGACGATCCACCCGCGCGACAATCATATCGGGGCTGATGCCCATGCCGCGCAGCTCCTTCACCGAGTGCTGGGTCGGCTTGCTTTTTGGCTCGTCCGAGCCGGAAATATACGGCACCAGCGTCACATGAATAAACAGGCAGCTGCGCCGTCCGACCTCAACGGAAATCTGCCGGATGGCCTCTAAAAAAGGCTGTGATTCAATATCACCGGTCGTGCCGCCGATTTCAGTGATGACGATATCAGCGCCCGCCTTATCGCCGACTGAATAAATAAAGGATTTGATTTCGTTCGTGATATGCGGGATGACCTGCACGGTCTCGCCCAGGTACTCCCCCGCGCGCTCCTTGTTGAGCACATTCCAGTAAACCTTGCCCGTGGTCAGGTTGGAAAACTGGTTGAGATCCTCATCAATAAACCGCTCATAATGCCCTAAATCCAGGTCGGTTTCCGCGCCGTCCTCGGTAACGTACACTTCCCCGTGCTGAAAGGGGCTTATTGTGCCGGGGTCTACATTGATATAGGGATCCAGCTTCTGCGCCGCAACCTTCAGCCCGCGCGCCTTCAGCAGCCGCCCAAGCGAGGCAGCGGTAATTCCTTTTCCGAGACCGGAGACGACGCCCCCGGTCACGAAAATATATTTTGTCATAAATCGATCGTTCCTTCAAAAACCGTGGTTGCCGCGCCGGACATCCAAACCGCGCCGTCGGTATAGCGCACAGTGAGTTCACCGCCGCGCAGACGGACGGTCATATCGGTATCCTTCCCGCAGTAACCGTTGAGGACAGCGGCCACCCCAACCGCACACGCGCCGGTGCCGCATGCAAGGGTTTCGCCGCTGCCGCGCTCCCAGACGCGCATTTTCAGCACCCCGTCCGGCAGCAGATTGACGAACTCGGTGTTAATGCGCTCCGGGAACAGCGGATTATTTTCAAACTTAGGGCCGATGCGCCGCAAATCCAACAAATCCACGTCCTCTGTGAGGAATACGACACCATGCGGGTTGCCTATCGATACGCAGGTGATATGATAAACCTTTTCATCCACAACCAGCGGCGCGGCCACAATACTCGAACCGTCCAAGTACACCGGGATTTCTGACGGCGTCAGCACCGCTTTGCCCATATCCACGCGGGCAGAAAGCATCTTCCCGTTTTTCACGGTCAGGTGCAGTGTTTTGATACCGCTCAGCGTCTCGACCGTAATTTTGGTGCGGCCCTTGGTCATGCCGTTGTCGTAAAGGTATTTGCCGACACAGCGGATGCCGTTGCCGCACATCCGCCCCTCGCTGCCGTCGGCGTTGAACATGCGCATTTTCGCGTCAGCGGTTTCGGACGGGCAAATCAGGATTACGCCGTCCGAGCCGATGCCGAAATGCGGGCGGGACAGCGAAACCGCCAGCTCCGCCGGGTTTTCCACCGTCTGTTCAAAGCAGTTGATATATATATAGTCGTTGCCGCAGCCGTGCATTTTGGTGAATTGCAGTTTCATGGTAAAACACTCCTGTCATGTAATCACCGCTATTATAGCACGCGGAACCCGACATTTCCATAAAAAGATTGCATAAATTTTATGCGGTTTCAGCAGGGCGCGTTAGCGCCTAAAATCTGGTTCGCCGCCTGAAGCTTGGTGATGCGCTGATCCATCGCGGTTTTCTCGATGTATGCGTGGGCGTCCGGCTCGGTCATGCCGCAGCACTCGATTAGGACACATTTTGCGCGGTCCACCGTGCGGATTTCTTCAATTTTGCGGTGCAGCTTGCGGTTTTCGATTTGCAGGCTTGCCATACGGTTGCGCGCCGCGCGCAGCAGCCGCAGCGACTGGAACAGCATCGACCGGTTGAGCGGCTTGGGGAGCACCAGCACCCCGTCCGGCTCCACCTTTTCGGCGGCCGCTTCGGCGGTATCCTCCTTGACCAGCAGCAAGGCCCCGGCAGCGGTGGTATGTACCGCGTGAATCGCAAGCTCGTGCCCAAACTCATCAGGCAGCGGCGCGTTCACAATCAGGATGCCGATTTCCTGCTCCAGCAAAAGCCGCCGGGCCTCCCCGCCGCTCTGCGCGGTCAGGATGCGTTCCGCACGGTCCGTGCTGCGCACAAACTGTGCCAATGACTGGTTCGCCTTTTCACTGCCCGAAACCAGCAGCGTTTGCCCCATCGGAACGCACCCCCTTCTCTAAAAATCCACCGGGTCTCAAATCCACCATTCCGGGGTAAGCTCCCCGAGCGTGACGACCCTTCCTGTCTCACAGTCCATCAAAATTTCGATTTTCCGGTAATCCTCCGGCATCAGCTGCACCATCAGTTCCCGGCACGCGCCGCAGGGCGCGCTCACCCTGCCGTCCGGCATTACGGCGGCTACCTTCCGGATTTCATGCTCCCCGTTGGTCAGCATATTGAAAATAGCGTTCCGCTCCGCGCAGATACCAAGAGTGGAACAGGTATCCACGCAGACACCGGTATAAATCCTGCCCGAACCGGACAAAATTGCCGCCCCGACGCCGCCCGCATCAACATAATCGGATATTTTTCTTCCATTCTGCACGCTTTTCGCAGCTGCAAGCAATTTCTCCCAGATTACTTCCATATGCACTCCCCGGTTCAATAATACTCGAAATACATCTCATGCTCGGCCTTTTCCTTGTCGTCCGCCAGCTGGTAACGCTCCCACTCCTCGGCCTTGATGGTCAGGTAGCTTGTAAAGGTGCGTTCCGGCAGGTGCTCCCGCAGGAACGCGCTGCCGTTTGCCAGCTCGACCGCGTCGCGCAGGGTACCCGGGAGCGACCGGTATTTCCGCATAACCTCCGCCCTTGCTGTAAAGAGATTTTCATTACAGGGTTCCGGCAGGGCAAGGCCGCTGTCGATGCCGTCCATCCCGGCGTGAATCAACAGCGCAAGTGCCAGATACGGGTTCATACCCGCATCCGGGGAACGCAGCTCCATCCGGCTCAGCTCGCCGGTCGCCGACGGGATACGGATCAGCGGCGAACGGTTCTGGTGGGACCAGGTGATATATTTCGGCGCTTCAAACTCGCCGAACCGGTGATAGGAATTTGTCAGCGGGTTCAGGAAAGCGGTCAGCTCCCCTGCCCGCGCCAGAATACCGGCAATAAAGCTTTCACAGGTCTGGGAATGCTCCTTCTGTGTACGGAACATATTCCGCCCATTCTGGAACAGGGACAGGTTGATATGCAGCCCGTTCCCGCTTGCGCCGGGCAGTGGCTTGGGCAGGAAGGACGCGAACAGCCCGCTCCCCGCCGCCATGGTCTTGACAACCCATTTGAAGGTGACCAGGTTTTCGGCAGCTTCCAGCGCATCCGAATATTTGAAATCGATTTCATTCTGACCCGGCCCCTGCTCGTGGTGGGAGCTTTCCGGCTGGATGCCCATTTCCTCCAGCGTCAGGCAAATCTGGCGGCGGACGTTCTCGCCCTTGTCCAGCGGCGCGATATCGAAATAGCCCGCCCGGTCGTGCGGCGTCAGGGTCGGCCTGCCCTGCTCATCGCGTTCAAACAGATAAAATTCGCTTTCCGTGCCGATTTTACAGGTCAGCCCCTGCGCCCGCGCGCGTGCCTCGGCTTCACGCAGGATGTGCCGCCCGTCGCCCTCGAACGGTTCGCCGTTCGGATAGCGGATATCGCAAAAAAAACGCACCACACGCCCCTGCGACGGCCTCCACGGCAAAATCGAGAGCGTGGACGGGTCAGGCATCAGCAGCAAATCGGAGTGTTCAATGTTCATGAACCCCCGGAACGCCGAAGCGTCAAAGCAGATTCCCGATGAAAACGCGCGCGGCAGCTCGCCGGGCATGATGGATATATTCTTCTGAATGCCAAAAATATCACAGAACGCCAGCCGGATAAACTTGACGTCATTTTCCTCTGTAAAGCGCAGGACTTCCTGCATGGTATCGCTCATGCCGCACCTCCTGAATTGATTCGGCTCCATTATATCACAGCGGGCGGCAGTTTTGAAACCCTGCGCTAAAATTTTTGCCGCTGCCGCGCAGCCGAACGGGTCGCCTGCCGCGCGCGGGAGCGCCGTGCTATTCATAGGTATACAGCTGCCGGTACCCGGCTTCCGGGTTCGGGGTCAGCACGCAGAAGCGCTGCGCAAGCAGCTGCTCCGCGTCGCCGCCGAACGCGCCGCAGTAGGCGGCAACATGCGGGCGGATTTCCGCTAAATCCTCCGGTTCCGCCTGGCGCACCAGCACCTGCGGCGGCAGGCCGGCCGGCGCTTCCTCGGTACGCAGCACAATTTTGCCGCCATGCATGCCGGTCCCGCAGAAATAGCTGACCGGAACCTTACCGCCCGCGCCCTTGCCGAGCACCACAATCAAGCCGCCCGCCTGGTACTCGCCCAGGAAAGATCCCGCCTGCCCGCCAATCACAATCACCGGGTATTTGTCAAGATAGCTTTTCATATGGATGCCGCCCCGGTAGCCGCAGTCCCCTTCAATCAGGATACGCCCGCCGCGCATCCCGTAGCCTGCCGCGTCGCCGCAGCTGCCGTGGATGATGATTTCGCCCTCGTTCATGGTATCGCCGGTTGCGTCCTGCGCGTTGCCGAACACCTCAATGGACGAACCGTTCAAATACTGCCCCAGGCCGTTGCCCGGCGTGCCGTACAGCTTGAAGGTTTTGCCGGAGGAGCCACAACCAAGATAACGCTGCCCCAGCAGGTTCTCTACCGTGATTTCCGAATCCGTGCAGTCCCGGATACTATCGTTCAGCTGCTGGTAATAAACCGTTCCCGCCTGAAATATCATACCCTTGCACCTCCCAGTTTCTTCGCACGCTCGGTGCTGGAAAATGCCATTAACTGCGGCTTTTCCCGGATTAAATGAAAATCAATGGACGAAAGCGGCGTGCGCTCCCGGATCAGGGAGGTATAAATGCCCGCCCGCTCGATATCGCCAATCAGGATAAAGCCGACAAGATGGTCATCCCGGGTTACGAGCAGCTTATAGTTCCCGTTTTCCCGGGTCAGGTACTGCTCCCCGTCATAGGAACCCGCCGTAATCATATGAAGCCCCAGGAAGCCGGAAGCGTTCATCGATACCGCCTTCCGGAAGGGGCGGTCGCCGCCCGCCATATTCATCCCGGCGGTTTCACCCTGCAAATAAGCGTTGGGCAGGATTGCAAGAATCCGGTCGGTACCGCAGGAAATATCGTGGGAAACCGCGCAGTCCCCCGCCGCGTAAATTCCGGGGACGGTGGTTTCGGAGTGGTCGTTTGTCAAAATACCGCGGTTCACCGCGCAGCCTGCCGCCTCGGCAAGCCCGGTATTCGGGCGCACACCGACCGCGACAACCAGCACGTCAAAGGGAATGACTTCCCCGCTGTTTTGCAGGGTTGCCTTCGCCGGGGCAAAGCGCCGCACCGATTCATTCAGCACGAACCGCACGCCCTTCCCTTCCATATGCTTCTGGATAACGGCGGCAGGCTCCTCGCTGAGTACGTTGGGCAGGATACGCGGCGCAAGGTCAATCACCGTGACCGACTGCGCAAGCCCCAGGATGCCCTCCGCGCACTTGAGGCCAATCAGTCCCGCACCGACAATCAGCACCCGTTTGTCCTTGCCCTCGCCGAGCAGGCCGCGCAGGCGCTTGGCGTCGTCCAGCGTCATAAAGCTGGTCTGATTCTGGACGCTTTCCAGCCCCTCCATCGGCGGGACAAAGGGCCGCGAACCAGACGCAATGCACAGCTTATCAAAAGGCAGCGCCGTGCCGTCCTCCAAGATAGCCGTCCTGCCCTCCAGCCGTTGGACGGTGTGCCCCAGAAGCGCGGTCACGCCGTTCCTTTCGCAGAAATCCGCCGGGCGGTAGCGCAGCATCTTTTCTTCGGTTGTCTTGCCTTGCAGCATGTAGGAAATCAGCGGCCTGCCATACGGCTGATAGGGTTCGGACGAAACCATCGTAATCGGGGACGCCTGGTCTACGACCCGGATGCCCTCGATACAGCCGACCGCTGCCGTGCCGCTTCCGATAATCAGATATTTCATTGGGTTCACCTCTCCTCGTAGACAATCGCCTTGTTGGGGCAACCCTGTACGCACATCGGCTGCCCGAACTCGTTTTTCTGGCACAGCTCACATTTCTGAATCGCGCCCTGCTCGGAATGGCTGAGCGCGCCATAGGGGCAGCACAGGATACAGGTACAGCAGCCGACGCACTTGTCGGAGTCGATATGTACCGCGCCGTCCTGGATGGTCAGCGCGCCTGAAATGCAGCCCTTCACGCAAAGCGGCTCCTCGCAGTGGCGGCAGGACACCGCAAAGGAAATGTTGTCGCGCTCCTCAATTTTGATACGGGGCGCAATCTTATGATCCTTGAGCGCCTTGACCATATCACTCTTGCCCGAGTTGGCAAAGGCACAGTAATATTCGCACAAATGGCACCCCAGGCACCATTTCTCGTTCACATAAACGCGTTTCATGTAGATTCCCCCTTATTCGCCCGCATGCTTGATACCCAGGATATCCAGCTCCTTCTGGGTCAGGCCGATGCCGCGCAGCATCAGGCGGTTGCCCCGCAGGGCTTCAATCGAGTTGATACCCATGCCGCCCATCATTTCTTTCAGCTCGTGGTCCCACGCGGTCACCAGATTGACTAGCCGCCTGGACCCAATGTCCGGGTTCAGGCGCTTGACCAGGTCGGGGCGCTGGGTCGCGATGCCCCAGTTACAGCGGCCACTCTGGCAGGTGCGGCACAGATGGCAGCCCAGCGCCAGCAGCGCCGAAGTCGCGATATAAACCGCGTCCGCACCCAGGGCAATCGCCTTCAGCAGGTCGGCGGAGTTGCGCACCGAGCCGCCAATGACGACAGACACCTGGTCACGGATGCCCTCATCACGCAAACGCTGGTCAACCGCTGCCAGCGCCAGCTCAATCGGGATACCAACATTGTCGCGGATGCGGGTGGGCGCCGCGCCCGTGCCGCCCCGGAAGCCGTCAATCGCGATGATATCCGCGCCCGAGCGGGCAATACCGGACGCAATCGCCGCAACGTTGTGCACCGCCGCGATTTTCACAATCACCGGCTTTTTATACTCGGTCGCTTCCTTGAGCGAGAACACCAGCTGGCGCAAGTCCTCAATCGAATAAATATCATGGTGCGGCGCAGGGGAAATCGCGTCGGTCCCTTCGGGAATCATACGGGTCTTGGAAATATCCGGCCCGACCTTCAGCCCCGGAAGGTGCCCACCGATACCGGGCTTTGCGCCCTGCCCCATTTTAATCTCGATGGCCGCGCCCGCTTCCAGATACTCTTTGAACACGCCAAAACGGCCGGACGCAACCTGTACAATCGTATGGTCGCCGTACTGGTAGAAATCCTGATGCAGGCCGCCCTCGCCGGTATTGTAATAGGTTCCCAGCTCGACCGCCGCGCGCGCCAGAGATGCATGGGCGTTGTAGGAAATCGAGCCGTAGCTCATCGCCGAGAACATAATCGGGACGTTTAACTGAAGCTGCGGACTGAGGTTATTCACCAGGTTGCCGTCTTTGCCGCGCTCAATTTTCCCCGGTTTCTTGCCCAAAAAGGTGCGGGTTTCCATCGGCTCGCGGAGCGGGTCAATCGGCGGGTTGGTCACCTGGGAAGCGTTAATCAGGATTTTATCCCAATAAATCGGCAGCGGCTCCGGGTTTCCCATGGATGAGAGCAGCACGCCGCCCGAGCCGGCTTGCCGGTAGACCTCGGAAATCGCCTTTCCCGTCCAGTTGGCGTTTTCCTTGAAGGTGTGGTCGGTCTTAACAATTTTCAGCGCACGCGTCGGACACAGCGACACACAGCGGTGACAGTTGACACATTTGGACTCGTCGCTGACCATATAACCGAAGTCAACGTCGTAATGGTGCACCTCGTTAGCGCACTGGCGCTCACAGGCGCGGCAGGTAATGCAGCGATCCATATTGCGCACTACCTCATACTGCGGATACAGAAAATCAATCGCCATTTTACTTGCCTCCTTCTTCCAGCCCGACAATCACGGCCTCGCCGCCGCGCGGCGCCCACAGCCGGTCAAGCTCTGGCGCAATCACACGGATTGCGCATTCCTCGGACGCGATATAGACCGTTTTGTCCTTTTCGCCGACCACCATCGAGCGCAGCTTAAGGCGGTCGTTAAGCGCCATCAGCCCGCCCTCGTAGCCGACCAGGATGGAAAACGGCCCGGTGACGCACAGGCTCGCGAACGCGTTGCGCAGATAGGTCAGCGTCTGACGTTCCCGCTCCGGCCTGGCTTCAATGGTGGACCAGAACGGCGCGGCAATCACGTGAGAGATTTCTTCCAGCGTCAGGCCGATTTTCCGGTTCAGGTAATCAATAATATAAGTAATGACCTCGGTATCGGTCAACAGGTTGCACCGATAGCCGAACATTTCAATAAACCGCCGGTTGGCGTCATAGGAGGAGATTTCGCCGTTATGTACCACCGTGGTATCCAGCAGCGCGAACGGGTGCGCCCCGCCCCACCAGCCGGGCGTATTGGTCGGATAGCGCCCGTGCGCTGTCCAGGAGTAAGCGCTGTATTCCTCCAGCCGGTAATATTCTCCGACATCCTCCGGGAAGCCGGACGCCTTGAAAACGCCCATATTTTTGCCCGAAGAAAAGATATAGGCACCGTCAAATTGGTCGTTTACCCGGATTACGCAGCGGGCGACGAATTCGCGCTCGTCAAGCTGGCTGGCTTCCAGCTTGGTGTGCAGCGGCGAGACAAAATAGCGCCAGATCATCGGCTCATCGGTAATGTGCGGATGACGGCGCACCGGGATTTTCGACAGGTTCACAATGTCGAAGTGCCGTTCCAGGAATTCTTCGCAGGTGTCCCGCGCGGACTGGTTATCATAAAAGACATGGAACGCGTAAAAATCCTTATATTCCGGATAAATGCCATAACCGGCAAAGCCGCCGCCAAGGCCGTTGGAGCGGTCGTGCATGGCGGCAATCGAGGTAATGATGCGCGAGCCGTCAATCCGGGAGCCGTCCTTCCGGAAAATGCCGGAGATGGCACAGCCCGAGGGAATGCGCACCTGCCCTTCTTTTTGCAGCATGGGGATGCCTCCTATCATAAAAGGTACTGAATATGCAAAAAAATGGTGCCTGCGGCAAGCCCTCCCGGCAGAACGAGAGAACTTATCGCAGACACCATTGTCCGCTTATTATTGTAAAGCATACGCCTTCATTCGTCAAGCAAAAGTTATGGGAAACCGTGATTTTTACGGGTTGCACAGCTGACACGCCAAATCACTGGGGTTTTGTGGTGTGGTTCAACAAATCCGCCACACAAAATAAAATCGCATACACAATACTTGTTATCAACAAATAAAGTAATCTAAAATATATATATTGACATGCTATATATTTTATGATATTATTTAGTACATAAAAAGCCAACGAATAAAATTCATCGTTAGCATAGCACGAAAGAGGATGATTCCAATGGTCGATTACCGCTGAGCATCAACGGCCGGGTTACGGTCAAATTTTAATGCGGAAGATCCGAAAATAATTCATAATTACTGAAAAGGAGATTTTGCAAATGCTGAAGTTAAACCAAATTTTGAGCGCGGCTACCGCCATGGCCATGGCTTTCACGATGTATGCAGATGCGGTCAATCTGGACGCCGTCGACAACGAACCTGAGGAAGTTCTCGCTCCTCCGGAAGCGTATAACATGGTTCATCATTTGACAGAGGACAAAACCCGTGGAACTAGCTTTAGGACATATGATTTAGCCGAGAACTTCTATCAAGGGACTTTTGCCTTTGATAGCACTCTTTATTCTAATTTTCAGTTTATTCCCAACCCCGCGGACGATTACAGGTGTGGACTGCATATTAAAGGCGAATCGAAGAGCGATCATGATATGCCCGTAAAGGTTTTCTTTCTTGACGTATGCATGAAAAAAACTTTAGGATTCGATGTCTGGACAGAATTAGAACTTGAGCGAGATGGAAACTTCGATTATTTTGTAAATGTCGGTCGAAATGAAAAATACTTTTTACATTTTTCAAAAGCGATTGACGGTGTAAAACTTACTGGTAATTTCACTGTAGTATAAGCGGATTGCAACGAGCATAAACATTTATGCTCGTTGCCTTATTAGAAAGAGAGTATTTACAAATGCAAAAAAAACAGCTTCCCTGCATTTTAATCACAAGTTTGTTCGCAATGCTCTGGTTTGCTTACGTTGCATATAATGCATTAAGCCCTACATTCATGTTCCATTTTACAGGGATAATCATTGTAATCGGAATATCAGCCGGCATTGCCCTTCTGTGGTATTTTTTCTCCCCTAAGAAAAGCTTACAAAAGAAAAAAGCTCTCCAAAAAATATGCTTCACTTATATCTTTTTTATATATGGATTGATACTCTTAAATCTTTTGTTTTTAGGATTTATGAATTTGACAGACCGAAAAATGAATATAGAGCTGGACTTCAAGACTTGGTTTGAATCAGGAAGCAGCTTTATCCCTCTCCAAACCATAACTTCATGGTTTGGGGCAAAACGCTGGGACTTGATAATAGAAAATCTTTTGCTTTTTCTGCCTTTGGGAATGTGGGAGTCCTTGGTTGTCGGCGACTTCGATACAAAAAAGTATCATGCCCCCATCATTCCAGTGGTGGTGTTATCTATCTGGCTAGCCAGATTTATCAGCTATATCAGTGGAATCAATATAGATCAACTTTTGCTATGGTTAATTGGCGCAAGTATCGGCTATATAGCTGGCCAAAAAATAAAAAGGAAAATGTATCCCATACCGATAGCGGAAAAGCAGAATATTTACTGAATCAAAGGATGGAAGATTTCATAAAAAAGCGCAGGAAAATCCTCCAAAAGCAAAAGAAGCTGCGGCATTTGTGCTTGCCGCAGCTTCTTTATTATTCGCCTTTGAATGCATTTTTCAACTTCTCTCAGAGATCCTGCCGCGCCGCATGGTTCATATTGCTGGAAGCTTCAAACTCCTACAGCAAGTTTTTTTCGATATCTTTTCTCATAATTCGACAAGATTCGACATATTTTATGATTTTAAGGCTATATAATAATAGTACCGGAACACCATAACAGACCGGTTCGGGAATTGAGGGTAAGCCGGATGCCAGGAGAATTCGTTGTCCGTCAAATACGATTTCCCGCAGGAATCCCATCGAATTTCAAGGGGAAGCGGCTCTGACGAACGGTGAATACACGCGGCAAACGTTGCGACGTTTCCAAACAGGTCTAATACAAAATCAGGGGGAAACCATATGGAACCCATCATACAAGAAGCGCTGGAAGCAGTCGCCCGCCAAAAAAGAACAACCATCGAAGCCATCCGCGCCGAAATCGAGGAAGCAATTGACCAGGCATGGTCGAGCTGCGACCCGGCAGTTATCTTTTTTCACGAGGATATCCCCTGCGAAGGCGAAAAGCCGACCCCGGAGGAGCTGCTCGCCTATTTATGCCTCCGCATTTTTTTCTGCGATCTTTTGAAGAATCCCTGAAAACCATGTAGCATTTTCATCCTTTCACAGGTATTATATTTGAAAGGAGGGGACGACATGGACGAACAGACGCTCCCGGCGGACGCCGGTTCAGAACAGGTGATCCGATATTATGCCGACCTGGTCTGGCATCTGGCCTTTGCGCGCACGGGCAGCAGGAATGACGCGGATGATATCTTTCAGGAGGTTTTCCTGCGGTATGTCCGCAAAAAGCCGCATTTTCACAGCGAGGAGCACCGCAAGGCGTGGCTTATCCGGGTCACCGTCAACTGTGCAAAATCCTTCCATGAATCGGCACGGATGCGCAAAATGCAGCCCCTACAGGAAAATCTTGTCTGGGAGGACCCGGAAACCCACAGCCTGCATGACGAGCTGCAAAGGCTCCCGCCCCGCTACCGCGACGTGATACACCTGTTTTATTACGAAGGCTTTTCGACCGACGAAATCGCCGATATTCTGCACCGGAAGAATTCGACTGTCCGCACCCAGCTGACCCGCGCGCGGGCAATGCTCCGGGCCTTTATGGAGGAGGATGAAAATGTTTAAGGAACGCTATCAAAAGCTGCATAATTCCATTGTGCCGGACGAAACGATGATTTCCAATGTGATTCGGCGGGCGCAGCAATATGAGTGCAAACGAAGGCTTTCCGGCTGGCAGCGCGGCCTGTGCGCGGCGGCGGCAATCATATGCGTCATGCCGCTGGCAGCGGCTTCCTCAACCGGTTATCAGGTGATGTATGCCGTATCCCCGCAGGCAACGCAGTTTTTCACCCCGGTGCAGCGCGCTGACGAGGATCAGGGCATCCGCATGGAGGTGGAATCGGCGTCTGTCCATGGCAACACGGTCGAGGTCTATGTCAGCTTTCAGGACTTGGAAGGCAGCCGCATTGACGGCACGACCGATTTATATGACAGCTATTCGATTGGCCG
The DNA here is from genome assembly GCA_910586575.1 of uncultured Clostridia bacterium. Lineage (GTDB taxonomy): Bacteria > Bacillota > Clostridia > Oscillospirales > Butyricicoccaceae > QXXE01. The sequence goes on along the minus strand of CAJUJQ010000066.1, from coordinate 3,290 downwards.
TCCGTTCTCAAGCGCAGGCGGCTGCTTTTTCGACAGCTTCGACGAGGAGACCGGAAAAGCCCGCTTCCTGATTTCCATCACCGAATGGGAAAACCAGAAATTTACCGGCAAAAAAGTCACCTTTTCGGTGCGCGAGATTCTAAGCGGGAAGAAAATTTACGATCATATCGATATCCCGATTGAACTTTCCGCAGTGCCTGACGTGGAAAAAACGCAGCAGGTTTACGCCTGCTGCGGCGGCGGGCTGGATTATCCGCAGGATAGAAACGACTTCCGTTCCCTAGTCCCCGGCAGGGCGATGAAAGAATTCCCGGTGGAAGGAATCGACCTGACTGGAATCGGGTATATTGACGGCAGCCTGCATCTTCAGACGGCAGTCTGTTACAGGAACGGTATGGATAACCATGGTTATTTCTACCTGACCGATAAGGCTGGAAATATCATCCACAGCAATTATACCTTCGGTTTCCGCGAAAACGAGGAAACGGAAAACCGCATTGATTATAATAACTATATATTCGATATCCCCAGAGACGAAATCGGGCAGTATACGCTGCACGGCTGGTTCTCCTCCGGCGGTACGCTGACAAAAGGCGATTGGCGGGTTACGTTCCCCATTGAACAGGCCCCGTAAGCAAACCGCAAGTATCGTTTCCCAATTTGCGGGCAAGCTATTGACAACGATATTTGAGAGGAGCGACAAACAATGTTTAAGCATGAAAAGCTGCTGTTCCATCCGGTCGGCGTGGAGCGCCCCAACCCCCAATATGCCGCACTGCTTCAGGAACAGCTCGGCGGCGGCAACGGCGAACTGAAAGCCGCCATGCAGTATATGGCGCAGAGCTTCCGGATTAAAGACGCCAGAATTAAGGATTTGTTCATGGACATTGCCGCCGAGGAGCTGAGCCACATGGAAATGGTCGCCCAGACGATTTCCATGCTGAACGGGCATGACGTTGACGCCGACCAGGTGAAAGCAGGTGAAATCGAAAGCCATGTGCTGCTGGGGCTGAATCCCGGGCTGATCAACGCTTCCGGCTACTCGTGGACGGCGGATTATGTGACCGTCACCGGCGACCTATGCGCCGATTTGCTGAGCAATATCGCGTCTGAGCAGCGCGCCAAGGTGGTCTATGAATACCTGTACCGCCAGATTGACGATAAGCGCGTGCGGGAAACCATCGACTTCCTGCTCAACCGCGAGGAGGCGCACAACCAGATGTTCCGTGACGCATTTAACGAGGTGCAGGACAGCGGCTCTAACCGTGATTTCGGTACAACCAAAGCCGCAAAAATGTATTTTTCCCTGTCCAACCCCGGGCCTAATACCTTTGCCGGAAAGGATGTCCACGCGCCGTCCTTTGTCCAGTAACACAGTATTTCGGAAGCCCCTGCGCCGCTGTGGCGCGGGGCTTCTGCCATTCTAAAACCTTTTCTTTTAATACGCATTTGACAATGTGCCGATACGGTATCATAATGGTAGAAAAGAACCGCCTTGGGAAGGCGCGCAAGGAGCGGAATACTTATGAACACCGAGACAAAACGAACCATCCGAACCGCCGGGGGCATTCTTCTGGTGATTGTGGCTGTCATTGTCTACGTGGGAATCTACCGGCTCCCAGTCCTGCGGTACGCGCACCAAATATTTCCGCTTTCAGGCCAATCGGACACGGTGCGGGAATATCAAAAGGACGTCTATTCCATCCGAATTGCCGAAACGGCGGACAGTGCCGAAATCCGTTTTTCCGACCCTTCCGGGAGAGAATGGCAGTATACCGTATCGCAGGACGGCTATCTCGTCACCGCCTGCAACGAGCGGCAGGAAACGCTGCTTTCCGGCTTCTGGCAGGGAAAACGGCTTCGTCAGGTAATCGTCCGCCCCCAGTCCGTAACCTTGCAGCTTATCCTCCTCGGACACCCGCGCAGTCAGAAAAAGAATCGACACGCCACTCCGCCGCCGCACAGTTCGGCACAGCGTGAAGCCGTCCAGCTCGGGCAGCATCACATCCAGCAGAATCGGATCGTATTCGTGTTCATAAAGCTTTTCCATGGCCTCCGCCCCGTCGGCGGCGGTATGCAGGGTACAGCCGTCAGTCTGTGCGGAGAAATAATCTGCGATAATCTCCCGCAGGCCCGGCTCATCCTCCACCAGTAAAATATGATAAGCCATTGCTCTCTCCTCCTGCGGAATGCTTCAAAAAGTAATTGTAAGCCGGACTCCGGTTCCGGTTTTTTTACGCTGACGGACATGCCGTGCAGCTCGGCAGCCGCCCGCACGATAGCAAGCCCCAGGCCGTGTTGCCTGCCTCCTCGTGAGCGGTCATGCGTGTAGTAGGCTTCAAACAGGCGCGGCAACACATTCCCCGGGATTGCTTCGCCAGTGTTTTCGACGGACAGCCCGCTCTCATCGGCAATTATGCGAATCCGCCCACCCTCCGGTGTGTGGCGCAGCGCGTTCGACAGCAGATTGTCAAGCATCCGCCCGAACAGCTCTCTGTCGGCGCTGACCGTACCGCCGCCTTCTGCCGTAAGCGTCACCCTTTGCGCTTCCGCTGCCGCATGCCAGCGCGCCGCGCTTTCCTCTATGAGCGTACAGAGATCAACCGCTTCCCGGTACAGCGGCAGTGCCCCGGTTTCCAGCCGCGAAAGGTCAAGCATCCCGCCTAACAGGCTGTCCATCCGTTCAGTTTCCTCCCGAATCTGAGCCAGATAATGCATGTTTTTTTCGGGCTTTATCATGAGTTCCAAATTTTCCGTATAGCCGTGAATGAGTGCCAGCGGGGTTTTCAAATCATGCGCAAGGGCATTCGTTGTATCCCGGCGGTTCTGCTCCAACGCCATTTGCCTATCGCATACCCGACACATCGCGCGGCAGACCAGTCCGCCCGCAGCCAATACCAGCAGCAGGCTTGCCAGCCAAATCCCTGCCAACATGGGCAGCAGTTCCCGGACAGGATGCGTTTCCGCAAGGAATACAAATTCTAAATCACCCTTCTGCATATAAAGTAAGCTTTGCGCCCGCTTCAGCCCAGACGGAACCGGCACCGGTTCCTCACTTTTCAGCCCCTCTAAAATCCACCTGCCGGAAGTCAGGCTGACACGCTTCATGCCACGCTGCCCGCCCCGTATCATCAGCACTTCCAAATCCGGAAGCGCGGAACACTCCCACCGCGCCCATTCGCGCACAGCTTCGTCCCGCGTCAGCGGCAGGGCTTCCCGTATGACGTCCAGACGGAGCGGTTTCCTTTCATAATCCGCAAGGCGATTCATCGTCACAAAGATATTTTCCA
>CAJUJQ010000065.1 GCA_910586575.1 uncultured Clostridia bacterium | reverse complement strand
CCGCTGTAATTGTGACATCATGTTCGTTGGCAGCAGTGGTTTTTAGCGTGTGAACTAGTGCTCCATCCGGCCAAAAATCGAACTCGTTCTTGGGCTGGATTTCCGCATGGCTACGTTATCGTCCTTGACGGGCGTCAGCCCGCCTGCGTCCTCTGCCTTGCCCTGCGAAAATCCCGCTCCAAACCCAAGTCCGCTTTCTGACTGGATGGAGCGCTAGGCCCTGTTCGAAAATTGTCCGCACGTCCATTGGCGTTTTTTTCTGCCGCTCTGCGTTAAATTTTCCTGAAATCGGATAGGATTCCTGCGAAATTTGCCTTGATTGGCGCAAAAATCCCTCGTCACTGGGCGCACTTCCAATTATCAAAACAAGGCCTAAATATTTTGTGGCAAGGATTCCCTGTCATAAGTCTTTATTTCTTCGCGGCTTCGCGGGCGGCGCGGAAATCCAGGAATTCGTCATACGTGCATTCCTTATCCAGCACGCCGTCCGGTCGCAGCTCGATAATACGGTTTGCAATCGTCTGCACAAATTCATGGTCATGCGACGCAAACAACACATTTCCCTTGAAATCACGCACGCCGTTGTTCACAGCCGTGATAGATTCCAGGTCAAGATGGTTGGTCGGCTGGTCAATGACCAGCACATTTGAACCGAACAGCATCATCCGCGAAAGCATCATGCGCACCTTTTCGCCGCCCGACAGCACATTGACCGGCTTGTAAACATCGTTCCCCGAAAACAGCATGCGCCCCAGAAAGCCGCGCAGCGTCGATTCCAGCGTATCCGTGCGGGAGTACGGCGCAAGCCAATCGAGCATATTTTCCTCGTGGCCGTCGAAAAAGCGGTTGTTATCCTTCGGGAAATAGGACTGGCTGGTCGAAATCCCCCACTTAAAAGTACCCTCGTCGGGTTCCAGCTCACCCATTAGAATCTGAAACAGCGTGGTCATCGCAAGCTCGTTGTCCGACACGAATCCAATCTTGTCGCCCTTGCCGGCAATGAAGGATACATCCTTGAGCACCTGTTCGCCGTCGATTTTCTTGCAGATGCCCTTGACCTCCAAAATATCCCTGCCCGTCTCGCGGTCCATCGTAAAGCCAACAAAAGGATAGCGACGCGACGAAACCGGCAGCTCTTCCACCGTCAGCTTTTCAATCAGCTTTTTGCGGCTGGTCGCCTGACGGGACTTCGATTTGTTCGCTGAGAACCGCTGGATAAAGCTTTGCAGCTCCTTGATTTTCTCCTCGTTTTTCTTGTTCTGGTCGCGGATCATCCGCTGCACCAGCTGGGAGGATTCATACCAGAATTCGTAGTTGCCGACATAAATCTGCACCTTTCCGAAGTCAATATCGACAATATGGGTACAGACATTGTTCAGGAAGTGGCGGTCGTGGGACACCACAATGACCGTCCCCTCAAAATCGAGCAGGAAGTCCTCGAGCCAGTGGATCGCGTTCACGTCCAAATGGTTGGTCGGTTCGTCGAGCAGGATGATGTCCGGCTTGCCGAACAGCGCCCGCGCAAGCAAAACCTTCACCTTGTCCGAGTCCGGCAGGGTGGACAGCTGGCTGTACAGCACATCCTCCGCATGGATGCCCAGCCCTTCCAGCAGCCGCGACGCGTTGCTTTCCGCCTCCCAGCCGTCCAGCTCGGCGAACTCCGCTTCCAGCTCGGCGGCGCGGTTGCCGTCCTCCTCGGTGAACGGGTCCTTTGCGTACAGCCGCTCTTTTTCCTTTGTGATATCGTACAGGCGCTGGTTGCCCTGAATCACCGTGTCCAGCACGGTATATTCATTGAACGCAAAATGATCCTGCTGGAGCACCGACATGCGGGTATCCGGCTTAACCGAAACCTCGCCGGTGGTTGAGTCCAGGTCCCCGGACAGGATTTTCAAAAAGGTGGATTTCCCGGCGCCGTTCGCGCCTATCACGCCATAGCAGTTGCCCTCGGTGAATTTGATATTGACATCCTTAAACAGCGGGGTGCCGCTGAAATTCAGGCTGACGTTGCTGACTGTAATCATAATATGCAGTAAAACCTCCGAAATGTGATTCTCAAACGCTATCTATTATACCATATAATCTCCCGTTTTCTACCTTTGAATTGTGAATTTCCCGCGCCGCAAGAAAAATTTGTCACCTTTGCTTGATTTAACGCCGCGGAAGGGCTATACTATTATTTATATAGACCTGTTTCGAGGAGGATTGCAAGATGTCTAAACTGATGAACATCATCCGCGCCCGGCGTTCCACCCGCGCGTTCCGGGGCGAGCTGCCGCCCAAGGAGCAAATTTTGCAGCTGGTCGAGGCTGCGGAGTGGGCGCCGTCCGGGATGGGCAAATTCCTGTGGCACTTCACCGTGGTTTACAGCGCGGACAAATCGCTGAAGCTGGCGCGGGCGGTGGACGCCGCCATGAACCGCGGCCCGGATTATAACTTCTACGGTGCGCCGGTAAATATCATTATTTCCTATAAACGGGACGAACGCCACGCCCTGCCGGACGGCGCGGCGGCAATGGAAAACCTGCTGCTGATGGCGACTGAGCTGGGGCTTGGCTCCTGCTGGATCAACCAGCTGCGCGACTGCTGCGACGACCCCGGCGTGCGCGCGCTGCTGACCGGATACGGCGTGCCCGAGGACCATATCGTGGTCTGCTCGGCGGCCATCGGCTATATCGACAAGGAAACGCCCGCCAAGCCGCGCAGGGCGGATGTGATGACCTGGACGGAATAAGAAGGGAGGGCGTTTGGCATGGACGCAAAAATCCAAAAGCTGAAGGAATGGGTTGACGGGAGCGATAATATCGTCTTTTTCGGAGGCGCTGGGGTATCGACCGAAAGCGGAATCCCCGACTTCCGCTCGGTGGACGGGCTGTATAACCAGCACTACAAGTATCCGCCGGAAACCATCCTTTCCCATAGCTTCTATTTGCAGGAAACCGAAGAATTTTACCGCTTTTACCGCGACAAAATGCTGTGACTTGACGCTAAGCCCAATGCGGCGCACCGCAGGCTCGCCGAGTGGGAGCGGCAGGGGAAGCTGAAAGCAGTTGTCACCCAGAATATCGACGGGCTGCACCAGGCGGCAGGCTCGCAGGCCGTGTATGAGCTGCATGGCTCGGTGCACCGCAACTACTGCCGCAAGTGCCACGCGTTCTATGATGCGCCGTTCATCCTGCACAGCACGGGCGTGCCGCGCTGCGAGAAGTGCGGCGGCGAAATCAAGCCCGATGTAGTGCTCTATGAGGAGGGGCTAGACTCCGCGACCATTGAGGGCAGCATCCGGGCGATTGACGGCGCGGATGTGCTGATTATCGGCGGTACGTCCCTGACCGTGTACCCGGCGGCAAGCTTCATCAACGGCTACCGCGGGCACAAGCTGGTGCTGATTAACAAATCCTCGACCCCCGCCGACCGCCGCGCCGACCTCGTCATTCACGCGCCCATCGGCGAAGTATTCTCCCAGCTGTGAGGTATCCCAAAAAAGACACGGCAAATTCCAGCCGTGTCTTTTCTGTTTTCCGATATGTTTTCGGTCTATTGTAGGGGAGGGGCCTGCCCCTCCCGCGCAAAACGGTATCGCCGCAGAAAAAGAATGATGTGCCGCGTGCATCAACCGCCCTGCAAATGCGCCTTGAGATTGGCAAGCACCTTTTCGCTCAGCAGGCCGAACGCTTCCTTAGTACGCCCGGCGGAGGTGTTGACGCAAAGCACATTGCTCCGTTCCAACAGCGCGGGGTCGCCCAGCGCGCCGGCCGTATCACAGCAGAACAGGTTCCGCGGGTCGTCCAGCCATCGCGCCAGCGCCGGAAGGTCGGCGGCGGGGCCGATGGAGGTATTAAACAGGATTTTATGCGTCCCCAGCCGGGCAAACTGCTCCTCATGCAGCAGGATGACATTTTTATTCAGGCAGGTGAATACGGCTTCACATTCGGCAAGCAGCGCGTCCAGCGGCTGGAAGCGAAGCCCTGCCGCTTCGGCGTCTGGCTTGCGGGTGCGGCTGAAATACCGCACGTCCGCGCCCATGCCGTGCAGCGCTTCCGCAATCATCCGCCCGGAGGTACCCAGCCCAACCACACCGGCGCGCAGGCGGGTCAGCTCACGCGGCAGGGATTCCCAGCGCGGCTGTCCGCCCAAACCGTGCAGGATGGCGATCAGCTGCCAGAGGACGTATTCCACAACGCCCCGGTCGCCGTAATCGCGGATGCCGCGCACATCAATCCCACGCGAACGGGCATAGGCAATATCGACGTTCGCGCTTTCCTCGGAATACAGCGAGCAGCACATCCCGACATACCGCAGGTTGGGGCAGCGCTCCATGGCGGTGCGCGTCAGGCGGGAGGTGTAACTGAGCAGCACTGCGTCCGCGTCCCCGACGCGCGCGGCGATTTCGGCGTCGTCCGCTGGGATATCGCCGAACAGCACGACCTCGCGCGCGTATTGGCGCAGCGCCTGTTCCGCCTCGGGCACCAGGCTGACCGGCTCGATGGCAACCAGTTTCTCAAACATTGTCATATCCTCCTGTTATCAGAACATAATCGGCGCGGCAAGGTTGCGCAGCAGCGAAACCACGCTCCACCCCGCAATTTCGGCGGTGCGGGAATAGATATCGACCGTGGCTTTCACCCCGTCGATTTCGGCGGTAATGCAGTGGTCGTCCCCCGCGAAGCCGGGCACGCTGAAAATCTGCGCCGTGGCGCTGTCCGGGCCGGTGGTCGCCAGCGACGCCGCCACCGCAACATTGACCTTGGCCGGCAGTACCGCAATCGCGTCCGCCGCCGTGCCAGACAGCACGCGGGATTCCTCGGCATCAGTCAGCAGCCTGCCTTCGAAAACCGGGGTATTTTGCAGCGACTGCGGCCCCTTGTGGGTCACAATCCCGGCGGTTTCGGGAAGCTTCTGCGCCTGCGCCATCAGCGTCACCGTGCGCAGCACGTCAAAGCCGCCGACCGCGCCGGACGCGATATGCACCTTTGCGCTGTTTGCACGGGCCGCCGCTTCCACCTCGGCGCGGAAGGGCGCGTCCGCCAGTGCGCCGATGGACAGCAGCACCAGGTTTGCCCCGTGCCGGAGCACCGGCAGCGCCATCTCTTTCACCATCTGCACCGAAGCCGCTTCCGCGACGTAGTCGGGCGCGAGTGCAAGCAGCTCGTCCAGCGATGCGCACGCCTTGCAGCCGGCCTTTTCCGCGACCGCCGCCGTTTTCGCCGCCGTGCGGCTGTACGCGCCCACCAGCCGATAACCCTCCAGCAGCCCGGCGGTATACGCGTCCGCGATGATGTTCCCTAAAAAGCCGCAGCCCACCAGTGCCAGTTTCTTCTGTTCCATATAAACCTCTTTTCTGTCTGTCTGGGGACGGCTATTTGACCCGCCGTCCCATGAATTTTTGTTCCATTTCCTCCGCGTAAACCTGCCCGGCGGTTGCCTCGGCAAGCGCCGCGTTGAGCGCTTCCAGGTTGCCCGCGGGCTGGCTGACGGTCAGCGTCACGTCCGCGCCGTAGTCGGTTTCGTCCACCATGCAGCCGTGCGCGGGAAGCACCTGCTGCACGACGCCCAGAAGATTGTAAGGGCAGGCAATCAGCAGCACCGAAAACATGCTCATTTCAGAGACGCCGGACGCGGCGACCGCGATTTTCGCGCCATTGGTATAGGCGCGCACCAGCCCGCCGGTGCCCAGCAGAATCCCCCCGAAATAGCGCGTCACCACGCAGCAGACATCCACCAGGTGTTCATGCCGCAGCACGTCCAGGATGGGCATTCCCGCCGTGCCCTGCGGCTCGCCGTCGTCGGAGTAGCGCATGAGGTTGCCCTCCCGCAGGATATAGGCGTAACAGTGGTGGGTCGCGTCCCAGTAGGTGTCCCGCATTTCCTTAATTTTCGCGGTCGCTTCCTCCGGGGTTTCCACGTGCCAAAGCCGCCCGGTGAACTTGGAGCGCCGCTCGACAAAGTTGTCCTCGGCGTATGCCGAAAACGGGATAAAATAGGATTGTTCCATGCCGGTCACTCCACCTGGTACCCGCGCAGCCGCCCGAAGGTTTTCTCGTCCACGACCGCTGTTACAAGCGTGCCGCTCTCGGCGTACTCGACCGATTTGACCTCGGCTTCCCGGTGCAGGGTGCCGAGCACCGCGCCGTCACTGTAGGGGATGAGCAGCGTGACCTCGTGCCTGCCGCGCCCAAGGGCGGCTTCCATCGCCTGTAACAGCGCTTCGGTGCCCTCGCCGGTGCGCGCCGAGAACAGCACGCCGTCCGTCAAATGGGGCAGGGTTTCGCACTTGTCAGCTTTGTTGTATACCATCACCCGGGGAATGTGCCCCGCGCCCAGCTGGCCAATCACCTTGTCCACGGTTTCCGCCTGGATTTCCCATTCCGGGTCGGAGATATCGACCACGTGCAGCAGGATATCCGCAAACTGCAATTCTTCCAGCGTCGCCTTGAACGCTGAAACCAGATGGTGCGGCAGCTTGCGGATGAAGCCGACCGTATCAGACAGCAGCACTTCCTGGGTGTCAGAAATGCGCTTTTTGCGGGTCGTCGGGTCGAGCGTATCGAACAGGCGGTCGTTGGCTTCGACGCCCGCGCCGGTCAGCCGGTTGAGCAGCGTGGACTTGCCCGCGTTCGTATAGCCGACGATGGCAGCAAGGGGCAGCTCGGTTTTTTTGCGCTGCCGCCGCTGGACGGCGCGCACCTGCCGCACCCGCTCCAGCTCACCGCGCAGCTTGTCAATGCGCCGCCGGATGTGCCGCCGGTCGCTTTCGAGCTTGGACTCGCCGGGACCGCGCGTGCCGATGCCGCCGCCCAGGCGGCTCATTGCCCGTCCGAGTCCAGACAGGCGCGGCAGGATATACTGATACTGCGCCAGCTCTACCTGAAGCTTGCCTTCGCCGGTGCGGGCGCGCTGGGCGAAAATGTCCAGGATGAGCGCCGAGCGGTCAAGCACGGTGCAGCCGGTCAGGCTTTCCAGGTTGTGCATCTGGGAGGGTGACAGCTCGTTGTCAAAAATAATCAATGCTGCCTCATGCGCGTCTGCCAGCGCGCGGATTTCCTCGCATTTGCCCTCCCCGATGAAGGTGCGCGCGTCGGGCGCAGGGCGGTTTTGCAGGACGGACGCGACCGGCTCGCCGCCCGCCGTCTCGACCAGCGCTTCCAGCTCCGCGAGGGTCGCCTCGTCGGCGGCCTCGCCGGGTTTGAATACCGGGCAGCTCAGGCCGACCAGGATGGCTTTTTCCTTTTCCTGTGATTCGTTCAAGGGTATTCCCCCTTCCGTAAAATGAGAAAAAGAACCACCGAAGCAGTCAAACGCATTCGATGGTTCTCAGATTACTTATCCAGATTGAAACGCCTCTTAAAGCGATCAACACGTCCGCCAGTATCTACCAGCTTCTGCTTACCGGTGAAGAACGGATGGCACTTCGAGCAAACGTCAACGACGATGTTTTCCTTGGTGGAGCCAGTCTCGATGATGTTGCCGCAGGCACAACGAATGGTCGTCTGCTTATAATTGGGATGGATTCCCTGCTTCATGCTGTTTCACCTCTTTCCGGTTAAGCCTTACAGTCGTAAGATAATACTACCACATAACGCGTCCGATTGCAAGACTTTTTTTCGACGATTTGAAATATTTTCAAAACAAAAGATTAAGTCCGATAAACCATTTTTTCGGGCGTCCAGCCTTTGAGTACCTTACACATGCGCGCGGCAACCTTTTTCGCGGCAACAAGGTCGTTCATCACGTAGTTGCCGCACTCGGCGCGGCTGGCGCCTGGGATATCGCCCTCGAACGCGGCGGCAAACGCCATGCACTCCTGTACAAGGGCAATCGAAGCTTCGGGGGAGAGGTCGCGCACCAGGAAATAAAAACCGGTCAGGCAGCCCATCGGCCCGACATAAATCACATGCCCGGCATACCCCGAATTGCGCGCCTTGGTAGCCAGCAGGTGCTCAAGCGTATGCGCCCCCGCCGGGGAAAGGTACTCGCCCGCGTTCGGGACGAACATGCGGACATCATAGGTGGTAATATCCCCGTCTGCGCGGGAGGTATACATACCGGGTTCCAGAAGGTCATGGTTGACACAAAAGCTTGCAATTCGTTCCATTTTAGGCTCCTTTCAGCGCAGAGGCAATCATCGCCTGTGTTTTTTGGGGAAGCACGCGCAGCTCTTCGCGCGACATGCCGTCGGTGGGGATGGCGGGGTGGATGGTCAGCGTCACATGGGCGGGGCGGATCAGCCAGCCGGTGGGGTTGGCCTCCATCGCGCGGTAGGAGCCGTCAATCGTCACCGGGACGACCGGCACCTTGGACTTGCTCGCAATGCGGAACGCGCCGCCTTTGAACTCCTGCATCGCGTCCCCGCGGCTGCGGGTGCCCTCGGGGAAGATCACCAGCGAATGCCCGCTTTCGAGCAGCTTCACGCCGTTCACGATGGATTCCATCCCGGCGCGCGGGGAGGAGCGGTCCACAAACAGGCAGTGCAGCAGCCGCATCCACAGCCGCAGGATGGGGATGCGCGCAAGCTCCTGCTTGGCAAGCAGCCCGTGCGCGTGCCCCAGGCAGCTCAGCATGAGCGGGATATCGAAATTGCCCTGATGGTTCGCGATAAAGACCGCCGTGCCTTCCGGCAGGTTCTCCCTGCCGCGCACCGTGACCGTCATCCCCGCCACGCGCATCAGCCGCCGCGCCCAGTTGGTTACCTTTTGGTTGACTTTCTCGTCCAGCCTGGGGTCGCGGCGCAGGTCGAGCCGCCAATAATAAAACAGGATTGGCAGCATTACAATCAGGTACAGCCAGAAATAAATAAACCAGATTAGCGTGCGAAGCATAGCTTATGCCTCCAATTTTGAAATTTCTCCTTTATAATCGCGATACAGCAGCACGAAGGACAGCACCAGCGTGAAGATTTCGGCAAATGGGAACGCGTACCATGTACCGTTCACGCCCCACCACTTGGCAAACAGCCACGCCGCAGGGAGGATAATGATCAGCTGACGGCAGACCGAGACAATCAGCGAGTTCATGCCGCGGCCAATGGCCTGGAACACGGTCGAGTTAATGATACCGAACGCCGCCGGGACAAAGCACAGGCTGATGGTGCGCAGCGCCGGAATGCCCATTTGCAGCAAGGGGGAAGCGTCGCCGAGTGCGGCCTCCTCGCTGGTCAGGAACAGGCGCAGCATCACGCCGGGCGCGGTCTGGAACAGGATTGCACCCGCCGCCATAATCGCCGCCGCTGAGAGCAGCGACACCTTGTATGCCTGGATCATGCGGGAGCGCCTGCGCGCCCCGAAGTTATAGCCCATGACCGGCAGCGCGCCCTGGTTCAGGCCGAACACCGGCATAAAGACAAAGCTTTGCAGCCTGAAGTAAACGCCCAGCACAGCGACCGCTGTCGCCGAGTATCCCGCAAGGATGGCGTTGAGTCCGGCGGTCATGACCGACATGACGGACTGCATGATGATACCCGGCAGGCCGACCTGGTAAATTTGCCCAATCACCGATAAGTCCAGCCGGAAGCCGCAGAAGCCAACGTCTACCTCGTGCTTGCGCAGGAAGAGGAAGCACAGGCCGAGCAGCATGCTGACAATCTGCCCGGTCACCGTCGCGATTGCCGCACCCACAACGCCGAGCTTCGGGAAGCCCAGCAGGCCGAAAATCATAATCGGGTCCAGGATGATATTGACCACCGCGCCGAACACGTTCTGAATCATCGGAATCACCATGTTGCCGGTTGCCTGGATAATCTTCTCGCAGGCAATGGAAATCATGCAAAACACCGAAAGCACGGTGACAATGTAGCCGTATTGGATGCCCTGCTCATAAATCGCGGGCTGCCCGTCCGTGAACGCGGCAAAAAACGGTTTCATAATCAGGAAGCAAATCAGGCCGTACACCAGCCCCGAAATCACCGCGAGCACAAGGCCGTGCTTGGCGGCGGCGGAAGCCGCGTCGCGGTTGCCCGCGCCCAGGCGGCGGGAAATCAGCGAATTGACGCCGACCCCGGTGCCCACGCCCAGCGCGATAATCAGCGATTGGAGCGGGAAGGCGAGGGATACCGCCGTCAAGGCTTCCTGTGACAGCTTGGCGACATAAATGCTGTCTACAATATTATACAGCGCCTGGATCAGCATGGCAAACATTGCCGGAAGCGCCATCCCCGCAATCAGGCGGCCGACGCTTTCCGTACCCATTTTGTTTTCCTGCTGCCCGTTGATATTTTGCTGCAAAAAAATCATCCCCTTTACAAAACTCTGAATCAAAACGGTTGAAAATGGGCTGTCAGCCGCTTTTTTGCAGCCGACAGCCTGTCTGTATTCTTCTATCATAACGGAAAATGCAGGCTGTTGCAACTCTTTTTATCGGTGCTGGTAAACTTTTGTCGCTTTGCGCAGGGATCTGGCAGAAAAACCGGTATTTCTTGTGCATTTTGTGGCGTTCACTGCGCGGCGGCTTCCGTGTGAGCCTCCGCGGCCCCGCTTTCCGCCGCTTCGGATGCGTGGGGACGCTCCGCCGGTTTGTGCTCCTGCTGTTCGGTTTCCTGGATCTCGCGGCTGTGCAGAATAGGCACTTCCTTAGAATAAACAATCCGCTGCTCCCGATAAAGGCTCTCATAGCCGGAAAGACGGTAAGCCACCGCGCAGACCAGCGCGAACAGCGGCAGCGCTTCCCCGCCGAACAGCTCATACGCAAGCAGCACCGAGGTGAGCGGCGAATTGGTCACACCGCAGAACAGGCCGACCATTGCCAGCGCGGCGGCAAACCCCGCCGGAAGCCCCAGCAATCCGCCGACCGTGCAGCCGAAGGTTGCCCCGATAAAGAAGGTCGGTACAATTTCACCGCCCTTGAAGCCCGCGCCGAGCGTCAGCGCGGTCAGCAGCAGCTTGCAGAGGAACGCCCAAGGCAGGGCTTCCCCCAGGGTCGCGCGGCGGATGACATCCATACCCGCGCCGTTATAATCCCGCGTGCCGAGCAGCAGCGTCACCACAATCACGGCGCAGCCGCCCACGAACGCGCACAGGAAATGGTTCGGGAACAGCTTGTGATAGCGGTGGTGCACCGCCGCCATGACGATGCACTCAACCCATGCAAGCATGCCGATCAGGCAGCCGAGCAGCAGTGTTGAAACCAGCGTCTGCCAGCTGACGGCAGGAACCTCGGGCAGCACGAAGCAGGTTGCCTCCCCGCCCAGCCGGAGCGCTACCTGCTGCGCGGTCAGCGCCGCCACCATGCAGGGCGCGAGCGCGGCATAATACATCACGCCGACCGACACGACCTCCATCGCGAACACGGCGGACGCAATCGGCGTGCCGAACAGCGCAGAGAAGCCTGCCGCCATGCCGCACATGGTCATAATGCGCGCTTCGCGCTCATCCAGCCGCAGGCGGCGGCCAATAAAGCTGGCAATCGAGCTGCCCAGCTGAAGCGCCGCGCCCTCACGCCCCGAGGAACCGCCGGTCAGATGGGTCAGCACGGTTGCGGCGGCAATCAGCGGCGCGGTGCGCAGCGCCATGCCCTTGTTTTCGCGGACGGCAACCAGCGCGAAATTGGTTCCACGGTCGTTGTCAATCCCGCAGATATGGTACAGCCCCGCAATCGCAAGGCCCGCAAACGGCAGCAGGAACAACAGCCAGCCGTGCGCCATCCGGGTATGGGCCGCCAGCTCGTCCAGGTGGTGGAAGACTGCCCCCGCCACGCCGACCACGACCCCCGCCAGAATGCCGAGCAGCACCCATCTGCAAAATTGCCGAAAGGAATGCCAGCCGTAGGCAAGCCCATGCCTTACCCGGCTTATTGTACTGTCCACCAAAATCCCCCTTATAAAAATTGTAAAAAGCCCCCTCCTGACACGCTGTTCCGCGGGCAGGAAGGGGGATTTGCATACTTGAATGGCACAGGACAAAACCGTCCCATAATTTCCCTGGATACGAAATCAGCGCTTGCTGAACTGCGGAGCGCGACGGGCCGCTTTGAGACCGTACTTCTTTCTCTCCTTCATTCTCGGGTCGCGGGTCAGGAAACCGGCAGCCTTGAGAGCGGGACGGTACTCCTCAGCGTTCGCCTGGAGCAGCGCGCGGGAGATGCCGTGACGGATGGCGCCCGCCTGGCCGGTGAAGCCGCCGCCGGTGACGGTGCATTCAATGTCGAACTTGGCGGTGGTATTGGTTGCCTCGAGCGGCTGACGGACAATCAGCTTGAGGGTATCGAGGCCGAAATAATTGTCAATGGTGCGGTTGTTGATTTTAATCTCACCGGTACCGCCGGGGAAGAGACGAACTCTGGCAACAGAGGACTTCCTTCTGCCGGTGCCGTAGAAATATGCTTTCTTAGGGGTATACATAAGTCAAATTCCTCCTTACTTGTCCCAGATTTCGGGCTTCTGGGCGGCGTTCTTGTGGTCGGGGCCTCTGTAGACCTTCAGACGGGTGACCGACTGGCGGCCAATCGAATTCTTGGGCAGCATGCCCTTGACAGCGAGACGCATCGCGGTTTCGGGCTTCTCAGCCATCATGGTCTTGTACTGGACTTCTTTCAGCCCGCCGACCCAGCCAGAGTGATGGCGGTAATATTTCTGCTCGAGCTTCTTGCCGGTCAGGACGGCTTTGTCCGCGTTGACAATGATGACGAAATCGCCGCAGTCAACGTGCGGGGTGAACTCGGGCTTGTGCTTGCCGCGCAGGAGCATTGCGGCGACCGCAGCGGTGCGGCCGAGCGGCTTGCCCGCGGCATCCAGCACATACCACTTGCGCTCAAGTGTTTCTGCTTTTGCCATAAAAGTGGACATGGTTACTTCCTCCATTTATTTGATTTTCAGTGATTACACATTTCAGTGCCCTAAACGAGCCTTTTTTATTAAACCACACCGAAACCGCAATGTCAACACAAATTTTACAAATTTTGAATTATCCCTTTGCAAACTCGCTTATGCTCGCTGATACTCTCGAATCCTCGCTCATGCTCACATCCCAATTCATTTTTTTGCGCCGCCTGCCGCGGGGCAAAAAAAAGCTTCCGGGAGCGAATCCCGGAAGCCGTCTGTTTAGACCTTTTCGATATGCCAGATATCCTTTGCGTATTCCGCAATCGTGCGGTCGGAGGAGAACTTGCCCGCGTTGCAGATGTTGAGCCAACACTTGCGTGCAAACTTCATGCTGTCGCGGTAATCGCGGTTAAGCTGCTTCTTGGCCTCGAGGTAACCGGCGAAGTCGAGCAGCAGGTAATACTGGTCGGGCTTGTGCCAGCTTGCGCCGTAGAGGATGGAGTCGTACAGTTCGCGGAAAATACCGGTGCCGCCGTCGTTCAGCGTGCCGTTGACGAGGGCGTCCAGCACCCGGCGGACGCGGTGGTCGCTGTCATAAATCCCCTTCGGGTTGTAGCCCTGCTGGGCGGCCTTGGCAATTTCTTCCACGGTCGCGCCGAAGATATAGTTGTTCTCGCGGCCCGCTTCCTCTACGATTTCAACGTTCGCGCCGTCAAAGGTGCCCAGCGTTACAGCGCCGTTGAGCATCAGCTTCATATTGCCGGTGCCCGAAGCCTCTAAGCCGGCGGTGGAAATCTGCTCAGAGACGTTCGCCGCCGCGACAATCTTCTCGGCATAGGAAACATTGTAGTTGGAAACGAAGATAACCTTCAGCCTGCCGCGGACACGGTCGTCGTTGTCGATCAGGCGGGCAACCTCGTTGATAAGCTTGATAATGCCCTTCGCCCGACGGTAGCCGGGGGCGGCCTTCGCGCCGAAAATAAAGGTGGTCGGGGTGAAATCGGTGAGCGAGCCTTCCGCGATTTCATAATACAGCTCCAAAATCGCGAGAATGTTCAGGAACTGGCGCTTGTACTCATGCAGGCGCTTAATCTGGACATCGTAAATCGAATCAGGGTCGATGAGCACGCGTTCCTGGCGCTTGATATACTTGGCGAGGTGCTCGCGCTTGACCTGTTTGATATCGAGGAAACGCTTGAGGACCGCCTTGTCGTCCGCGAACTTCTCCAGCTGCTTGAGCTGGGACAGGTCGGTGACCCAGTCCTTGGAGCCGAGCAGCTCGGTAATCAGCGCGCCCAGCTCGGGGTTGCACAGCGCGAGCCAGCGGCGCTGGGTGATGCCGTTGGTCTTGTTCTGGAAGCGGTCAGGGTACAGGTCGTACCAATCCTTGAGCACGTCGGTCTTGAGGATTTCGGTATGCAGCTGCGCGACGCCGTTGACATAGCGGGACGCGAAAATCGCGAGATACGCCATATGCACGGTGTCATGCTGCAAAATGCGCATGGAATACGCCTTGTCGCCGGGGACGCCCTTGGCGTTCAGTTCGGCGGCCTGCTTGCCGTCGATCATGCGGATAATCTCGAACACGCGCGGGATGGTCGCTTCGAGCAGCCACTTGCCCCACTTTTCGAGCGCTTCCGGCAGGACGGTATGGTTGGTGTAGGAGAACACCTTCTTGCAGATTTCGAGCGCGTCGTCAAAGGAAACGCCCTCGAAGTCGATCAGCTGGCGGATCAGCTCGGGAATCGAAATAACCGGGTGGGTGTCGTTGAGCTGGATGGCGTTCAGCTCCGCGAAGTGGGAGAAATCGCTGCCGTACTGCGCCTTATACTTGCGGATGATATCCTGAAGCGAAGCGCAGCAGAAGAAATACTGCTGTTTCAGGCGCAGCATTTTGCCCTCGTCGGTGGTGTCGTTCGGATACAGCACGCGGGAGATATCCTCGGCGCGGTTGCGCTCCTCGACCGCCTTATCGTATGCCTGGTCGTTGAACAGGTTAAAGTCGAACGCCTTCAGAGGCTCGGCCTGCCACAGGCGCAGGGTGCCGACGTTCTTGGTGCCGTAGCCGATGACCGGCACGTCATAGGGGACAGCCTTGATGGTTTGGTTGCGGAAGGAGACCGTAACTGACTCATCCTCGCGGCGGAGGCTCCACGGGTCGCCGAGACGGGTCCAGTCGTCCGCTTCCTCCTGCTGGAAGCCGCCGACGATGGTCTGCTTGAACAGGCCGTACTTGTAGCGGATGCCGTAGCCGTCCAGCGGGAGGTCAAGCGTCGCGGCCGAATCCAGGAAGCACGCAGCCAGGCGGCCCAGGCCGCCGTTGCCGAGCGCACAGTCCTCAATTTCTTCGAGCGTCGAAAGGTCAGCGCCCTTTTCGCGGAGCATATCGTTGATTTCGCCGGTCAGGCCCATACAGAGCATGTTATTCTGGATGGCGCGGCCAATCAAAAATTCGGCGGAAAAATAGTAAGCATGGCGGGTGTTCTGATGCTTTGCCGCGCTCTCCCGCCACTGGTCGGCGATCTGCGCCATCAGCGTGCGCGAGAGGGCGTAATGGATCTGCTCCGGTTTGGCGTCTTCAATCGAGCGGTGATATTCGCCCTTGAGGAAAAGAGCGACCGCATTCATGATCGCCTCATGTTTCTTTTGCATGGTACTCATCCTTTCGTCTGTTACGGCAGTCGGTAATGTTCAAAACTGCTTTTCAGCCCGGCCTCCACCCGCTGAAAAAACGGTTTATCAGGATTTATTATGAATCCGGGTTGCCAGAGTTCCCGAACCTGCCAGTCCCTGTAGCGGTGGGCGCTCAGAGGTTTCCATTTTGTTCCAAATCGAACAGGTAATTACAGCAAAAGCAACCCACAACTGTTTTTATTATATGACATCGGCAGACAGATTGCAAGAAAAATTTCCGGGCAGGGAGACTCGGGCTCCGCCGGTATTCAGCGCAGCCGCTTTGGGAAGGTAATGAGATTGTCCGGTGCGTCATCGTCATCGTCGTCGTCAAGAAAGTCGAGGATGTCGCTGAGTTCGTCGAGGGCTCCCAAAACCTCGTCGTCCCCGGTCAGCATCAGATACAGGAAATGAATCATTGACTCTGAAAGCGATAGATCCTCCCCGATGTGCAGGCGGATGCCCAGCCCGCTGCAAATATCCCGCACCGGCTCGGCAATCCATTCACTGCGTACATAGAGTGCGGCGGGCCTGCCGTTTTTTTTGATATAATCGAGCAGGGCACTGGCGATTTTAATATCTGGCGGTGCATCCCACGTGTCGGTGGGCATAGGGCCGACCGGCGTTTCGGTTTTCCGGTTCGTCAGCACAACGATATAAGTGGCATGGGCGGGGACGGAAACGGATTCCTGGACGGGGACCGGCAAATACCCGGCTTCCAGCTCCAGGACGTCGCGCGTTTTCCGCTTCCTTTTGTAGGGGAGCCACTCGCTTTCGTCCACCTTGATGCGTTCAACCGGGATTTGTATACCCTCCAGCGGGAATTCTTCCAGCACCCATCCGCTTTCCGCAGGGCGCCAGCGCAGAATCACGCCGTCCCGGAATTCCGGAGCGTCCTCAGCTGTTAGGTATTGGCGCAGCGCCGCGAGTGCCTGCGGCATGACGCGGCAGAGGACGCCGGCCTCCTCCGCAGTCAGGAACCAGGGGAACTGCCCCGGCTTGCCGGAACGGAAGGTCGTCCACTGGTGCTTCCCGCGGAAGCGCAGGCCGAGCGATTTTATCACCGCGCGATCCGCATTTGAAACCTCCCCGCTGTTGCAGAATTCGCAGACAAGGACGCGCTGGTCAACCGCAAGCAGCATTTCCAGCTCGTTTGAATCCGTATCCAGCAAACGGAGCAGCCGCGCATAAGCTTCATATCCGGGGTAGACGGCGATGCCGAAGCTCTCACCGCCGTTGCCCATGATGCTGCAAAAATAGGGTTCCGGGTCTTCAGGAAGCTCAATGCGGAACAGTTGACTGTCATATACGCTTTTCCACGGCGCAAGCTGCTTCAGTTCGTCAGCAAGCTGGTAGAGTGTCCGCCATTGCTCCAACGGGGGAGCTGTTTTGGGGTCGGGGCGTGCGTTTTTATAAAAATCCATTTGAGGTTCCTCCGCATTTTTTTCCATCATACTACAGATCCCTGTAAAAAGCAACCAATTTACCAGTTTTTTTCAAAATATACTCGCGAATGAAAAGATTTGCCGTATTCACCCACCCTGCCCGCCATC
>CAJUJQ010000064.1 GCA_910586575.1 uncultured Clostridia bacterium | reverse complement strand
GGATGGCGGGCAGGGTGGGTGAATACGGCAAATCTTTTCATTCGCGAGTATAGAAACTGTTCAAAAATAACTTGCGGCAATCGCTTGCAGATTCTTCCGCCATACTGCGTTGCTTTTATTTGACAGGCGTCGGCCTGCCTGCGGATGTCCGGCGAAGGAATCTGCGGCGCGCTTGTCACAATTTATTGCTTCACAGTCCCCCGGGGAATCAGCGGGCTGCTGCCTGCTGCTTTGCGTGGAGCGCGTTGACTTCGCGGGTCATCTGCTGGAGACGTTCGCCCTTAAGCTTGTACGCGTTCTTGAAAATCAGGAAGCTGAGGACTGCCAGCACAATCGGAACCGCGAACATCAGCACACGGATACCAAAGATGGTGCCCGCGGACTGCGCGCCGGACTTGGCCGCGTCATAGCCGATGATATCCAGGCCAACGCCGGTCAGGGTGCCCGCAACCGCCATCGCTGCTTTCATCAGGAAGGTCTGTGCCGAGCAGGTAACGGATTCATTGCGTTTGCCGAACTTCAATTCGCCATAGTCGATAACGTCGGCGATGCAGCAGGTGGTGGTGCCGAGGGACAGGCCGGAGCCGAAGAAAATGAACGCACAGGAAGCAATCACACCGGCGGTGCTGTTCGGCGCGATATAGCCGAGGCCATACAGCAGGACAAGGCCGGCAATCGGCAGGCCGCAGGCGAGAAAATAAACCTTCTCGCGGCTGATGGCCTTAGCGATTTTCGGGAAGCAGAACAGGCCGACCATTTCCGCAATGATGGCGTAGCCGAAGATGGAGTACAAGAACGCGTTGCCGCAAACTTCCTTAAAGTAGTACACCGCGAAGGACTTCAAAATCTGGGTGCAGAGGTTGAAGGTGAGCAGCAGGCCGATGAACGCAACCAGCTGGTCATTCTTGACGATGATGGCGAAAGCTTCACCAAGGCTGGTTTTTTCCGCCTTGACGCCCGCGCCGGTGGTGGGCTTTTCCTTTACCACGGCACAGGTGATGCCGATGCAGATGATGAACAGGACAACGATGGCGACCGCTGTATAAGTAAAGCCGGTAACCGAGATATTCAGGACCGAGCCGTCCGCCTGCTCCTGGACAACCGAGCTGTCGCCCGCCACGTTATTAAAGTAGCTGATAACCTTCAGCCCGAAGGTGCAGACGATGAAGCCGCCAATCGAAGCGAAGATACGCGGGATAACCGAAATGGATTCGCGCTCGTGCGGGTCGCTGGACAGGTTCGGCAGCCAGGACCAGTAGGGAACGTCCATTACCGTGTAAGTCATGCCGTACAGGATGTACATCACCGAAATGTAAACCATCAAGGTGCCCTTGTTTGTAATGCCGCAGTTGGTGAACAGCAGGATAAAGAACACCGAGTTAATCAGCGTGCCGATAATCAGCCAGATACGGAACTTACCGTATTTTGTCCGGGTGTTGTCTACAATCATACCCATCATCGGGTCATTTACCGCGTCCCAGATACGGGCCGCGCCGAGCAGCAAGCCCGCAAAGGTTGCGCCCAGGCCGAGGGTATCGGTCATGTAGAGCATCAAAAACGCACCTACTAAGTTACAAATCGCGTCTTTGCCGATTGCGCCGATGCCGAATGCATACTTTTGGGCGGCGGGGAGCTTTTGCGAGGTTTGGTTTGCCATAATCTTTTCCTCCTTGTAATTACCGGGCTTTCAAAAGTGTGCACATCTTTTTCTGTCCTTCTGAGGATATTATATCAAAAAAAGAGGAAATGTGTTATATTTGTATGTTATATAAAACAGTTGATATGTTGATTTTTTACAATGATGCAGCAGGTAAAATCTTTCTATATTGTCTATTCTGCATAAAGCAAACGTTTGAAACTGTGCATAATAAACAAGACATTTCTACATTTTTACAGTTGTACAGCAATATTTTGAAAGAATCGGGGGAGGTGTTTTGTCTTTTTAACAAACGGTCAAAAAGGTTGAAATGTCTTTTCAGGGAAAAAATGGATATTTTACATGATATACAGAAGGGGTCGTTTTGACATTGAGAACAGGCTTGCGGTGGATGGAAAATATAAGTGCAAAAAATGGCTATCCGCATGGAAACGGAAAGCCATTGGAGGGGACCCCGCCGCAGTGCCCCCGAGCATCCGCAGCGCGGGCAGCTGCCGCCGGACAAGAAAAAAGAGACGGCCCCTTAACGGTTTCAGGAACCGTTTTGAGGCCGCCCTTTCTCCCAGCCCGGCAGGAGAGAGAGATTCCTGGGGCTATGGGAAACATCAAACCATTACTGGCTTTTGGGAAAGCTGCTGCATTTGCTGTTATTTCGCGATCTTGGTCGCAAAGTTCATCAGGATCTGCGCAACCTCGGCGCGGGTCGCGGTACCGGTGGGGTCAAGGCGGCTGCCGCCAATCCCCGCCTTACCGGAAAGCAGGCCGGAGCCGACCGCCCAGCGGACTGCCGCAGCGGCCCAGTCAGAGGTAGCGCTTGCGTCGCTGTAAGTTGAAATATCTGCCGTGGAGGACACATC
Organism: uncultured Clostridia bacterium; assembly: GCA_910586575.1. Classification (GTDB taxonomy): domain Bacteria; phylum Bacillota; class Clostridia; order Oscillospirales; family Butyricicoccaceae; genus QXXE01. The sequence continues at coordinate 14,510 of CAJUJQ010000064.1, read as the reverse complement.
GTAGCCCTTTGCGGAAGCGTAGCGGTACAGGATTGCCGCCAGCTGTTCGCGGGTAATTGGGTCGTTCGGCCCAAAATTGCCGTTGCTGTAGCCGCTCATAAAGCCCTGTGTGGAAGCCCATGCCGCCGCGTTTGCAAACCATTCGGTCGCCGGTACATCCGGGAAGGACGCAGTGCCGGTGGGAGACGCCTTTTCGATGTTGTAAAGGATCTGCGCCATCATGCCGCGCGTCAGCCGGTCATTGGGCGAGAAGCGCCCGTTGCTCCCGGCCATCATGCCGTTCTGGGACACATACGCGACCGCGGCCGCGTACCATTCGGTAGACGGGACGTCCGAGAAGGACGTGCCCGGCGTATACTGGGTGGGCACGCGGAAGGTCGTGGCAATGGTGATTTTCTCACCCGGCATGGTGAAGGTATACACGTTGCCGCCCTGGTTCAGCACCACCACATTCTTGCCGCTGTTCGTGGTGACCGTGACCGAGCCGACGATATAGCCTTCCGCCGGGGTCACGGTAATCGTTACGGTATCGCCCTTTTTCGGGTCGGTCGGGGAAAGGGTGACCGTGCCGTTTTCGCCGGTCTTGTAGTTAATGTCCGGCCCCTTGTCCTCACTCTTGGAGGACGGGCTGCGGCTGCTTCTGTCGTCGTCATCGTCCGGGGTGGGCGTCGGGGTCGGGGTGGGCGTCGGGGTCGGACTTGGTCCGGGGCCGGGGCCGGGGTCAGGCTTGCTGGGTTCTACCACCTGCGGACCATTGCCGTCATCTACGATATCCCAATCATCGCCATCAGCGGCAAACGCTGTGCCGCTCAGGTTCAGACACAAGACAGCCGCCAGCAGCAAGGTTAAAAATCTTTTCTTCATGGCATTTTCTCCTTGTGTTCGTGATTACTTTAATTGGGATTGGAACCGACCTGAGTACCTACGTTCAATGACGTCATGAAATAGGTAGAGTCATTTTTCTTCACAACATTATCCAAACTCATATCTCCGTCAGAATCCACCATTGTGAAAACAATAATCTTTACGAACCACTGGCAGCCAGTCGTAAACGATCCATCCGCGTTGGGCGTTACTTTCATAGCTGTACGCGGGATATTTTTGCCAGATGCAAGCCCGTTATCCATGGTCAGCATATATGTCTTAGCCGGGTCAAGATTATTGATGGTCAGCATACCGCCGCTCGCCTCGCAGTAATATTCCTTCCGCTCTGCTGCGGTCATATCCTTCGCAGGCTTGAATGTAAACGCAGGATTCGATGCAGGCGGTACAACGGCGCTTTCACGTGTGAAAGTGAGGGTGTATTCCTGGCCACCGACATTGACCTTAATCTCGTTTGCGCCAGCAGTCAGCTGAACCGCATGACCGCCGTCTGTGTAGGCTGCACCATTCACTGTTACGGCCTTGACGGTGCCTTCCACAATAATTTTGATGGTTTCAACATCTGCGCCTACGGTTGCAGATGTGCCGGTAAGCGTTACAGCCGTGTCGCTTCCAATCTGGTACTTAAACGTAAGAGCTTCGTCCAAATCCAGCTTTGCGGCAGTCTCGCTCTTCATAAGTGCGTAGGTAGACAGGTGCGGGACTGTGAACGTGGCCATCGTATTGTCAATGGTCACAGCGGCAGAAATCACAGAGGGCTTTCCGGTATCGGGGAAATAAATAACCTTCAGGCCGTCAGCATCCTGCGCTGTGAATGTGGTCTTTACGCTTACGGTGACAGGCTCCGCAACCGCAACAGGCTCTGTGCCCTTCTTGACCTCGATGTCGTGGGCTTCAACCTTGTCATCCTGCGTAAGGGTGTCATTGCCCTCTACAACAGAGGTATTTGGTGCGACCGAAATGGTCATAGCCGCAGCTGTGCCCTCTGTCTGAGCGCGCTGGCGGGCAGCGTAACCGAAGCTTCCGGGAGATCTACCTTCAGGCCGTCAGCATCCTGCGCTGTGAATGTGGTCTTTACGCTTACGGTGACAGGCTCCGCAACCGCAACAGGCTCTGTGCCCTTCTTGACCTCGATGTCGTGGGCTTCAACCTTGTCATCCTGCGTAAGGGTGTCATTGCCCTCTACAACAGAGGTATTTGGTGCGACCGAAATGGTCATAGCCGCAGCTGTGCCCTCTGTCTTGAGCGCGCTGGCGGGCAGCGTAACCGAAGCTTCCGGGAGATCTACCTTGACGGTCAAATCCGCAACCTCTGCGGCAGCAGCGCCGGTCAGGGCGGTAACCGCTTCAGCCGGAATCGTGACGGCAGTCGCGCCTGTTGCTTCTTTTGCATCAATTGTTACGGTCGGCTTGCTCGCTTCAGTTGCATCGCCGCTGTTCTCAGTGGTAGCCGCGCTGATAACATCCTTTACCAGGTTCTCAGCAACAGTAGAATCGACCGTTGCAGTGGTTTCGCCCTGCGGAAGCGTTGCCGTTGCGGTAGTATACAGGGAAACCGCCTTGAAATCAAGGATGAAGGTATATTCCTTCGTCACCTGCGTATACGTGCCGTCTGACAGATTGCCAAATGACAGGCTAAACGCTGTGGTTTTGGGATTTGCCGCGTTCAGGTAGAGGGTATAGCCCTTTTTCCCAGCGGCAATATCCTCAAGTTCAGCAGCGCTTACATTATCGGTGCCGTCCGCATTCTTATACTTACGCTGGTATGCGTTGACGCCCTCAGCAGGAGCCGGGATTGCGACGCCAACCCAGTAGCCAAGGCTTGCGGGGCTATCGCCATTCTGGTGCTGCTTCAGATCTGCTGCGGCAAATTTCACATCAACATTCAGTCCATCGGCCGCTGCATCCGCTTTGTAGGAATCAGCTGCATACAAATCCGCGTCCTGAACCGCATTTGCATCGCTTGTATCTACGCGGGTGTCATGCAGCGCAGCGGGGAAAATGCCGTTCAAATCGAGGTCATCCAGCTGCGGCCCGTCGGGATTTGTAACGGTGAAAGTAAGGTCAACAGAACCGCTTACAACAGTATCATCTGTTTTTGCCGCAACAGTTACAGTATAAGTACCAGCCGCAGAAACAGTGTCGCCAGTAACAGCATTGCCCTCGGAATCCCTCCACGTTACGGTGTAGCTGGTGTCCTTTACTGCGCCTGTTACGTCAACGGTAACGGTCGGCAGGGCTGCAGAACCCTCCGTAAGCACCGCAGTCGTTGCAGACAGGCTGACGTTATCCGTGCTCAGCTCAGTCGGCCCGGCAGTCTTGGCAGTCCAAGCGAACGTATTCGTTTCGGCAGTAAATGCCCATGTGCCCTTTGTGGCATCTGCGTAGTCAGAACCATCCGCAAAGCTAATCAGTTTCTGAAGCGCAGTCAAAGCATCGGCAGAATCCGTTTCGGGGACATCGGTCAAAGCGTAAATCTTTGCGGCAGTCCCATCAACACGATAAAAATACTCATTGCCTTTATCTTCGTGCTGTTGGATAATTGCGGTGGGCACTGCGCCTTCGCCGAAATCGATTGTGACCTCTTTCAGCGTAAAGGTTACGGAAGAGCTTTCGACAAGCGTATACGTATCGGCGCTTTCAGCAGTTGTTTTTTTGAGCAAACTTACAGTATAGCCCTCGCCTGCAACAATACCTTTATATTGCTGTTTGCCGCCTGTCCAGGGATTCAGGCTGATGTAATATTGTCCAGCCTTAGAAAGCTCGCCTGTAATCAGCTCATAATTTGCGGCATTTGATTCTCCTACCGTGACACCTTCTTCTGCCGTGTATTCATGCTGTGCTTCGCTCGGATAGGAAATTGCAGCCAAATACTTATCGTCATTCGAGATAGTACCAGGATTGATATCCAGAATAAGGGTGTCACGCTCTGAATCATCTTTTGTAGTTACAGCGTTGGCTTTTGCGCCGTCTGCATAGAATTTCAGTGCAATGCTCGGGCCGCCCTCAGCGGCAAACGCGCTCACTGGCAGCAGCGTCAGCAGCATAGCCAGTGAAAGCAGGCCTGCCAAAAATTTTTTCTTCATTTTAGGGTAATACCTCCTTGCTTTTTAACAAAAATATTCGGAAATACCCCTGCAAATATACTGAGAAAGCTATTTTCCTCCTTTCACGATAGATTCGTGGTAGATGGGACAAATTTATTCATTTGTCCTGCCTTTCGGTTGACAAAACAGCAATATTCCTGCATAAATCAATTGCTAAAAGGGTAAAAATGCAAAAAATGATATGGCAAACAGAGACCGTCGAAAAAATTTTTTCTGACCGGTCTGTTTGCCATGAAAAAAGGATTGCAATTTTATGTAGAAGATGATAAAATGAAGAGACAGAGATGCCCCTGCGTTGTTTTATCGGAACCAAACAGGACAAATGAATAAATTTGTCCTAAGTCACAAGCCCCAGCTGTTCCAGCTGCCGCGCGTGCTCCGCGCCGGTAGATATCAGGTAAATACGCGTTGTCTCAATGGAGCTGTGCCCCAGAACATCGGCAAGCCCGGCCACATCACGACTCACGCGGTAATAGCACCGCGCGAACAGGTGGCGCAGGTTATGTGGGAACACCTTGCTTTCCGCGACATTGGCCGCCGCGCACAGCGCTTTCATTTCTGCCCAAATCTGTTTCCGGGAAACCCCTCTGCCGCTTTTGGTGATGAACAGCTCACCGGAAGCGATTTTTTTCGTTTTGGCGTATTTTTTCAGCTTGCGGCAAAGCCTTTCCGGCAGGAGGATCACGCGGCGCTTGCCCTTGAGCGCAATCTCGGCACGGCCTTGCCGGGCGGCTTCCAAGGTAATATACGGCACCTCGCTGACCCGGATGCCGGTGGAGCAGATGGTTTCAATCAGCAGCGCCAGCCGTTCCTGCCCGCGCGCCTGTGCGGTGGAGAGCAGGCGCTGATACTCCGCCCGTGTCAGCTCCCGGGAGTCCTCGCGGAACAGCTGCCGCTGGAGCTTGAGGAAATGCACCCGGCAGCCCTCCCACCCCGCAAAGCGGAAAAAGGCGTTCACCGCCGTCAGCTTGCCGTTGACGGTGACCGGGCAGCAGCCGCTTTCCAGCAGGTATTCCCGCCATGCGGCGGTCAGCGCTTTTTCCGCCGGCCTGCCGTCCAGCCATCCGGCAAAGGCGCGCATATCGCACAGGTACTTTGAAATAGTACCGGCGCTGCGTTCCTCCGCCCGCAAATGGGCGGCAAACCCGGCAAGCAGCGCCGGTGTAATCAGGTATGGATTCATGTGATGACCTCCCAACAGATTTTCAGGTTTAGGATATGCAGTTCCGTGATTTCTAAAACCTGTTTTTGTACCACATGATTATATCATCTGTGGGCGGCGGTGTCGTCTGCCGTCCGGTGCGCGCAGTACAGGAAAAGGGCGGCCTGCGCGGAAACGGATAAAAAAGCCCTTCCGTATGAAAACGGAAAGGCATTGTTTGCGGATATGAAAGCCCCGCCGCGGCGGGATTGGGATGCATAAGCATCTCCGCGCCTTAGGCGCTTACCGCTTCAATGACGGCGGCGACTGTTTTGGCGGTGCGGTCTACCAGCGCAGCGTCCCGCGCTTCCACCATCACGCGCACCAGCGCTTCCGTGCCCGAAGGACGCACCAGGATACGGCCTTCGCCAAGCCCCGCCTCGGCTTCCTTGATGGCCTCCGCGATTTCCGGGCGCTCCGCAATGCTGTATTTTTCACTGTTCGGCACCTTGACGTTAATCATAACCTGCGGCCAGGAGACAACCTCCGCCGCGATTTCCGAGCACTTGCGCCCGCTGTCCTTCAGGATACGCATGAATTGCAGCGCCGTCAGCTGTCCGTCGCCCGTCGTCGCATATTCCAGGAAAATCACGTGCCCGGATTGCTCCCCGCCCAGGATATAGCCGTTTTCCAGCATCTTCTCCAATACATAGCGGTCGCCGACGTTCGAGCACTCAATCCGCATATTTTTTTGCTTTGCGTAGGCGTGCAGCCCCATGTTGGAAAGCACCGTCGCCACAAACGCGCCGCCGCGCAGCTTGCCCTCCTGCTGCATCCGCGCCGCACAGACCGCCATGATCCGGTCGCCGTCCAGCTCCTCGCCGTTCTCGTCCACAATCAGGCAGCGGTCGGCGTCGCCGTCAAAGGCAATGCCAAGGTCAAAATCCCCCTTGCGCACGCGCTCTTTCAGCTGGCCCAAGTGGGTCGAGCCGCAGCCGTCGTTAATATTCAGCCCGTCCGGCTCGCGGAAACGGATCTCATAGCCGCACTCCACCTGCCGCAGCAGCCGTACAATCGTCGTCGAGGACGCGCCGTTAGCGCAATCCACCGCAACCCGCAAGCCGGACAGGTCGCCGCTGATGGTGCCCGCAAGGTGGTCTGTATACTCGACCACCGGGTCGATCCTGTGCGGCAGCACCCGCCCGAGCTTGTCGTGGCTCGCCTTGGGCACGCTGTCAAAATCGTCAATCAGCGCCTCAATCTGCAATTCCAGCTCGTCGGAAAGCTTGTAGCCCGAACCGGCAAAGATTTTAATGCCGTTGTATTCATAAGAGTTGTGGCTTGCCGAAATGACAATGCCGGCGTCCGCCCTGTGGCGGATGGTCAGGTACGCCACCGCCGGCGTCGGGATCACCCCGAGCAGCTCCACGTCCGCGCCGACCGAGCAGATGCCCGCCACCAGCGCGTTTTCCAGCATATCTGAAGAAATCCGGGTATCCTTGCCAATCAGCAGCTTGGCCTTGCCGCCGCGCCGGTGCTCCTTTTGGAGCGTATACGCCGCCGCCGCGCCGATTTTGAATGCCAGCATGACATCCAGCTCGACATTCGCAACGCCGCGAACGCCGTCAGTCCCAAAATATTTTCCCAATCTGTCATCCTTCCTTCCAATTGATCGGATTGCCGCGAAAAAAACTTCCGCCTGTATGCTCACTCGCTGTCAAAACGCAGCTGATCCGACGGGGGTTGGTGTTCGGCGGGGACAAGCCCCAAATGGTCATATGCGCGTGTGGTCACGCAGCGCCCGCGCGGTGTGCGCGTCAGGAAGCCGATCTGCATCAGGTACGGCTCGTACACGTCCTCGAGCGTGACGGCTTCCTCGTTGATGGTCGCCGCCAGGGTTTCCAACCCAACCGGCCCGCCGTCGTAATTCCGGATAATCGAATCCAGCATCCGCCGGTCGATGTTGTCCAGCCCGAGCGCGTCAATTTCGAGCGCAAGCAGCGCCTGGTCCGCCATCGGGCGGGTAATCACGCCGTCGCCCTTGACCTGCGCGAAGTCGCGCACACGGCGCAGCAGGCGGTTGGCGATGCGCGGCGTGCCGCGTGCCCGGCGGGCAATTTCGAGCGCGCCGTCCGGCTCGCAGGCAACATGCAGGATGTCCGCGGAGCGGGTCACAATCCGGCACAGCTCCTCCGGCTGGTAAAGCTCCAGCCGGAGCATCACGCCGAAACGGTCGCGCAGCGGCGCGGTCATCTGCCCGGCGCGGGTGGTCGCGCCAATCAGGGTAAATTTCGGCAGGTCGAGCCGGATAGAGCGCGCGGACGGCCCCTTTCCGATGATGATATCAAGCGCGTAGTCCTCCATCGCGGGGTACAGGATTTCCTCGACGCTGCGGTTCAGGCGGTGGATCTCGTCGATAAATAATATATCGTTTTCGGTCAGGTTGGTCAGCAGCGCGGCCAGATCCCCCGCCTTTTCAATGGCGGGGCCGGAGGTAATGCGGATATTCACCCCCATCTCGTTCGCAATGATGTTGGCGAGCGTGGTTTTGCCCAAGCCGGGCGGGCCGTACAATAACGTATGGTCAAGCGGCTCACTGCGGCGCTTTGCCGCCTCGATAAAAATGGCAAGGTTCTCTTTTGCTTTCGCCTGCCCGACGTATTCTTCCATACGCTTCGGGCGCAGGGATGTGTCGGTGTCCTCCCCCTGCAAGGTGCGGCTGGAAACGATGCGTTCATCGTCCGCCATGCCGCCGCTGAATTCAATGCTCAAAAATGCCCGCCCCCTTTACGAGCCTGCAAGGCGCTTCAGGCAATAACGGATGATACCCTCGGTTTCCGTGGTTTCTGCCGGGCAGCCCTCCATGGCTTGCAGCGCCTCCGCCTGGCTGTAACCCAGGACCATCAGCGCAGCAACCGCCTCCTGCGTATGGTTGACGCCTCCCGGCGTCTGCGCCGGGAGGGTGGCAGCGCCCGTCTCCGCCTGCCCCTGCCCCTGCCCCATCTTGTCGCGCAGCTCGAGCACAATGCGCTGGGCAATCTTCTTGCCAATGCCAGGGGCCTGCATTAACAGCTTCGCGTCACCGGTGATAATGGACAGCGCCAGCTTGGAGGGCGGCGCTTCGGACAGGATGGCAAGCGCCGCCTTGGGGCCGACGCCCGAAACGCCGAGCAGCATCCGGAAGCAGTTCAGCTCCTCCAGATCAAGGAAGCCGAACATCTGCACCAGATCCTCCCGGCAGTAAAAATGGGTATACAGCCGGGTTTTTTGCCCGGGCTTGAGCTGTGCGGATGTGGTACGCGAGGTGCTGCACGCGTAGCCCACCCCGCCGCAGTCGATAACGGCCAGGGACGGCTCGGTGAGTGCGACCGTGCCTTCTACATAGTAAAACATAATATGCGGTTCTCCTTATTTGAGTGACGCGCCGCGCAGCGAATGCCCGTGGCAAACGGCGAGGGCGAGGGCGTCCGCCGCGTCGTCGGGGCGCGGGACCTTTTCCAGTCCGAGCAGGATGCGGGTCATTTCCATCACCTGCCGTTTTTCGGCCTTGCCGTAGCCGACGACCGACATTTTGACCTGGGAGGGCGAATAAGCCACCGGCGACAGCCCCTTTTGCGCGAGCGCAAGCAGGATCACCCCGCGCGCCTGCGCAACCTGGATGCCGGTTGTAATATTTTGGTTAAAGTACAGTTCTTCCACCGCGGCCTCGTCGGGGTGGAAGGTATCGAGCAGGGTGTTCAAATCGGCGTACAGCTCACACAGGCGGCTGTACATGGGCGCGCCGGCCTCGGTGCGGATTGCGCCGAACTGGATGGGGGTAAACCGCCGCCCATCGTATTTGACCAGCCCATAGCCGATAATGCCGTACCCGGGGTCAATGCCCAGAATGGTCATGAATGGTATACTCCTGTTTTTTACGGTATCAAAAATAGTGTACCACAGATGGACATGGTATTCAACCGCTAAATTCGCAAAATTTATACGATAAAAAAGGCTTTTTATCGTATAAATACCGTAACCGGAGAGCAAAACCCGCCTTTCGCCGCCGGAAGACTCCTGCCCGGTGCGCAGCCAAAGCCCCTGCCCGGTGCGGCAAATTCCGCAAAAACCACGATTTCTTCCGGTTGGAGGAAAACACCTATTGTGTTTTTTGTCGAGGGTTGCTATAATAACGTATAGACAATGTTGATGACAGCATCCGCCGGCGGCGGACAAGGAAGGATTTCTTTTTCATGAACGAACACGAAGCGGGTTTCCGTACCCAGATTGTCGGCGGCTTCCAGCGTGACGACGTTTTACGCTATATCGAACAGACCAGCCGCACATATACACAGAAAATCGAATCGCTCGAACGGGCGCTGGACCAGTCCAGCGAAGAACTGAAATCGCACCGCAGCCGCGCGGACGAGCTGGACAGCCGCAACGAGGAGCTGAACTGTAAGGATGCCGAGCTGCTGGAACGCCTTGGCGCGATGACGCTGACCGAGGACAGCCTGCGCTCGACGCTGGCAGAAACGCAGGCGTCGCTGGACGTCCAGACGAAGGAAGCCCAGCGGCTGGCGGCAGAAAACGCGGCGCTGCGCGAGGAAAAGGAAGCGCTGGCGGGGGAGCTTGCCGAGCTGCGGCGCAAGTGCCGCGAATACGAAGCGGCAAAGGAGCACATGGCGGAAATCGAGCTGCGGGCATACCGCCACGCGAAGGAAATCGAACGGAAGAGCCAAGAGGAGGCCGAGCGCGTCAAGGGCGAAGCCTCGGCGATTGTGGACCAGCTCCGCCAGCGGCTTTCGACCACGGGCGAGAGCTACCGCGCGGCGCTGCGGCGGGCGCAGGAGGAGCTGGCGGAGATGTACCAGCGCGGCTGCGCGCTGGCAGACGGCTTGGAGGCGGCCGCGGGGCAGCTGGACAAGCGCAGGGCCAAGCCGGAGGGCAGCTGCGGGCGCGGCGTTTTCGGGAACCCGGCGCGGAAAGGATGAGAAGGTATGGCACATTACAAACTGCATACAGACGAGCTTGCCGGGATGGCATCCAAGCTCCGGGCGGGTGATATCGTGCACCTGACAGGGACGGTATACACGGCGCGCGACGCGGCGCACAAGCGGATCGTGGAAGCGATGGACGCGGGGGAAGACCCCCCTTTCGCGCTCGGCGGGGCGGCCATATACTACGCAGGCCCCACCCCGGCAAAACCGGGACAGGTGATCGGGTCGGTGGGGCCAACGACCTCGGGGCGGATGGACCCATACGCCCCGAGGCTGATGGACGCGGGGCTAAAGTGCATGATCGGAAAGGGCGTGCGCAGCCAGGAGGTAGCCGATTCCATGGCGCGAAACGGCAGCGTGTACCTGGTAGCGATTGGCGGCGCAGGGGCGGTCAAGGCCGCTTCCATCAAAGCGGTTGAAGTCATTGCATACGAGGATTTAGGGTGCGAATCGGTCAAAAAGCTGACGGTGGAAGATTTTCACGCGATTGTAGCGATGGACTGCGAAGGCGGCAGCCTGTACCGGGACGGCGCCGCCCAATACCGCAAAATCTGAATGCCCTCCGGGGGGTGATGTCTTTCGCAGACGGCGCCAAAGGGCGCTGCCCTCTGGTCTCCCGCAACTTTTTCGAGAAAAAGTTGATTAAAAGCTTCATCTCGCCTGCGGGCGGGACGAGGGCGTCACCGCTGCTACACAGGTTTCTGATGAAACCTCCTGCATATTGCATTTGCAAACATAAACGGGAGAGATTGTCTCCCTGCGCATAAACCGTGCATTCAGGGCAAGGCCCGTGCATATAGAATGAAAGGAAATTGGAGTACCAAGGGAAAAAGGCAAACAAGAAAAACAGGGAGGAGTATTACATTGAGAACTTTTGAAACCGATGTCCAACAGCTCAAGTATAACGTACTGAAAGAAGTTGCGGTACGCGCTTACGAGGGCAACCTGATGGAATCCTACTATGAGATTCCGAAGATTATTTCCCCCGGCCCGAAACCGACCATGCGCTGCTGTGTATACAAGGAGCGCGCGATCGTACAGGAGCGTGTCCGTCTCGCGATGGGCGGCGACCGCCGCAACCCGAATGTCATTGAGGTCATCCCGATCGCCTGTGACGAATGCCCGGTCGAACGCTATACCGTCAGCCCCTCCTGCCGCGGCTGTATTTCCCACCGCTGCATGAAGGCGTGCCCGAAGCAGGCCATCACCAAGGAGGGCAACGGCAGGGCGCAGATCAATGAGGATCTTTGCATTGAGTGCGGCCGCTGCGCCAAGGCTTGCCCCTACGGCGCGATTACCGAGAACGTCCGCCCCTGCGAACGCAGCTGCAAGGTCGGCGCGGTCAAGATGAACGAGGACAAGAAAGCATCCATCAATATTGATAAATGCATTGCCTGCGGCGCCTGCGCGTATGCCTGCCCGTTCGGCGCGATTATGGATAAATCCTTTATGGTGGACGCGATTAACATTATTAAGAACAAGAAGAAGGGCGACGAATACGATTATAAGGTTGTCGCGATTGTCGCGCCCGCGCTTGCGTCGCAGTTTGACAAGGCGTCTGTCGGCCAGCTCGCCACCGCAATGAAAATGCTGGGCTTTGACTATGTCGCCGAAGCCGCGATGGGCGCGGACATGGTCGCTTCCAAGGAAACGGCGGAGCTTGTCGAGAAAGGCTTCCTGACCTCCTCCTGCTGCCCGGCGTTTGTGTCCTATATCCGGAAGCATGTGCCCGAGCTTTCCGACAAAATTTCGCACAACCTCTCCCCGATGGCGGAGATTGGGCGGTTTATCAAGATTAACGCCGAAATCCCGGTTAAGACCATCTTTATTGGCCCCTGCACCGCGAAAAAGCAGGAGATGCAGCTGCCAACCGTCGATTTGTGGATTGACTGCGTGCTGACCTTTGAAGAATTGCAGGCGATGATGGACGCGCAGGGCATTGACGAGACCAAGCTTGAGGAAACCTCGGTGGACGACGCCTCCTACTTTGGCCGTGTCTTTGGCCGTTCCGGCGGATTGACCGAGGCGGTCCAGCAGGTGGTGAAGGAAACGGGAGCGGATATCGCGGTCAAGGCTGAAATCTGCGACGGCATCGAAGCGTGCAAGGTCGCGCTGCTCAAAGCCAAGGCCGGCAAGCTCGACAAGAACTTCATTGAGGGCATGGCATGTGTCGGCGGCTGCGCGGGCGGCGCGGCAAGCCTGACCCACGAGCCAAAGAGCCGCATGAAGGTTGACAACTACGGCAAGGCAAGTGACAAGGCTGGCGTTGCCGATTCGATTGAAAAGTACCAGGAGAAGGTTCAGACCATCCGCTGAATATCACGCATTACAATAAAAGGCATACATACACCTCCCACCGCATACCTTTTTATGAGGGCTGCGGGGGAGGTGTTTTGTTTGCTGAAAAAGGAATGGAACCGTCTGCTGGCGGCAGCGGTGCTGGTGCTGTTCACCGGCGCGGTGCTGCTGACGGCGCACGCCAACAGCAGGGAATTTATCCGCTATGCCGAGTTTAACGTCCCGTATGCCGCGCTTGACCGGGCATTGGCGGAGGATATCGAAAGCGAAGGCGCGGTCGGCTGGGTGGATGTGCTGGCTTATCTTTCCGCCCGGTACGGCGGCGAGTGGAAGCGCTACAAACCCGCCGATCTGGACGCGGTCTGCGAGCGCCTGCGCGGCGGGGAAGCCATAGACGCAATCGCCGGGGAGCTGCAATATTTCCAGTATTTCCGGCAGGTGTACGGAGCCGTGCTGGGCGGTTTTGTCGGCTGGCACTTGCAGGAGGGCAAGGACGACCGCTGGACGGTCAAATACGGCCTGACCGCCTATTCCCCGCTTGCCGAGGGGTATTGGTACAATCACTTTGATGATTTCGGCGCGTCGCGCTCCTACGGCTTCAAACGCCGGCACCTGGGACATGACCTGATGGGCAGCGTCGGCACGCCCGTGATTGCCATCGAGGGCGGCACGGTCGAGGCGCTCGGCTGGAACCAATACGGCGGCTGGCGCATCGGCATCCGCTCGACCGACGGCAGGCGCTATTATTATTACGCCCATCTGCGCAGGGATCACCCCTTCGCCGAGGGGCTGGCCGAGGGACAATCCGTGCGCGCGGGCGATGTCATCGGCTACCTGGGGCAGACCGGCTACTCGCACAAGGAGAATGTCAACGGGATTGAAACGCCCCACCTCCATTTCGGGCTGGAGCTGGTTTTTGACGAATCGCAAAAGGAATCGGATAATGAAATCTGGGTGGATTTGTACGCGCTGACGCGGCTGCTCGACCGCCACCGCGCGACCGTCCGCGCCCAGGGAAAGGAGTATGTACGGGAATATGAAATGCTGCTTTTCCATCCGAAAAACCATACATAGCGGCTTCGGCAGGACGCTGATGCAGGCATTCCTGACCGTGCTGGTTTTCTGCGGCGTACTGGGCTACGGGCTGGGCGGCCGCGGCGCGGTGGACGCAATGGGGGAGAGCCGCGCACAGCTTCCCATCCTGATGTACCACAGCTTGCTGAAGGACGAGTCACAGCACGGGGATTATGTGCTGTCGCCCGATATCTTCCGGCAGGACATGGAATATCTCCACGAGCACGGCTATGAGACTGTTGTCGTTGCCGATTTAATCGCATACGTGAAGGAGGGCGCGCCGCTGCCCGAAAAGCCGGTAATGGTGACCTTTGACGACGGGTTTTTCAACAACGATTATTATGCCGGCCCGGTTTTGCAGGAGCTGGGAATGAAAGCGGTCGTGTCCATCATCGGGGCGCAAACCGAGCTGTTCACTGAAAACGGGCAGGAAAACGCCTACTGGTCATACTTAACGATTGACCGGCTGAAGGAGATGACAAAAAGCGGCGTTTTTGAAATCCAGAACCACTCCTGGGATTTACATACCAACGGGGAGCGGCGGGGCTGCCTGCGCAAGCGCGGGGAGGACGAAAGCACCTACCGCGTTTTTTTCACCGAGGACGCGGAACGGGTACAGCGCCTGCTGGCTGAAGCGGGACTGCCCGCGCCGACGTGCTACACCTATCCGTTCGGGGCGTGCAGCTGGGAAACCGAGGAGCTGGTGCGGGAGATGGGGTTTGCCTGCTCCATGGGCTGTGAGGAGGGGATGAATGAGCTGACACGCGACCCGGCGTGCCTCTACCACATGAAGCGCTGGAACCGCCCGTCTGGTCTGAGTACCCAGACGATGATGGACAAAATCGGGATATAAGAACGGACGCGGAAGGAGGCGGATACAAATGGCAGATGGCTGCCGCCTTGCGGAGCTGCGGTGCCGGGAGGTCATCAATCTATGTGACGGGTGCCGGATGGGCTATGTCGGGGATGTCGAGATTGATATCAAGATCGGAAGAGCGTCGTGTAGGGAAAGAGTGTAGATCTCGGTGGT
>CAJUJQ010000063.1 GCA_910586575.1 uncultured Clostridia bacterium | reverse complement strand
ATAAACTGCTTTTTGAGCCGCCCTTTGTCGCTTGAAACTTGGAAACTGGTGTCTCCGGATGAAAAGTGTCTGCTTTTTTTGTACCATACCAGAGATTTGTTTGCCACATACTTACATTCTCTGCTCTTTTGCGCTGTCTGTCTACCCTTTTCTACTCTTGATTCGTATTATATATATTAAGTATTTCTTTTTGCACACCGCGGCAAATTTTTCTTGTAACCTGTGCCAGGGTGTGCTATAATAGCGGGGTATGCAGGGAAGGGAAGTGGTTGATGCAGGCTGAAAAACGGAATAGGAAAAGCGCCAGAACTGTCCGTGCGTTGTCCGGGCAGTTGACGAGGGAAAGGGTGATCGAAATTTTCGGCGGATGCCCTTCGGCCATTCAGTGGGTTGGTCGTGAGCCGGCCGGGCAAAGCCCGGGAGTGATCCCGGGGACAAAGCGGTACGGCATAACACACTATTTTTGCGCCCAAAATCGGGCGGTTAAATTTTGTATCCCATCGGGGGAGCCTGCCTGACGGCGGGCACGGAAATCCCTCTATAGACCTAATTTTCGGAGGAAATTTTTTAATTATATGTGTGGTATTGTAGGATTTACCGGGCAGGTTAACGCCCTGCCCATTTTAATGAAAGGCCTGTACAGCCTGGAATATCGCGGCTATGACTCGGCGGGAATCGCCGCGTTTACCGGCCACGGCTTAGAGGTCGTCAAAACGAAGGGCCGCATTGTGAACCTGGAAGAGAAAATCCGGGAGGCTGGGAACCCGTACAGCACCTGCGGCATCGGGCACACCCGCTGGGCAACCCACGGCAGCCCTTCCGACCGCAACTCCCATCCGCACCTTGGCGGCCCGGACGGCAAGGTTGCCGTTGTGCATAACGGCATTATCGAGAATTATTTGTTCCTGCGCCAGCAGCTGGAAAAGCACGGTTACGTGTTCCAGTCCGAGACGGACACCGAAACGGTTGCCCACCTGATTGACTATCTGCACACCGGGCGGCAGGAGGATCTTGCACAGACCGTGCTCAAGGCGGTCGGGCTGCTGCGCGGCTCCTACGCGCTGGGTGTGGTCAGCATGGCAGACCAGCAGGAAATTGTCGCCGCGCGGCGGGACAATCCGCTGATTATCGGCCTTGGCGAAGGGGAAAACATGATTGCGTCCGATATTACCGCGATCATCTCCCGTACGCGGAAATACATTATTTTGGACGACAACGAGGTCGCGGTTGTACGGCCCGACCGCGTGACGGTCTACAACCAGCTGGGCGATGTGGTCGATAAGCCGGTGCAGGAAGTCAGCTGGGATCTTTCCGCAGCCGAAAAGGGCGGCTACGCCCACTTCATGCTCAAGGAAATTATGGAGCAGCCGCGCGCGGTTTCGGACACCGTCCGCCCGCGTATTCAAGACGGCCATATCATGCTGGAGGACAGCGGGCTGACCGATGAGCGCCTGCGTTCGATTGAGCATATCCATATTATTGCCTGCGGCTCCGCGCTGCATGCGGGTATGGTCGGACGCGCGGTCATTGAGGATCTGTGCCGGGTGCGCTGTGAGGCAACAGTTGCATCCGAGTTCCGTTATTCCAACCCGATTATCAGCGAAAAGGATCTTTGTATCGTCATCAGCCAGTCTGGAGAGACTGCCGACTCGCTTGCCGCTATGCGGCAGGCACAGGCAGCCGGTGCGTTTACGGTCGCGATTGTCAACGTGGTCTCGTCCTCCATCGCGCGTGAGGCCGACGGCGTGCTCTATACCTGGGCAGGGCCGGAAATCGCGGTTGCGACGACCAAGGGCTATTCGGCGCAGCTGGCGGCGCTCTACCTGATTGCGGCAAGGACGGCGCTGGCGCGCGGCCTGTTGGGCGCCGATCAGGAGGCGGAAATCTGCCGCGACCTGCTGGCGCTGCCCGAGGGCATCCGCCAGGCGCTGGACTGCGTGAAAACCATGCAGTGTCTTGCCAGCCTGTATTCCAACCGTTCGAGCGTGTTCTACCTCGGGCGCGGGCTGGATTACGCGGCGGGAATGGAAGCGTCGCTCAAGCTCAAGGAGATTTCCTATGTGCACTCGGAAGCGTATGCGGCGGGTGAACTCAAGCACGGCACCATTTCCTTGATTGAAGAGGGTACGCTGGTTGTTGCGCTCGCGACCCAGGAGCGGCTCTTTGAGAAAACGGTGTCCAACATCCGGGAGGTCGCTTCGCGCGGCGCAGAGGTCATTCTGGTGACAACCGATGAATTCGACGGCGACGCGTCGGTCTGCAAGAGCATCATCCGCCTGCCCACCTGCCCGGAGCGCTTCTCGGCATCGCTGTCGATTATCCCGCTTCAGCTGCTGGCCTACTATATCGCGGTAGAGCGCAGCTGCGACGTTGACAAGCCGCGGAATCTCGCGAAGTCGGTGACGGTGGAATAAAATATCCAGTTTCTGGATGTTTTTGAGCAAAATTTGGGAGAAACGGCTTACACGGAGGTGGGAGCCGCTCCTCCACTTGTCAGAACCGAACAAATGTCAACGGTCAAATTGTCACAGCTTGTATAAAAATTACAAAAAGGCTTGACATTTGCAGCAGTCTCATATATAATATGATTTGAAATGATGAGTGGATATGAAATCGCGGCGGGCCAGCCGCTGGATCAAACCGAAGAAGAATTGCTTCTGGCAGCGCGCGCAGGCGGGCGGGAAGCGGGCGACCTTTTGGTCAGGCGCTATTTCCGCCTAGTCAAAAGCTGTGCCCGGCCTTATTTCCTCGTCGGCGCCGATGCGGACGATTTGATTCAGGAAGGGATGCTCGGCCTGCTGAAAGCGGTGCGGGAATTCGACCCCGCGCGCGGCGTGCCGTTTCATCAGTTTGCGCGGGTTTGTGTCTCGCGCGCCCTCATTTCGGCGGTGCGTTCGTCGCTGGCCTCCAAGCACAGCGTACTCAACGATGCCGTCCCTTTGGAGAAGCCTCTGTTTGAAGACATCGCCCAGACTGCCCCCCAGGAGACCGGCCCGGCCGCCGACCCTGAGGCGCTGGTCATCGGCATGGAAGCGCGGGAGGAGCTGCTTGAACAGCTTGGCCGCCTGCTGTCTGATTTCGAGGGCAAGGTTTTATCCCTGTTTTTGGATGGTTATTCCTATGAAGAAATGGCCGCAAAGTTGGGAAGACCCGTCAAATCCGTGGATAATGCCGTCCAGCGCATCCGGCGCAAATCGGCACAGCTGTTAAACCAAGGCGACCGCAGGGCATAGCCCTGAACGCAAATAAATTCCAAACCGCCCCGGCCAAGCAAGGGGCAGCGTAATCAAGGAGAGGTAGAAACCATGTACCAGGACAAGACTTTGAAATGTAAAGAGTGCGGCAGCGAGTTCGTTTTCACCGCCGGTGAGCAGGAGTTCTACGCGGAGCGCGGCTTCCAGAACGAGCCGCAGCGCTGCAAAGCCTGCCGCGACGCGCGTAAGAACGCAGCCCGCGGCCCGCGTGAATATTTCACTGCGGTATGTGCTTCCTGCGGCGGCGAGGCAAAGGTTCCCTTCGAGCCGAAGTCTGACCGTCCGGTGTATTGCAGCGAATGCTTCGCGAAAATGCGCCAGGAGTAAGAAGCAAATGCCCGCCGGATACGGCGGGTGCACAGCAAAACGTTTTGAACGGGAGTCGGCGCAGCATAAGCTGCGCCGGTTTTTGTATGAAGAAAACCGCTCGCTGGGCAAGTGGTCCAAAAGAAGCCTTCTGGCGATAATGTAGACAGGAAAAATTCCCTTTGTTAGAAAAAAGTGCGGTCGGCCAACTGCGCAGAAAACAAAGGGAGGTCATCTAAATGAATGACGTAAAGAGTTTAGCACATACGAAATGGAATTGCAGGTACCATATAGTATTTGTGCCGAAATATCGTCGGAAGGTGTTTTATGGAGAGAAGCGCGTAGAAATCGGGAAGATTCTGCGGATGCTGTGCGAATGGAAGAAGATCCATATAGTGGAAGCGGAAGTATGCCCGGAACATGTGCATATGTTGCTTGAGATTCCGCCGAAAGTATCTGTGTCGAGCTTTACGGGATGTTTGAAGGGTAAGAGCAGTTTGCTGATCTATGAGAAGCATCCGGAGCTGCGGTATAAATATCGGAATCGGGAATTCTGGTGCCGTATGTAGATACGGCAGGGAAGAATGCGAAGAAGATTGAGGGGTATATCCGTCATCAGTTGGAAGAGGATAAAGCAGGCGAGTAGCTGACGATGGGGAACTTCTACGCCTGTTTACAGGCAACCAGTAATCGTACCCGTTTACGGGTGGCAAGGGACAATCCTACGCAGATGGCATACCGTTCTGCGCGACGTGACGCGCAGCTGGCAACATAGGGCTTTGCCCGTATATGAAAACCCCCGGCTTCGCCGGGGGATATTTATTGGCCTGTTTGGAAACCGCAGGGCTTTGCCATCTGGCGCATGCGCGGATTCCGGACAGTCCTATTTCGTTATCTGCCTTTTGTGCAGGGTGGGAATCAGAAGATATCCCGCAAACCATGAGATGCAATGAGTTGCGAGGATACCGATATCTTTTACCGCCGTTTCCATATCCCCGGCGGACAGGGACAGAATCCCCTCAAAAGCGGGCTGGGACGGAACGATATTGCATATGGCTGCCAGCGGCCCGTTTGCCCCAGCCAGCGCGCATACAATGGGTACTGCGATAAACACCAGCATAACAATCGTGATATAGGCCACGCCGGCCATCATGCCATCGGAAAATTTACCGATGAACAGGCCAATCAGCGCCAGCATGAAGCCAAAACTCAGCCAGGTCAATCGGAAACAGATGCAGTCTGTCACAATGGAGGACAGACTGCCGAAAAGGAAGCCCACCGCAACTTTCTGCAAAATGTACTGGCCTGGCATTATGGGCAGGGTTTCGTTGACGGAAGCCACGCCATCTTCTTTTTCGGAAATGATATTCATGGCGTTGAAGGTACAGCCCATGAACATGGAGACAATCAGAACAGCGGGGATGAAAATGCCTTGCAGGCTTTCTGGAATGTCCGGGCGTTCCAATGTCTGGATTTGTACTTGTGCCGCCGTCTCCCACTGTTCATAGTGTGCCGGGAGCGCAGCCGCCGCCTGCTGGAAAATATCCAGCCCGTCTCCGCTGATTGCCGTTTTGAGGCTTGCGCCGTTTTCCAGTACGCCGAAATGCAGTTCGCCCGGGCTGGACATCTCAATCGACCCCATGAAGTTCAGTGCCACGGCGACAAGGATGGGCAGCAGGAAGGTCATCAGGCAGAATTTATCCCGCAGGACGCTTTTCAGCTGATATTTTAAGCCTTTCACGCATTATCCCTCCTTGCGCTCGGCGAGCAGAAGCCGTTCCTTTTCCACATCTTTTTCAAGCTGCGCGTTCGCGGCCTCTAAACGGGCAAGGGCCTGTTGCAGGCTTTCAGCCATCATGTTCAGGCTGGCGGACAGCTCCCCAAATTCATCGACGGAAATAAGGTCACAGGGGGATGAAAAGTCCAAGCCCGCCATGCGTTTTGCGGAAGCGTTCAGCTTGTCAATTGGTTTCGTGACAAACCGCCCATAAAAAAACGATGCCCAACACCAGCAGCAGGACAAAGCCCAGCCAAATCAAGAGGGGGGGCGTCCCCGCTGACAGTGAAAATAGAGGAAAAGCCGATTTGCCCGAACCGGTTTATGATATCATCGCCTTATATATCCATCCATTTTTTTCATAATCCGCATTGACACATGTTCCAATGCGGATTATGATAATATTATAACTTTAAAATCAAAATCGGAACAGGAGGAACCATCTTGAGCAGATTATCCATTGCAGCGCCGAACCGTGCCCAAACGGTTGTGGAGGGGCTGTATCGGGATGTGGAACACCGCGTCAGCGCCAGCCCTCCGGGGATATGCCCGGTTGATATGGCGCTTGCCTTCCTGCGGTTGTGCCACGCGCAGACCTGCGGGAAGTGCGTGCCCTGCCGCATCGGGCTGGGGCAGCTCACCCACCTGTTGGAAGCCGTCCTCGACTCGACCGCCACGCCGGACACCATAGACCTCATCGAAAAGAGCGCCCGCGTCATTCAGGACACCGCCGACTGTGCCATCGGCTACGAAGCTGCGCGCATGGTTTTGCAGGGGGTGCAGGGGTTCCGGGACGATTATGAATCCCATGTGCGGCATGGCCGCTGCCTGTTCGGGCTGAACCAGCCGGTTCCCTGCGTGGCGCTCTGTCCGGCGGGGGTGGACATCCCGGGGTATATCGCATTGGTGCGAGCGGGGCGCTGTGACGATGCGGTACGGCTGATCCGCAAGGATAACCCCTTCCCGACCGTCTGCGGCTATGTCTGCGAGCACCCTTGTGAAGCGCGCTGCCGCCGCCGGATGGTGGACGACGCGGTCAACATCTGCGGTATCAAGCGCTATGCCTGCGACCACGCGGAAAACGCCGCACCGCCCCCTTGCGCTCCGCCGACTGGGAAGCGTGTCGCCGTGATTGGCGGCGGCCCCTGCGGCCTTTCGGCGGCTTACTTCCTTTCGCTGATGGGGCATCAGGCGGTTGTCTACGACCAGCGTCCCCAGCTCGGCGGGATGCTGCGCTATGGCATCCCGGATTACCGGCTTCCACCTGAAAAGCTGGATGCGGATATCGATTTCATCCTCTCGACCGGCATTGAGGTACATACCGGCGTCGCCATCGGAAAGGATATCTCCTTCTCGGAAATTGAGCAGCAATTCGACGCGGTTTATATTGCAATCGGCGCGCACAACGATAAAAAAATCGGCATTGAAGGCGAAAACAGCGCCGGTGTTTATTCCGCCGTCCACCTGCTGCGTGATATCGGCGAAGGGAATGCCCCGGACTTCAAGGGAAAACGGGTCTGCGTGATTGGCGGCGGTAATGTTTCAATGGACGCCACCCGCACGGCGCTTCGCCTAGGCGCAGAGTCCGTCACCTGTGTTTACCGCCGCCGCGTCGCGGACATGACCGCGCTTGCCGAGGAAATCGAGGAAGCGCAGGGCGAAGGCTGCCAGATTCTCCCCTTGCAGGCGCCCGATTATATCGAAGCGGACGAAAATGGGCAAGTCATCGCGCTCTGGACGCGCCCGCAGATTATCGGCGAGCACGGCTCGGACGGGCGCCCGCGCCCGCGTGACGCAAAGGAGCCGCTGTTCCGGACTGCCTGTGATGTTGTTATCGTCGCTATCGGACAGGCGATTGACGCGCAGCCGTTCGCGCAGGTTGCGCCCGTCGTCCGGGGCAAAATTAAGACCGATTCCGGCGCGTTTGTCGCTAATACGCCGAATGTGTTCGCGGGCGGCGACGCTGTGACGGGGCCTGCAACGGTGATCCGGGCGGTTGCGGCGGGCAAGGTTGCCGCTGCCAATATCGACGCCCATCTCGGTTTCCAGCACGTGATCCGCTCGGATGTGGACATCCCGCCTGCGCACCTGACCAATACTCCCGCCTGTGGCCGTGTCGAGCTGAAAAACCGCCCGCTTGCCGAATACGCGGGCAATTTTGAGCCGGTCAAGTGCGGCATGAGCGAAGAAGAAGTCCGGCAGGAAACCTCCCGCTGCCTGCGCTGCGACCACTTCGGCTACGGAATTTTCAAAGGGGGTCGTACATCCAAATGGTAACTTTGACAATCAATGATACCCAGGTTTCCGTTCCCGAGGGGACAACCATCCTGGATGCCGCCGCGTCCGCCGGGATTGAAATCCCGAACCTTTGCTACCTGAAAGGGGTCAATGAAATTTCCGCCTGCCGGGTCTGCTGTGTTGAAATCGAGGGTGAGGGCAAGCTTGTACCCTCCTGCAACAACGTTGTACAGGAAGGCATGGTGATCCACACCAATTCCCCGCGCGTCCGCGAGGCGCGCCGCACCAATGTCGAGCTGATCCTGTCCCAGCATGACAACACCTGTGCGACCTGCGTGCGCTCCGGGACTTGCCGCCTGCAAAAGGTGGCAACCGACCTCGGCGTGCTGACCGTCCCTTACCCGCCCGACCTGGCGCGCGGCAAGAAGGTCAGCTGGACGACCACTTTCCCGCTGTACCGTGATGTGAATAAGTGCATCAAATGTATGCGCTGCGTGCAGATTTGCGACAAAATCCAGTCGCTTTCGGTCTGGGATGTCAGTGGATCCGGCGCGCGCACCACGATTGACGTTTCCGGGAACCGTGTGATTAAAGAAGCAGACTGTTCGCTGTGCGGGCAGTGCATCACCCATTGCCCGACCGGTGCGCTGCGCGAGCGGGACGACACCGCGAAGGCGTTCTCGGCGTTCGCCGACCCGGAGAAAATCACGGTCGTGCAGATTGCGCCCGCCGTGCGCGCCGCCTGGGGCGAAGCCTTCGGGCTGGAAGGCGGTCAGGCGACCGTCCGGCAGATTGTCACCGCCCTGCGCAAAATGGGCGCGGAATATGTGTTCGACACCACATTTTCCGCCGATTTGACCATTATGGAGGAGGGGACAGAGCTGCTGCACCGGCTGAAAGCGGGCGGCCTTGCCGAACAGCCGATGTTTACCTCGTGCTGTCCGGGCTGGGTGCGCTTCCTGAAATCGCAGTACCCGGATATGGCCGGGCGGCTGTCTACCGCGAAATCCCCGCAGCAGATGTTCGGCGCGGCGGCAAAAACCTGGCTGGCTTACCGGCTGGGCGTGGACGCGCGGAAAATCTACAGTATTTCGATTATGCCCTGCACCGCCAAAAAAGCGGAATGTGAGCTTCCCGGCATGGATTCGGCAGGATTCGGCCCGGACGTAGACCTTGTGCTGACCACCCGCGAGCTTGCCCGCATGGTACGCGCCGAACGGCTTGACCCCTCCGTGCTGCCGGAGTCCCCGTTTGACGGGCCGCTTGGCGACGGCTCGGGCGCGGGCGTGATTTTCGGCGCGGCCGGCGGCGTGATGGAAGCGGCGCTCCGCTCGGCGTACTTCCTTGTGAACGGCGAAAACCCGCCCGCCGACGCCTTTCGTGAAGTCCGGGCGCGTTCCATTGGGCGCGGTACCTGGCTGGAAGCTTCCTTCGACATGGGTGGGACGACCCTGCGGTGCGCGGTTGCCAGCGGGCTGGGCAACGCAAGACGGCTGCTGAAAGCCCTCCGGCGCGGAGAGGCACACTACGAATTTGTTGAAATTATGGCGTGCCCCGGCGGCTGTGCTGGCGGCGGCGGTCAGCCGATTGATGGCACCGACAGAGAAAAAGCAATCCCGCGCGGCAGAATACTTTACGACCTTGACGAGCATGCTTCTATACGGTTTTCCCACGAAAATCCAGCTGTGCAGGCACTTTATCAGGAGTATATGGATGCGCCCTGCTCCGAAAAAGCGGAGCGGCTGCTCCACTGCGACCATACCGCCTGGGAGATGCCTCAGGACAACCGGTAAACCTTTTCAGAAAGCACAGCCCCCCTGCGGACGGTGCTTTTTGATTGATAAAGCAGCGCCAAATTCTCATAGCGGATGTTGCAGGCGTGCCCTCTGGTTTGCGGAAATCCCGTGCCCGTTTCATTGACTGTCCACCCGCCCATTCTGCAATATAAGACATCCCGGCGTCATTTATCCGCCTGAGGTTTAGTCAAAATGCAGAAAATGGGGGAAAGCACTTTCCTTTTTCAAAAAAACTGTTATAATGGATAGCGGTCAAAAAAGGGAGCAGGACGGAATAACGGAGCAGCAGCTACGCTGCCGGTTTTGCCGCTGCCTATAAAAACGCGGCAGACAAACCCGCCGGGATGGCGGCAGCCGGTTGGATAAGAAAGGGAGCAGCCTTAATATGATTGTAGTTATCAAACAAAACGTATCGGAAGAACGCGTCAAGAACCTAATCCGGCGCATTGAAAATATGGGGTTGTCCATCCATTATTCACAGGGTTCATCGACCACAATCCTTGGCTTGCTGGGCGATACCTCCTGTATCGATGAGCGCACGCTGCTTGCGGACAGTGCGGTGGAATATGTCCGCCGTGTCACCGAGCCTTATAAGGCGGTCAACCGCAAGATGCATCCTGCCGATACTGTGCTTGAGGTCGCCGGGCGAAAGATTGGCGAGGGCTATTTTAATGTGTTCGCCGGGCCGTGCTCGGTGGAGAGCGAAGATCAAATCCTGATGGTTGCCGAAGCGGTCAAAAAGGCGGGGGCGTCCTTCCTGCGCGGAGGCGCGTTCAAGCCGCGCACCTCCCCGTATTCCTTCCAGGGGATGGAAGCCGAAGGCCTCAGGCTGCTGCTGGAAGCCAAGCGGCAGACCGGATTGCCGATTGTCACCGAAATCATGAGTGAAAAGCACCTGGATTTGTTTGCCGATGTCGATATCATCCAGCTGGGCGCGCGCAATATGCAGAACTTTATGCTGCTCAAGGAGCTGGGGCGTTCCAAAAAGCCAATTCTGCTGAAACGCGGCCTTTCCGCAACCATGGAGGAATTCCTGATGGCGGCTGAATATATTTACGCGGGCGGCAACGAAAATGTGATCCTCTGTGAGCGCGGCATCCGAACCTTTGAGACGATGATCCGCAACAACCTGGATGTTTCGGCTGTGCCGCTGGTGAAAATGCATTCCCATCTGCCGATTGTGATCGACCCGAGCCATGCCGCAGGGCGGCGGGATATGGTTGCGCCGTTGTCGCGCGCGGCAATCGCAATCGGGGCGGACGGCCTGATGATTGAGGTGCACAACAACCCGAAATGCGCCCTCTGTGACGGCGCGCAGTCGCTGGATATTGAGCAGTTCACGGAAACCATGGCGGACATTAAGCGCCGCGCCGCTTTTGAAGGCAGGGAGCTGCAAACCGTATAAAATGACATAAAGGGACAAGGCTATGAAGGAGCTTACACGGGAAGCATACGCAAAAATCAACTTCACATTGGATGTGCTGGGCAGGCTGCCCAATGGTTATCATACCGTCCGCATGGTGATGCAGTCCATCAGCCTGCATGACGATGTGACCGTTCGGCTGGACGGCTCCGGCAAAATGACGCTGCGCTGTTCGCTTCCTTATTTGCCGGTGGATCATACCAACCTTGCGTGGCGGGCGGCGAACGCCTTTTACAGCGCGGTCGGGATGCGGGATCCCGGAACGTCGGTTTTCATCCGCAAGCGCATCCCGGTTTCGGCGGGGCTGGCGGGCGGTTCGACCAACGCGGCGGCGGTTTTGCGCGCATTGGACACGCTGCACGGTACCGCGCTGGGCGATGGCCGGCTGTGCGAAATCGGGCTGCGGCTGGGGGCGGATGTGCCGTACTGCCTGCTTGGCGGTACGATGCTGGCCGAGGGCATCGGCGAACGCCTGACGCGACTGCCTGCCTGCCCGGAAGGATGGGCGGTGCTGATTAAGCCGCCATTTTCGGTTTCGACCGCCGCAGTATATGCGGCAATGGACGCCAGCCAGCCCACCGCAAGGCCGGATACCGATGGGATGCTTCGCGCGCTTGACGCTGGCGATTACCAGGGGGTTTGCCACCGGCTGTACAACGTAATGGAAGCCGTGACCGGTGCAAAGCACCGGCAAATCCACGAAATCCGCGGCAGGCTGCTCGACTGCGGTGCACTGGGCGCGGTCATGAGCGGCAGCGGGCCAACCACCTACGGCCTGTTTGCCGGGGAAGCGCAGGCACGCGCGGCCTATGAAACGCTGAAACCGGAGTATCCGGAAATTTTTCTGTGCAAAATTTTGTAAAATGGTATAAAATGTTCCCCCTCCGTCAATCCTTGGAGTAATCACTCGATTGACGGAGGTTTTTCCTGATGAAATATCATAATACATTGAGGCGTTTGGAAGCCGGCCTGCTGGTTATGACGGCAGTTTTATTCTTATACGCGCCCGCAAATCATCCCGCCGATACCAGCGGGCAGCCCGAGCTGCGTTGCCGCACCTTTGAGTTGGTGCAGGAGCTGGCGGACTGGTTCGGGGCCGCGTTTTCCACAGACAACTGAAAAACGTCTTTGGCGGCTGCGCTTGGAACCGTCAAAGACGTTTTTTTTTTCGGTACAGGGATACCGCGCTGAATCATGTATAGCATGGCGGATTCCGCAGAGAATAGCCATAAGGAACGGTTGTCAGAAAGGAAGATGGAAACATGGGATATCGGACAGACCTTGCCGTAGAGGCGATGGATTACGGTGCGGGCAGACAGGCCGCAAGGCAAATGCGCGGCTTCACGCGAACGGAGGAGGAAACAGAGGGTTTTTCGGTCACAAAGCTGGTGATCCATACCGAGGAAGTCGCGCAGGCGCTGGAGAAACCGTGTGGAACCTACGCAACCCTGGGGCTTGGCGCGCTCATCCGCCGGGAGGAGGACGCCTTCCCGCGCGCGTGCCACGCGCTGTCCCGTCTGCTGCGTGAGCTGCTGTCTCCTGCCGGGGAGGGGCCTGTGCTGGTCACCGGCTTGGGGAACCGCTCGATTACGCCTGACGCGGTCGGACCGCTGGCCGTGGGGTATGTGATTGCAACCCGCCATCTGGTTTCCCACGTGCCGGAGCATTTCGCGGGCTGGCGGGCGGTGTCGGCGGTTGCGCCGGGTGTGCTTGGACAGACCGGTGTGGAAGCCGGGGAGCTGCTGCACGGCCTGCGGGATGCGGTTGCGCCGTCGGCGGTTATCGCGGTGGACGCGCTGGCAACCGGGCGGCTTTCCAACCTGTCGCGCACCATTCAGGTGACCGATACCGGCATTATCCCAGGTTCAGGGGTCGGGAATGCGCGGAACGAATTGTCCCGGCGGACGCTGGGCGTGCCGGTTATTGCGGTCGGCGTGCCGACCGTGGTGGACGGGGCGACCATCGCGCATGAAATCTGTGAACAGGCCGGGGTGAGCGGCTGCGAGGCGCTCGACGACTTGGCGCGGCCGGTGCTGGTGACCAGCCGGGACATCGACCGGGAGGCCGCTGATGTGGCGCGGGTGATTGGCTATTCCATCAACATGGCGCTGCATCCGCAGATGTCGGTCGAGGACGTGGATTTGTATCTTTCCTGAGCTGTTTGAGGAAGAGCACCCGGCATACAAAAAAAGAATCCCTGAAGGGATTCTAAATAAGTCTCATAAAAGTAATGTTTTTAGGGGCGGCGCCGCAGATTTTGAAAGGTCTGCGGCTTTTTCCATATCTGGATTTTTCGGTTTTCACGTACAACTTGAGCGGTGATCCATCTTAAACAAATCTTAAAGAAAACTTAATGCGTTTGAATCTTTTTTTATCTGCTGTTTTCTGATAAAATGAAGGCGGATTAAAGACAGAAAGGATGTTGAAAATGCTGCGGGAATGGATTGCTGTATTGCTTTGTGCATTGATGTTCGCGGGGAGTACCGGATGTAGGGCGGAGGGTCCTGGCAAACGGGACGGCTGGGAGGAACGGACGGCGGAGGAAGCCGCGCATATGCTGGGGCTGACCGCGGAACAGCGGCAGGAGGACTTCGCGTATTTGGAGCGGGAGCTGCGGGACAGCTATCCCTGCTGGGGGATTCTGGAACGGGAAGGCATTGACTATGATGCTATTTTCGAGGAATACCGTGAAATGGTAGCCAACGAGGACAGCGACGTTTCGCTTTATGTCGCGGTGAATTCCGCGCTGTATCGGCTGGGCGGAGCGGGGCACCTGTCGCTTTTGCAGCCGGAGTGGTACGAGGAGTTCAAGGAAGCATACGCGGAAACAGAGGATCGCACCCAGTGGTATCAGGCAATGGATGCCCCGGCTTCGCGGGAGGGCTATCCGAGGCTGTCGGAAATGGTACAAGCGGCCTTCCCGGAGGAAACGGACAGTGCGGAAGGAATGGGGACATCATCATCGGAAAACATAACTTCCCTGATAATCGAAGAAGGGAAAATCGCGTATTTGAAGATTGACAGCTTCATGGGGACATATGACGTGGACCGGAAGCGGGTCATTGCTTTCCTGAACGAGGTGCGCGGCTATGACCATCTGATTCTTGACATTTCGCAGAATTCGGGCGGCAGTGATTATTATTGGAGGGATCTGCTTGTGGCGCAGCTGGCGAATGAAACGCTTTCCAGTACCAATTACGCGCTGGTACGCAACAGCGAAAACACCGCGAAATATCTTCAGGAAGCGTTCGGGGAGGACGGGCTGCGTCCGATTGCGGAGCTGCCCGCGCTGCCCCGGCTGGAAGCGCGCGACCGGGAGATTGCCACGCATTTCCTGGAAAACACGCTGACGGTCGAGCCGGCCGGCGATGGCTTCCACGGAAAGATCTGGCTGCTGGTCGGGAATCTGGTCTATTCGTCGGCGGAAGCGTTCACGGTCTTTTGCAGGGATACCGGCTTTGCGACGATCGTCGGGACGGCGACCGGCGGGGACGGCATCGGGATTGACCCGGTTTTCATCCGGCTGCCGAACAGCGGGATTCTGGTGCGTTACTCGCCGCTTTTCGGCTTGAATCCGGACGGCTCCAGCAATGAGGAGTACGGCACTACGCCGGATATCCTTTCCCCGGACGGGGAGGAGCCGCTTGTAACCGCGCTGCGCGCCATCCGTGCCTGAAAGGGTGGCCTTTGGTGCTGCCAATCTCCAAACCGCCCTGTTTTTGTGCGGGATGAAGGCTTCCGCCACTTTGTGGCGGGGGCCTTTTGGCAGTGGGCAAAAAAATTTTTGTTTCCTGCGGATATTTTGCCCGAAATTCTTTGAACTTTGCCTTGTTTGTGATATAATAGCCGTGCACCATAATTTTTTTTGTTTATTAAATCGTTTGCGGCGGCTGTGGAGCAGAGGGGGAAATCTTTCTTTTTTGCTGCCGCTATGATATAATCATAATATTGTCTGCAAATTTGAACGGGGGTTATCCGTATTTTATGAAAATCAGCTACTATTCTTCACGTGACGAAGCGTGCAAATCGCCTTACGGCGCGGTAAAGGCCGGACAGGATGTCCGGTTTGCCATTTACCCGGCACGCCATGTCGGTGTGATCGACGCCCGGCTGTGGGTGCAGCGTGATGGCGAGGAGGCCGTCGCCTACCCGATGAAATGGAGCGGCTACGACGGCGCGACCGACTTGTACACGATTGTATATACACCTGGGGAACCCGGGCTTTACTGGTATTATTTCACGGTCAAATCCAAGGCGGGGGAACGGTTTATCAGCCGGGGCTATGGCGGCGAGGGGGAGCCGGACAGCACGCTGCACAGCCCGTTCCAGCTGACGGTATATGATGGCAGCTACCCAATTGCCAGCTGGTTCGGCGAGGGCATTACCTATAACATTTTCCCGGACCGCTTTGCGCGGGTGGAAACGCCATCCAGAGAGGGCTGGCGCAGCCCGCGTGTGATTCACGAGAACTGGGACGACCTGCCGGTTTACCTGCCGAACGAGCAGGGCGAGATTACGAACAACGATTTTTTTGGCGGCAGCCTGAAGGGCGTGATATCCCGGCTGGATTACCTGCAAAGCCTGTCGGTGCGCACCCTGTACTTTAACCCGATGTTTGAGGCGTATTCCAACCACCGGTACGATACCGGCGACTATAAATGCATTGACCCGATGTTTGGTACGGAAGAAGATTTCAAACTGCTCTGTGAGGAAGCGGCCAAGCGCGGGATGCGCGTGATTCTGGACGGCGTGTTCAGCCACACCGGCTATGACAGCCGCTATTTCAACGCGCGCGGGCATTATGACGAGCTGGGCGCGCACCAGTCCAAGGATTCGCCGTATTATGAGTGGTTCAATTTTTCGGAATGGCCGGACCGGTACAGCTCGTGGTGGGGGATTTATACCCTGCCGGAAACCAATGAAATGAACGAGAAATATCTCGACTACATTGTTGACAGTGAGGATTCGGTAATCCGGCGCTGGCTGCGGCTGGGCGCGTCGGGCTGGCGGCTGGATGTTGCCGATGAGTTGCCCGATGAATTCATCGAGCGGCTGGCGGCGGCGGCGCGCCGGGAAAAGCCGGACGCGCTGATCGTCGGCGAGGTCTGGGAGGACGCGTCCAATAAGGTGAGCTATTCCCGCCGCCGCCGGTACTTTCAGGGCGGGGAATTGGATTCGGTGATGAATTACCCGCTGCGGGATGGGATTTTAGCGTTCCTGAACGGTGACGCCGCGGAAAATTTCGCGGAAAAAATGGAGTGCCTGCGGGAAAACTATCCGCGCGAGGTCTTTTATAACCTGATGAATATTATTGGTACGCATGATACGGCGCGCGCATTGACCGTTCTGGGCAGCAGGCCGGAGCTTTGGAACGCGGATAAGAATACGCAGGCGTATACGGTGCTGGTCGGCGACGCGCGGGAGCGCGCCAAGCGGCGGCTGAAAATGGCGGCGGTCATCCAGTTCTGTATGCCCGGTTCTCCGACGATTTACTACGGGGACGAGGCCGGGATGCAGGGTTACGGCGACCCGCTCAATCGGCGCACTTTCCCATGGGGGCATGAGGACGAGGAGCTGCTGTATTTCTACCGCACGCTGTGCGCCGAGCGCGATCAGAGCGAGGTGCTGCGGGAGGGTGAATTACAGTTCCTGACAGCCGAAGCCGGGCACCTCGTATTTGCGCGCACGCTGGGCGGGCGGCAGATGATTGTTGCGGTCAACCGGGACGACCAGGAGTACCATTTCCGGCTTCCGCAGGTGTACGCAGTTGATGTGCTGACCGGCAACCCGTATTGGGAAGAGCTTGGCAAGGGCGCGTATATCGATATGCAGCCGGAGAGCGTGCTGCTGCTGCGTTGCGGCGGCGACCTCAGCGAGTAAACGCTGATATTGCAAATGGCCGGTATTACGATACGCAGGGGAACAGGATGGAAATATGCAGCTTCAAAGAAGGAGGAGCATCATGGATTTTACGGAAAAGACGCTGACACAGCAATACCACTTTGAAGGGAAAATTATGAAATGCCGCACGGATACCGCGCTGCTGCCGGATGGGACCGAATGCTACCGAGAGGTGTGCGAGCACCTCGGCGGGGTCGGCGTGCTGCCGGTAACACGGGAAGGCGAGATTATCCTTGTCCGCCAGTTCCGCTACCCCTTTGGCAAAACCCTGCTCGAAATCCCGGCGGGCAAGCTCGACCACGGCCCGGACGAGGACCCTTCCGGCTGCGCGGTGCGCGAACTGAAAGAGGAGACCGGCTTCGAGGCCGGGCGCATGGTCGCGATGGGGAAGAGCTATCCGTCCCCCGGCTTTTTGACCGAGGTGCTGTATACCTACTGCGCGCTTGACCTGGTGCCGGGAGAATCTGAGCCGGACGAGGGCGAATTTGTCGAGGTGGTACGGCTGCCGATTAAGGAAGTGGAACGCCGGATTGCGGCGGGTGAGCTTTGCGACGGCAAGACGATTATTGCGGTGTACCGTGCCCGGCTGCTGGGGCTGCTGGACGGTTTTGACCATTAAGCCGCGGCCTTCACAGAAAATATGTAGTGCTCCATCCAGTTAGAAAGCGGACTTGGGCTTGGAGCGGGATTTTCGCAGG
>CAJUJQ010000062.1 GCA_910586575.1 uncultured Clostridia bacterium | reverse complement strand
TTATCAGTTGAGGATGTCTTATTTTTAGGCAAACCTCATTGTGCGGTATTGCCCTAACTCTTTTTCATAGTCCAACTCCGACACGGGTTTGACCATGAAACCCCTTGAGAACTGAACCACTATAAATGTTCTAGAACCAATGAAATATGTTCATTATTTTTTGTTTTGATGACGGAATGCTGTGAAAAAATGGGCGGCCGTTTTAACGACAGATAAAATGTTTGTCAAATCGAAAAATTTTCCTTGACAGGGCGGGGACGGGGTGCTATACTAAATAAGAACAAAAAAGTAGGATCTCCGTCCTCACCCGCAGCAGCCGCGAACGGGTTTATCAAGTGCATCCCCTTAGCACTGTTGGTGCGCCTGCGCGCAGTGTGGTTTGGGATGCGGCTGATTGGACGGACGGTTGACCCGTCCTTTTTCAATTTCTATTACAAATAATCCATTTGGGAGGTGCTTTCGCATTAGCAGTATGGAACATCAGATCAATGAAGATATCCGTGACAAAGAGGTTCGCCTCATTTCGGATACCGGGGAACAGCTGGGGATTGTCTCGTCCAAGGAAGCGATGGAAATCGCTGTCCGCAAGGGGATGGACCTGGTGAAGATCGCACCGCAGGCCCAGCCGCCGGTGTGCCGCATTATGGACTACGGCAAGTATCGCTTCGAGCAGGCCAAGCGCGAAAAGGAAGCGCGGAAAAACCAGCGCGTGGTGGAAATCAAGGAGATCCGCCTGACGCCCAATATCGACGTGGGGGACCTGAAGGTCAAGGTTGGGCACGCGTGCCGGTTCCTGAAGGGCGGCGACAAGGTCAAGGTCTCTGTCCGCTTTCGCGGCCGTGAGGTCACCCATTCTTCGCTTGGTCTCGATCTTCTGCGCCGCTTTGCGGAGCTGTGCGCCGAGTGCAGCACAGTCGAGAAACAGCCCAAGCTGGAGGGACGGCAAATGCATATGTTTTTAGCCCCCAAAAAAGAAAAGTAAAAATACCATGCCCCGTCCTACCGGGGCGCGAGAGGAGTTTCAGCTATGCCCAAGATCAAAACGCACACCGGTGCAAAGAAACGCTTTAAGGTAACCAAAAGCGGCAAGATTAAGCGCGCGCACGTCGGCCGCCGCCACATCCTGACCAAGAAGAACACCAAGCGCCTGCGCCATCTGCGCAAGGAAGGCTATGCGGATGTTACCAACGTTGCAGAGATCAAGCGTCTCATCCCGTATGCATAAAGCTGTGTAATTTTTGACTTCAATTTCAGGAGGATTGCAGTAAAATGGCAAGAGTTAAGGGCGCGATGATGACGCGCAAAAGAAGAAAGAAGATTTTGAAGCGCGCAAAGGGCTATTTCGGCGCGAAATCCACACATTTTAGAACTGCCAACCAGGCGGTTATGAAGTCCCTGAAGTACGCTTATATCGGCCGCAAGGCGAAGAAACGTGACTTCCGCCGCCTGTGGATTACCCGCATTTCCGCCCAGGCCAAGGCCTGCGGTATCAACTACAGCCGTTTCATGAACGGCCTCAAGAAAGCTGGCATCGAAATCAACCGCAAGATGCTCGCCGACCTCGCGGTCAACGACAAGGCCGCATTCTCCGCGCTCGCTGAAAAGGCGAAGGCTGCGCTTTAATCCAAATCAAAAAGGCAGGGCGTTTGACCCTGCTTTTTTCATGCGCCCGCCCTGCGGCAGATAAGAAGCGGCTGGAATTTTTGACCAGCCCATTGATGCGGGCGCAGGGATTCGCTATTATTAATTACAACCGTGAGAAAGGAGGCGGAAAAGATCAAAAGAGTTCTTTTTTTGTTGGCTTTCCTGTTATTGTTCAGCGCGTGCAGCCTTGAGCTTTCGGAGGAGGAGTCCACGGAACGGCTGGTGAAAATCGCGGGAAAGATTCCTTCTGCCTCGGTGAGCAGTATTTCCCTGTCAAAAGGCGTTTCGGACGGTTCGGTGGGCTATTATGCCGATCTTGAGCTTACCTGGAGCGGGAAAGAGGGCCGCTTTTCGACCGAAAAAGCGCTCGATAAATATAGCCGCGAATATGCTGCGGAGGTAACAAAGCGAGTTCCCACTGTTGCGATGCTTTCGCTTTCCTGGGTCGTGCCGTTCCATGCGGAGGACGAGCCTGCCATGGTGTATTCCTACCAGCGCAGGAAAAGCGGCCTGACACAGATCGGTTTGCAGGACCGGTTTACGGACGGGACCTTTGGCGCGGACGCGTTTATAGACCCGGATGCGATGGTTACCGTGCCGGTGCGGCGTGTCAGCGATTCCAAGAAATCCGATAAAAAGGAAGCTGCCAGGAAGGAGGCGTCCCCGCCGCTGGAGACGGCAGCGGTACAGCCGGAGGGCAGCACGCCGGAAGTAAACGGAGGGGTAGCTTCCCCCGAGGAGGGTGCTGCGGATGAAAACGCCGATACCGGCGAATAAATATCGAAAACCGGGAAGGATTCCCTTTGTGGAGCAGCTTCCCGGTTTTTTTATCCTTTGAGCAGCTCCCGAACCTCGGCAAGGCTGAGGTTTTGCGCCTTCGCAATGTGGGCCAGGTCGTCAAATTCGTATTTTTCACGGCGTACGCCGCAGCCCGTGGAGACCTTGCGCCGCACCGCGCCGTATTCGGTCTGCAGGGTTTCAATTTCCCTGGACAGGATATGCCGCCGCATGACCGTTTCCCGCACGCCGATGGTGGTGGTGTGCTTGAAAATCAGGGCAGTCAGCGCTTCTTTCTCCCGCTCAGCGCAAATCACACAGAGGATGTTGCCGGGACGGGATTTTTTCATACAGATTGGAATGGCATAGGCATCCCGCGCGCCGTTTTCCAGCAGCAGCTCAATGGCAAATCCCAGATCTTCGGCTGTCATATCATCTACATTACAGGATAGCTCGGTAATCGTGTCGGAGCGGTCTTTGGTCTCGCCCAGCACCGCCCGGACGCAGTTTGCCGCTTCAAAATCCTTTCGTCCCATGCCGTAACCGATGGCCTGCGGGCGGAGGATTGGCATGTCCCCGAAACGCGTTGCAAAGTGCCGGAGCAGCGCCGCGCCGGTCGGCGTGCACAGCTCGCCCCGGATGCTGCCGCCATAAATCGGCACATCCCGCAGCAGGAATGCGGTTGCCGGGGCGGGGACGGGTAAAATCCCGTGCGCGCAGTGTACCTGTCCGCTGCCGACGTGCACCGGAGAGACAATGACTTCATCCGGTGCAAGGGCGTCCATCAGCAGACAGACGGCGGTGACATCGGCGACGGCATCCAGCGTGCCCACCTCGTGAAAGTGGATTTCTGTCATCGGTACGCCGTGAACGCGGCTTTCCGCCTCTGCAATCAGGCGATAAACGGCAAGAATGTCTGCTTTTACCTTTTCCGGGATATCCAGTGCGGCAACGATGTGCGCAATGTCAGGGAGGCCGCTGTGGTGGTGCATGTGGTGGTCATGGTGATGTTCATGCTGGTGCTCGTGGTCGTGTTCATGCTGGTGCCCGTGGTCATGCTCATGCGCGTGACCGTGGCTGTGCCCGTCTGCGCACTCCTCTTCACCGTGGATTTTTACCGAAATATGCGTGCCGGTAATGCCGCATTTTACGGCGCGTTCCCGCTCGAAGGCAGTGCCTGGAAGGCGCAGCCCGTTCAGTTTCTGCAAAAACGCGTCCGGGTCAGGCAAAAGCTCAATCAGCGCAGCGGTCAGCATATCACCCGCCGCGCCCATGCCGCAGTCTAAATATAAGGTTTTCATGTTTTCCCCTCCATATGGTTTATCATATTGGCAAGATAGCCCGCGCCGAAGCCGTTATCGATATTGACAACCGAGACGCCGCTGGCGCAGGAATTCAGCATCGAAAGCAGCGCGGAAAGCCCGTGAAAGGATGCGCCATAGCCGACGCTGGTCGGGACGGCAATGACCGGGCAGTCGGCAAGGCCGCCGAGCACGCTGGCAAGCGCCCCTTCCATCCCGGCGATGGCGACAATCACGCTTGCGCTCATAATCTCGTCCATATGAGCAAGCGTCCGGTGTAGTCCGGCGACGCCTACGTCATATAACCGCTGTACTTTGCTGCCCAGTGCCTGCGCGGTCAGCGCCGCCTCTTCGGCAACCGGGATATCGCTTGTGCCGCCGGTGGCAATGACGACCGTGCCAAGCCCGTCCGGCTCAGGCAGTGTGCCGACGATGCCCACCCGCGCGCCCGCGTGATAATCGAGCGGATGCACCGCGCCGACAACGGCGGCGGTTTCCGCGCTCAGGCGGGTAATCAGTACGGTGCTTTGCCCATTAGAAAGCATGACTTCCAAAATGCCGTTGATCTGTTCCGGGGCTTTGCCCGCGCCGTAGATCACCTCGGCGGCGCCCTGCCGTATCTTGCGGTGCAGGTCTACCTTGGCATAGCCGATATCTTCAAAGGGCGCTGTTTTGAGCTTTAATAAAGCGTCGTCCACCGTCATGCCGCCGGACTGCACCGCCTCTAAAATCCGTTTGGCTTCGTTGTTCATCCGCGCACCTCCAAATCGAGCAGGACGGCCTGATAGTATGGCTTCAATGCGTTTATGATGGCTTCTCGTTGGGACAGCACAAGGGGAAGCTGTTCTGCCCGAACCTGAATTTTTGCCGCACCGCCCGTCAGGCGCACCCGGAAATCAGCTAGCCCAAAGGCGGAAAGCGTCCGCTCGGCGGCTTCGGTTTTTTGCAGTTTTTCAGCGGTAATCGGCTCGCCGGAGGGAATGCGCGTGGCAAGACAGGCATAGGCAGGCTTGTTCCAGGTAAACAGCCCTGCCCGTCTGGAAAGCTTCCGGATTTCGTCCTTGGTCAGCCCGCACTCACGCAGCGGGGAGCGGACGGACAGTTCGGCCAGCGCCCGCATACCGGGGCGGCCGCTCGCTTCGTCGGAAGCGTTCGTGCCGTCCGCCAGCACACGGAAGCTGTCCACGGAAGCCGCTTGCAGGATGGTGGAAAAGATACGTTTCTTGCAATGATAGCAGCGGTTAGGCGGGTTGGCTGTAACAGCCGCGTCGGTGAGGATATCAAGCGGCAGGACGGTCAGTTCCGCGCCCAGCTCCCCCGCGAGGCGGCGTGCGTCGTCCAGCTCAAACTGCGGCTGGAACGGCGATTTAACATAGTATGCGCGCGCTTCCGCGCCATGTTGCAGTGCGGCATATAACAGGTAAGCGGAATCGACACCACCTGAAAAGGCGATTGCCAGACGGGGGTTTTCCGCAAAAAATTGTTGTAAATCCATGGGAATCTCCATATCTGTCGATAACTGAAAGTTTTTGATTCTGTATTCATTGGCGGTCAGCGGTTTGGCGGAGCTGTTCGCCCAGCTCGGTAATGCAAAGCAGCGTTATCACCAGGAACGCGCCGGGAATGAGAACCATCCACCACGCGCCTGAAAGCAGGCCGCGCTCGGCAAGGGAGAGCATGCTGCCCCACGAAATGATTTCCAGCGGCAGGCCAAGCCCCAGAAAACTCAGCGTTGATTCCGCCGCAATCGCGCCGCGAATATTCATTACGACCATAAACAGGATGGAAGGGAAGATGTTCGGCAGGAAATGCACCCAAAGGTTGTGAAAAAAGCCGCCGCCCATGCAGCGCGCCGCAAGGATAAACTCGCTCTCGCGCAGCCGCCGCACCTCGGTGCGGACAACCTTCGCAATGCCCATCCAGCCGGTTACGCCAATGGCAATAGAAAGGCTCAATACGCCTGCATGTCCCAGGATGGCCTGTAAAAAAATCACCAGCAGCAGGCTTGGGACGCTGAGGAAAACCTCTGCCACCCGCGTGAGCAGCTTGTCCAGCCATCCGGGCGCTATGCCGCCTGCCGTGCCAAACAGGACCGCGATCGCGGTGGAAATGAAGGTCGAAAGGAAGCCAATCAGCAGCGATAACCGCCCGCCGTGCCAAATCATCGAGAAAATATCACGCCCCATGGTATCGGTTCCAAACCAGAACTCCGCGTTGGGGGCGGTGTTTGCGTGGTATAAATCCAGATAAGCCGGGTCTTTAGGAAGAAAAAAGTCACAGCACAGGCAGCCCAGCACGATGATTGCCAGTACCACTGCCGGGAGGGGTGGAAGTCTCAGCCGTGATTTGGGTGGCTCGGCGGGCAGCGGCGCGGGGCGGATGCCCACAATGGTAAACCGTTTATCCATGCCCGTTCTCCTTCCGTTCCTGCGGCGGCAGCGCCTCCCGTATACGCGGGTCAATGCGCTCATTGAGGATCTGCGCCAGCATTCCGCAAAAAATCACGGCAATACCCGTAAACAGGCACAGTACCATTAACAGGTTATAATCCTTCCAGCGGGCGCTTTCATATGCCAATGTGCCCAATCCCGGATAGGAAAACACCGCTTCGATGATATACGTACCGCCCAAAATATGCGGCACCGAGACCGCCATCATGCTGAGATAGGACGGGAGGACGTTTCGCAGGCAGTGACGGAACAAAACGGTTCGCTTAGCTAAGCCTTTCGCCTCGGCGAACAGGACGTACCCGGCGCACAGCTCATCGAGCAGCCGGCTGCGCACCATATAGGCATAATACCACAGATGGCCCGCAGTTGCAACCGTTACCGGCAGCAGCAAGTGCAATATCCGGTCGGACAAATCGTACTCCCTGCCGACAGTATACGCGCCGCTGCTGGGGAGCCAGCGCAGCCAGACCGAAAACACCAGGATCAGCACCAGTGACAGCCAGAACTCGGGGACGCAGCTGACCACCGTACCGGCGCGGCAAATCAAACGGTCCAGCCAGCGCCCCTCGTACCAGACGCACAGGATACCCAGCCCCAGCGCAAGGGTAAAAATCAGCGCAAAGCTGGCGCCGCCCAGTATCAGGGTGTTGGGAAAGCGTCCCCAGATGACTTTTAAAACATCGGTTTTATACTTGTAGGAAACACCGAATTCACCATGCGCCGCGTCCCTCAGCCAGCGGAGATACTGCACGTGGACAGCGTCATGCAGGCCGAGCCGTTCTTCTGCGCGGCTGCGTTCCTCGGGGGTCATTTTCTCCGCGCGGCCGCCGTAGTAGGAAACAAGCGGGTCACCGGGGGACAGCCGCGCAGCATAGAACACGGCGGCGGACAGCACGAAAATGCTCAGCAGGAAAACAAGCAGCTTTTGCCCGCAGGAAAGCCAGAAATTGCGGTGTGTCATAGGGCATCCCCTTTCAGGACAAAGTGTTCCGGCGCGATTTCGGAGAGCGTGCCCGACAAACTGGTTTCCACGAGCGGTAGAAGCCGCCTGCCGCGTTCGCGCGCCGGGTCGGGGATGGGAACAGCGGACAGCAGCGCCTGGGTATACGGATGTGCCGGGGCGGAAAAGAGCGCTTCGGTCGGGGCACATTCAACCAGCCTGCCGCGATACAGCACCCCCACCCGGTCACACAGGTAACGGACGATTGACAGGTCATGCGCGATAAACAGGATGGAAACGCCGTGCTCGGCGCGCAAATGGCGAAAAAGGTTCATCATCTGCGCCTGAATGGAGACGTCCAGAGAAGCAACCGGCTCGTCGGCAACCAGCAGGTCAGGCTCCATGCACAGCGCCCGCGCCACCGCCACCCGCTGCCGCTGCCCGCCGGACAGCTCCGCCGGGTACTGGTCCAAACAAGATTCGTCCAGCCCGACATAATGCAGCTGAAAGGCGGCTTCCTGCCGCAGGCTGCCGCGCGGGGGGCGGATGCGATGCAGCTTCATCGGCTCGGCAATCAGATCGGCGACGGTCATTTTGCCGTCCAGGCTGGAGGCGGAATCCTGAAAAATCAGCTGGCGGGAGGTTTGCAGCAATTTACGGTTCAGGCGAAATTCCCTGGGGCTGCAAATGTCAATTCCCTGATACCGGATATACCCTGCGGAGGGGCGGCAAATGTTCATGACGCAGCGCGCCGCGGTCGATTTGCCCGAGCCGGATTCGCCCACCAGCCCGAAAATTTCGCCCCGGTACAGCCGAAACGAGAGGTTGTCCAGCGCCCTGACTACCGTGCGCCGCCGGGGGCGGTACTCACAGGAAAGCCCCCGCACGTCGAGCAAAAGCTCCTCTTTCCGAGGATGCGGCGGGGCAGGGAGGTCGGTGGCCTGCGCCCCGCTGGGCGGCGGCATGGTGGGCGCGCGCGGGTCGAGCAGCCAGGTTGCCGCCGCGTGCGTTTCGCTGACCGGGAACATGGGCGGCATTTGTTCATAGTCGATTTGCATCGCGTGTTCGTTCCGGCAGGCAAAAGCGTCGCCCGGGGGCAGCCGGGTCAGCGGGGGCGGCATGCCGGGGATGGTGTACAGCGGTTTCCCGCGCCGCGCGAGCGACGGCAGCGAACGCAGCAGCCCCTGGGTGTATGGGTGGCGCGGTTCGGAGAAGATTTCCTCCGCCGTGCCGGTCTCCACGATTTTTCCGGCGTACATGACCGCAACCCGGTCAGCGGCGCGCGCGACCGCGCCCAGGTCGTGCGACACCAGCAGGCAGGCGGTCGGAAGCGTGCGGGAGAATGTGCGCAGAAGGTCTAAGATTTGCGCCTGAATGGTAACATCCAGCGCCGTCGTCGGCTCGTCCGCGAACAGGATTTGCGGCGCGGCGGCAAGGGCGGCGGCCAGCACGCAGCGCTGGCGCATCCCGCCGGAAAACTGGTGCGGATACCATCTGCGGCGCTGCTCCGGCTCGGGAATGCCGACAAGCTCCATCAGCTCCACTACGCGGCGGACGCTCCGTTCCTGCTTTGGGATGGCTTCCGCGATTTGTTCCCCGACGGGGATAGTCGGGTTGAGCGCTGAAAGCGGGTCCTGGAGCGCCATGGAAAGCACGCGTCCGCGCAGCCGTTCCAGTTCGTGCGGGCGGTAATGGGTGATATCCACGCTGTTTAAGAGGATGCTGCCGCCTTTGATTCGTGCGTTTGCGGGCAGCAGCCCCATCACCGACCGGCACAGCACAGTTTTGCCGCAGCCGGATTCGCCCACCAGCGCAAGCACCTCGCCGGGGTGCAGCGTCAGGCTGACCTCGCGGACAGCCTGCAATTCGCCCTGCGCGGCGTCAAAGCTGACAGAAAGGTTCTTCAGTTCCAAAAGTGCTGCCATGTGCCACCTATTCTATCGTCCAGTCACAGATATTCCAGAAGATTCCCACGCCGTGGTGCCCCATCACGGTATCTGCGGAAATGCCGCGCAGGGTGGATTTTGCCACGTAATCCGCGTCAATATAGCACAGGAAGGCGAACGCGGGGTCTGCCGCCAGCGCTTGCTGGAAGCCTGCGTAGGCAGCCGCGCGCCTGGCGGGGTCGTCGGTCTGGCGCGCTTCCAGCAAATACCGGTCAACCTCGGCGTTGGAGTATGCCGAGTAGTTTGCGCCCTTGCCCGTGCCAAATACCTTATAAGTATGGTCGTCCGCGTCGAAGGGGCTGCCCCAGCCGATTAAATAAGCCATCTGCCCCGTCCAATCGACCTGCGCGGGGACTTCAACCGAGCAGTGGATGCCGACGGCACACAGCTGCTGGGCTGCGGCCTGCGCCATATCCAGCCTGACCTGGTCGCCCGCGCCGACGCTGAGCACGAAGCCGATTTCCGCGCCGCCGCGCTCGTAATAGCCGTTTTCGCCCAAGGTGCAGCCCGCCGCTTCCAGAAGCTGCCGCGCCTTTTCGGGGTTGTAGTCATAGTGCTCGACGGTTTCGTCGTTGTAAACATTCCGCTGAAGTGGGCTGTAGGCGGTTATACCGTGCCCTAACACCACGGTATCCAGAATCGCCTGCCGGTCAAGGCTATAGCAGATAGCCGGGATAATATCGCGGTTTGCCGTCCAGTAATCGCTGCGGAAGTTGAACAGGATGCCCCGGTAATCCGAGGTCGTCATGCGATGGACCGTATAGCCGTCCGTTTCCACGAAGGACTCCGCGTCCCGGGGCGTCAACAGCGCCAGGTCAAGCTCCCCGGCGCGCATTTGCAAGGCGCGGGCGTTGTCGTCGGTCACGATTTTGAAAACCACCGTGTCAATCTTTGGCTCACCCTTGAAATAGTCCGGGTTCTTTTCGAGCGTAATCGCCTGCGCTTCGTCCCAGCGCGTCAGACGGTACGGGCCTGTGCCGATTGGAGCGCGGAAAAATGCCGATTCCTGCATATTTTCCCCTTCCAGCAGATGCTTGGGCAGCACGGGGATGGACATATAGTCCAGGAACGCGGCGTTGGGCGCAGCCAGCCGAAAAGAAACCGTATAAGGGTTGGGGACGGTAATTTCCCGCACATCCTCATAGTTGGGCGCGTTTTCGGAGCTGTTTTCCGGTGCCATAATTACTTCGATGGTGAATTTGACATCATCGGCGGTGAAAGGTTCGCCGTCATGCCAGGTGACGCCCTCCTCTAATTGGAATGTATAAGTGCAGGAGCCGGCATCGAATGTCCAGCTTTTCGCGAGGGCAGGGACAATCCGGTTTTCGCCGTCGTGCGCGGTCAGCCCGTTGAACAGCAGCAGGTTGATTTCGCCGTGCTCGTCCATTGCCGGGTTGATGCGGGTGTAATCCCCGCTGGCATAAATCAGGGTTTCGGAAGTGTCGGCGGCGGTGTTGTCGGGATTCTCGGCAGGTGTTCCGCCGCAGGCAGTGAGGCAGGCGAGCAGCGCCAGCACCGTCAGAAGGGGGTATTTCACATGGAGCAGTCCTTTCGTAAAAATTCGTTTCAGACGCAAAAAGGCATAGGGCCTTCCGTCGGGAAAGCCGTATGCCTTCTGAACATACTTTATCTGAAAAAATGGTGCGTTGATCTTTATAAGGGCTTCGGCCCTCTGCCGCCCGCTTCGTGCGGGCGCGTTTCCTTTATTATATCGGATATGCGGAGCAGTTGTCAACCAATTTTGTTGATTTTTAATTCAAATTCAGTATTTTGGAAATGGCGGGACGGTATAA
Source organism: uncultured Clostridia bacterium (assembly GCA_910586575.1). Lineage (GTDB taxonomy): Bacteria > Bacillota > Clostridia > Oscillospirales > Butyricicoccaceae > QXXE01. The sequence goes on along the minus strand of CAJUJQ010000062.1, from coordinate 6,751 downwards.
ATGTTTTGCTGCCGCGCAAGATAAGCCTGATTTCATTGTAAGGGAGCGGTATTATGCGGCTGGAAAATAAAGTGATTCTTGTAACTGCCTCGACCCGCGGCATTGGCTGGGAAATTGTACAGGCGTGCGCGCGGGAAGGAGCAATCGTTTATATGGCGGTGCGTGACCAGCAGCGCGGCGGCGAACTGGCGCAGGCCCTCACCAGCAAAGGCATGTGGGTAAAGTCCGTCTATATGGATGTGAACCGGGAGGAAACGCTTTCGGGCGTGGTGGAGCTGGCCGCGACCGAAGAGGGGCGCATTGACGTATTGGTCAACAATTTCGGTATCGGCGATCCCGCGCATGACCAGGATTTGGAGCACACTTCTTTTGATGATTTTATGTGCATTCTTCGTCGAAACCTTGCCAGCGTTTACCTGACCAGCCAGGCGGCCATTGAACCGATGCGCGCATCGGGCGGCGGCAGCATCATCAATATTTCCTCGGTCGGCGGGCGTTATCCGGACCTTGCGCGTGTAGGGTATGGCGTTTCCAAGGCTGCCGTCAACTTTCTGACCAAGGATATTGCTGTGCAGTGCGCCCGCAGCCGAATCCGCTGCAACGCTATTTTGCCCGGCATGACCGAAACCGATTCGGTAAAACAGAACCTTTCCCCGGAATACAGCAAAATTTTCCTGCGGCACACCCCGCTCGGCCGGATGGGTACCCCGCAGGAAATCGCGGCGGCGGTTGTTTACCTCGCCAGCGACGAATCCTCCTATACCACCGGGCAGCTGATTGAGATCGGCGGCGGCTTCGGCCTGCCAAACCCCAGTTACAGCGATTTGATTGAAGGGAGGCGGTTCTCCTGAGCCACGGTTTACCTGCACATGACGACCCGTACCTCGGTGTATGACTTGATACAGGCGTTGATGGCGTGCGCCGTGCCGCGCGATTTGCCGTCCCATAAAGCGATCACGTAATCAGAATATTCCGCGATTTCCACATTGCGCATCAGCGGCGCGCGGCGCTGGTACCGCGCATAGTCCGGCGCAAATTCTGTGTATTTTAACCCGTTTTCCTGCGCGTAGCGCTTGCCGAGCGCATCCGCGCCCTTTGCCCCGCCGGAAACAATTTCGGTTGCGCCGCGCGGCATCAGCAGGCAGAGCTGACCGAAAAAACGTTCGTCTACCGTCCGGGAGCCTATCACCGCTACCCGCATCGTCATCCCTCCGTTTTGGATCTGAAAGTACAGGTCTATTATACGGCATTTGGCCGGAAATTACAAGCGCCAATGCCGCCCCGCAGCGGACGGCCGTTTTCCATGAGCGGCAGATACTTGCGGGGATAACAAAGGTTTTCAGCTTTGAAATGAAAGGGCGGCGGGCATAGTAAATGCGGGAGGTGAGAATTTGCGAAGGTTTTTTCTTGCGTTGTGGCTGGCAGCTTCCTTGTCCGTCGGCGCTGCCGCCGCCGAAGAAGTAATCCCGATGGGACGCACTGTCGGTATCCGGATGACCTCCGATTGTGTGCTCGTGACCAAGCTGACCAGCGTCGAAACTACTGAAGGCACCGTTAGCCCTGCCCAGTCCGCCGGGGTTCGGGAAGGGGATCTCATCCGCAAAATCGGTGGGGAGGCAATCCCCTCAAACGACGCGCTGCAAAAGGCGGTTTCCCTGTCCGGCGGCCAGCCCTTGATATTGCAGTGTGAACAGGAGGGGCAGACCCGTGAGGTTACCGTTGTGCCCGCCCGCGACCGTGACGGCGTTTATCGGATCGGTATTATTGCCCGCGACTCTATCGCCGGGATTGGTACCGTCACCTACGTTGACCCGGCCACCGGCGACTATGGCTCGCTCGGCCACGGCATTTGTGACGCCGATACCGGCGTGCTCATTCCGCTCGGCAGCGGCGGGCTGATGGAATCCTCGGTCGGAGGTGTCCAGCGCGGCGAAGCCGGTGACCCCGGCGCGCTGCAAGGCGACTTTAACCCCGCGCATGAGGTCGGCACCGTGCGCGAAAACACCGAAACCGGCATTTTTGGGCAGTTTACCGACCCTGCGTATTATGATTCGCTGGAAACCGTGCCTGTTGCGCACGCCAATGAAATCAGCCTTGGAGAAGCGGAAATTTTGTCCAACGTTTCTGGGCAGGACGTGGAGCGCTATGCGGTCGAAATCACAAAGATTTTCGATGACCAGGATGCCTATGGGCGCTCAATGATGGTGCGCGTGACTGATGAACGGCTGCTCGACGCGACCGGCGGCATCGTCCAGGGGATGAGCGGCAGCCCGCTGCTCCAGGACGGCAAGCTGGTTGGGGCTGTGACCCACGTGCTTGTCAATGACCCGACGCGCGGATATGCCGTTATGATTGACGCTATGATGGAAGAGATGGAAAATTGATGGTTTGCGGGCGGGAACGGTACGCTGTTTCTGTCAGGTAGTTCGGGGGTGGCGGGTTGTCCTGCCACTCTCTTTTTTGAGAAAAAGGCCGACACACACTCAATCGTGCATGCCGGCCTCTATTATTCATTGCCGGTAGGCGTTATCAATACATACCGCCCATGCCGCCCATATCAGGCGCAGCAGGCATCGGAGGGGTGGGTTCCTTCTTGTCGGAAACGATGGACTCGGTGGTCAGTACCATCGAAGCGATGGAAGCCGCGTTCTGAAGCGCGAAGCGGTTGACCTTGGTCGGGTCTACGATACCCGCGTCAATCATGTTTACATATTCTTCCTTATAAGCGTCGAAGCCAAAGCCGACCTTGCCGGAAGAAACAATCTTGTCGAGTACAACCGAGCCGTCTACGCCCGCGTTTGCCGCGATCTGGCGGACAGGCTCTTCCAAGCCGCGCATGATAATCTGGACGCCGGTCTTTTCGTCGCCGTCTACCAGATCCACGAGCTTGGCAACCTCGCCGATGGCGTTGACATAGGAAACGCCGCCGCCTGCAACGATGCCTTCCTCAACAGCCGCACGGGTCGCGTTGAGCGCGTCCTCAATACGCAGCTTCATTTCCTTCATCTCGACCTCGGTCGCCGCGCCAACCTTGATGACGGCAACGCCGCCCGCCAGCTTGGCAAGACGCTCCTGGAGCTTCTCGCGGTCGAAATCAGAGGTGGTGTGCTCGATTGCGTTGCGGATGGTGTTGATGCGTGCCTTGATGGCCTCGGAGTCGCCCGCACCGTCAACGATGGTGGAGGTCTCCTTGTTGACCTTGACCTGACGCGCCTGGCCGAGCATCTCCATGGTAGCATCCTTCAGCTCAATGCCGATATCCTCGGAAATTACCGTGCCGCCGGTCAGGATCGCGATATCCTGAAGCATTTCCTTGCGGCGGTCGCCGAAGCCGGGAGCCTTCACCGCAACACAGGTGAAGGTGCCGCGCAGACGGTTGACAATCAGGGTGGAGAGCGCTTCGCCTTCGATATCCTCCGCGATGATGAGCAGCTTGCGGCCCATCTTGACGATCTGTTCCAGAATGGGGAGCAGGTCAGCAATGACGGAAATTTTCTTGTCGGTAATCAGGATGAGGCAGTCGTCCAAGTCGGCTTCCATCTTTTCCGTGTCAGTGACCATATAGGGGGTCACATAGCCGCGGTCGAACTGCATGCCTTCTACAACCTCGGAATAGGTCTCGGCGGTCTTGGATTCCTCAACGGTGATCACGCCGTCGGTGGAAACCTTCTCCATCGCTTCCGCAATCAGCTTGCCGATTTCTTCATCACTCGAAGAAACAGCCGCGACGCGCGCGATATCCTGGGTACCGTTGACCTTCTGGGAGTTGGTCGCGATAGTCTTGACTGCGGTATCAACCGCCTTGCTCATGCCCTTGCGCATAACCATCGGGTTTGCGCCTGCGGCAAGGTTCTTGAGGCCCTCACGGACAAACGCCTGTGCGAGCAGGGTAGCGGTGGTGGTGCCGTCGCCCGCGGCGTCGTTGGTCTTGGTTGCAACTTCCTTGACCAGCTGCGCGCCCATGTTTTCAAACGGGTCGTCCAGCTCGATGTCCTTGGCGATGGTCACGCCGTCGTTGGTAATCAGCGGTGCGCCGTACTTCTTGTCGAGCACAACGTTGCGGCCCTTGGGACCAATGGTAACCTTTACGGTGTCGGCGAGCTGGTCAATACCGCGCTGGAGCGCCTTGCGGGCGTCCTCGCCGAACAAAATCTGTTTAGCCATGATTGCATTCCTCCGATATACTTGATAATAGTGTTTTCAGTTACTCGACAACCGCGAGAATATCGCCCTGACGGACAACAATCAGCTCTTCGCCGTCAATCTTGACCTCGGTGCCGGAATATTTGCTGGTGATGATCTTGTCGCCGGGCTTCACCTGCATAACGACTTCCTTGCCGTCAACAACGCCGCCGGGGCCGACCGCGAGGACTTCCGCTACCTGCGGCTTTTCCTTCGCGGAGCCTGCGAGGATGATGCCGGAAGCGGTGGTCTCCTCCGCCTCGACCATTTTAATGACGACACGGTCGGAAAGGGGTTTGAGTTTCATGATCTATTCCTCCTAAGATTTTAGAATACATGTTCAGGGTTAGCACTCGAAATGCCTGAGTGCTAATTTACTATTATGATACATCATCAAAGATAAAAACACAAGAAAATTTTTTCCGATTTTTTCGGCATTTTTCGCGGGAAAATCGCTTGGCCTTGGGATAGATATCTCATACTGGTTATTTCTTCTGTTTTCTCCGGATTTCTTTGTTTTTCGCATCGTTCACAAATCCTTTACTTTTCCCGGAGGGTGTGGACGGAACCCGGGGCAACGGGCGGCGCGCCGATGCATCCTTAAAATACATATACAGATCACAGCGCAGCATCCCATTGTAAAGCTTGCGTTTCTTGTCGGCGGCAAAGCCAAAACAGCGCTCAAATTCCACGTCTGAGGTAAGAATATACTGCTTGAGCGGGGAGCGGCCCGCCGCCGCGCCGTACTGCCGGCAGAGCGCCCGCGCCGACTCGATATCCAGCAGCCGTTCCCCGTAGGGCGGGTTTGCAAGCAGAGTGCCGGTGAGACTGCTAAAATCCAGGGTGAGCGCGTCGCGCTGCTCGACAGAAACGGACTGCGCGACCCCGGCCTTGCAGGCGTTTTCCTGCGCCAGCGTGACACAGGCCGGGTCAATATCCGTGGCAAGGATGGGGAAGGGCTGCGGGTCAATCTGGGACAGGGCCTCCTCCCGTACACTGCGCCAGACGGCGGCGTCTATGAGCGGCCATTTTTCACTGTCAAAGGAGCGGAGCAGGCCGGGAGCGCGCTTCTGCGCAATCAGCGCCGCCTCAATCGCAATCGTGCCCGAGCCGCAGAATGGGTCGTAAAGCGGCTCACGGCCGCGCCAGCGCGCAACCTTCACCATCGCTGCGGCGAGGGTTTCGCGCAGGGGGGCGGCGTTGGCGTTGGCGCGGTAACCGCGTTTGTGCAGCCCCGCGCCGCTGGTGTCCAGGAAAATTTCTACGCGGTCATGCATAATGGAAAACTGCACCTGCATTTTCGCGCCGGTTTCTTCAAACCAGCTGATGCCGTATTTCGTGCTTAAACGGCTGACAATCGCCTTTTTGATGATTTTCTGGCAGTCTGGGACGGAGTGCAGCGCGGAATTCAACGAATGCCCCTTGACCGGGAAGGCCGCGTCTTTGGAAAGGAATTCTTCCCAGGGGACAGCCTTGACGCCCTCGAAAAGCGCGTCGAAATCGGTGGCCGGGAACTCCGTGAGCCGGAGCAGTACACGCTCGGCGCACCGAAGGTTCAGGTTTGCCCACGCAAGTGTCCGGGCATCGCCGGTGAAAAGTACCCGCCCGTTTTCGGCGGTTACGTCACTGAGCTTCCCATGGAACCGAAGCTCGTCGGCGACCAGCCCCTCCAGCCCGAATAGGGTCGGGGTACAAAATGTAAACGGCATAAAATATTCCTCCCGCAAAAGTCATGCAGTTAAATTTGTTCTGTTCACATCATTACAATTTCTGAACGATTTCCATTGCGGTGGAAATTAAATGATATCGAATATTCTTCTGTGTGTTCCAATTCCGAGAGTCCCACACCTCGCCGCTTACATCATCACCGGCATATAATAGCTGGGCGAGCGGAATGTTATAATATTGCGATACCGCAAAAAAAGCAGCCGCTTCCATTTCTACCGTGATACAGCCCTCGCTTCGCCGGGTTTCAATCATGTCGGGGGTTTCTCTGTATATGGCGTCGGTTGACCATGTTTTTCCGGTTGTAAATGGAATCCCCATTTGTTTCAAGCACGAAACAGCCATATCAACAGCCCCTTTATGGCATTCGATTTCGCGGGACGGTTCTAAATAGTGATAAGATGTTCCTTCATCCCTGACCGCAGAGACTGGGACGATAATTTCCCCCACTTTACTGTCCTTTGTCAATGCGCCCGCGCCCCCACAGATGATAAACTTTTCACAGCCCATAGCGTGTAATTCTTCAAGCGTTACAGCCGCGCCGGGTGCCCCGCAAAATGCCATTGTGATACAAAGCCTATCCGCACCATTTACAAATTCATAAACAGGGATATCAAACACTTCTGAGTTCAGATAACGAATGACAGGGAGATGATTTTCCGCAACAAACTGGTCAAGCTCTTTCCTGAAAAAAGTAATTACACACTTTTCCGGAAGGCCTTTTTCCAGGAAACGAGATGGATGGATCACCGGATTTTTACCGGTATCAAATTCACATATGGGGGATGGATATAATGGTTCCAGGGATTCAGACCACCCCCTATGAAAAAGATCGTGAACATGG
>CAJUJQ010000061.1 GCA_910586575.1 uncultured Clostridia bacterium | reverse complement strand
ATACCTGATGCTTCGCACTTTGGCTTTTTTTATTTTACACCATTATACAGACTTTTCCGCTCTTTTACAACAGTAATTTGTAATTGTTCCACATTTATCAGATTTTCCTGCCTGCACTTCGGACAAAACAAAGGAAATCTGTAAAGCACGGTATCGCACCGCACCTTTATCCGAGTTTTATTGCCGCAAGCAGGACATCTAATCCATTTTCTTGAATTTTGGCTCATCCCTTTTTCAGCGCCTATCATGTAAACTTGATAAGTGTCGAAGAGAAGCGCTGATATAAAGAAGATTTTTTCAACCATCAGGGTTCATTTTCATTCCACTGAAAGGCATCATAAATGAGTGCCGCAGCACCAATCATCCCAGCCTTGTTTTCCAATGTGGCAACCGCCAATTCCGGAAGACTGCTTTTTTCTCCGCCAAAACATGAGGTTCGCACAATTTCCCAAATCGGGTCGAGCAGTGCATTCCCCTGTTGGGAAATGCCGCCGCCTAACAAAACGATTTGCGGACGGAAAATATTGATCATATTAACAATGCCCACTCCGAGCCTGCGAATATAGGTATCCACAACCTCTTTCAGAGCAAGATTCCCGGCGGATGCCGCTGCAAAAATGTCTTCTGGCAGCATATCCTCGCCAGTCGCGCGTTTTGCATCCCGCACAAGAGCTGTTGCAGAAGCATACGCTTCCAGGCAGCCGCGTCTGCCACAGGTGCACGGTTCACCGTTCTCTACAATGACCATGTGTCCCAATTCACTGCCATCGACAACCCGGTGGTTCATGATCACGCCGCCGCCGACACCGGTACCAAGTGTGACCATAACAAGATTCTGATACCCAAGCCCTGTACCCGCAACGGCTTCTCCAAGCGCCGCGCAGTCTGCGTCATTCGCAATTTGGATGGGAATTGGGAGGAATCTGCCCAACATTTCTGCCAGCGGAACGTTTTCCCACCGCAGATTATTAGAATACATGACCGTCCCCGCTTTCCGGTCGACCGTACCGGGAACACCGACACCAGCGCCCATACACTGCTCCAGTGCAATGCACTGCCTGGAGAGCAGCGCCTTTGTCTGTTCCCCTATTTCTGTAATAAGCTCTTGCGCCGGACGTTCCGCCTGTGTCGGTATTATAGAAGACGCAATCAACTTATGATGTACATCCACCAAGCCGATTTTGACATCTGTACCGCCAATATCAATGCCAATGCGAACCTGTCCGGCCTTATCCCGGATCGTTGTAATCAGCGCGTCGCAGATGCCTTCAATGCGGTAGCTTCCGCTTCCCGCAGGGATAAAGAAACTGTCTCCCTTTCGGAAGGATAACGTTTCCTCGTCGCTTGAAATGGTACCTTTTCCGCTCAAAAACAGGATGCTTGCAAAGGATTCTTCTGCTACGAAGCCCTCCATTCTTTTCATGACGCTGCCGTCCAAGCTCAGGCGGTCAACTGTGAAATAGTCGCAGTCCGCTACATGGGGATAGCTGCTTTTATCCCGAAGAATCGGAACGCGGTTTGTGACAGCCAGCGCCTTCTCGATATGTAAATCGCGTTTTTTCCCATCTTTCCCGACCCTGCCGTAATCGTAGACACGATAGGTTACGTTTGAATTCTGCTGGATCTCCGCAATCAGGATATCCTTTCCGATGGCGTGAATCGTACCCGCTTCGATAAACAGCACGTCGCCCTTTTGCACCGGAACGGCGTTCAGCACTTCCAGCAGGGTATCCTCCTGAATGCGCTGCGCAAATTCCTCCTTACTGATCTCCCGCTTGAAACCATAGTACAGAAACGCGTTTTCCCCGGCATCCATTACATACCACATTTCGGTTTTGCCATACTGCCCTTCGTTTTGCAGCGCATATCCGTTGTCCGGATGCACCTGGATGGATAAATTGTCCTTTGCGTCGATGAATTTAATCAGAATCGGGAAATCACGGAACCGCCTGCAATGAATGCCAAGAACTTCTTTTCCCTGCCGGTCGATATACTCCTGTAAGGTATTCCCCGCATACGCGCCGTTTTCGATCCGGGACGGCCCGTCCGGGTGGCAGGACAATTCCCAGCTCTCCGCCAAAATCCCGCCAATATCTTCCTTGCCATATTCCTCTGCCAGTCGATGCCCGCCCCAAAGATAATCTTTACAGCTCGGCTTCAGCTTTAAAATGCTCATTTTATCACACTCCATTATTTGCCCGCAGGCGAACCGGATACTGCGTTTCCCAGTTCACTCCCAGTCCATAATTCTTATCAAACACATCTTGCGGCAGCGATGTATTTTCCGGAATCAGCCAACTGCGGCCAAATCGAACTGCCCCGCTGATCTGATGCGTCTCGCAGCCCCGGCGCACCCTTTGAGGCACAGTATGCCAAAGGATCGCAGCCTCCGGAATCGTTATATACTGCATCCTGATTTCCTCCCACGGTGTTTCTCACAAATTTTTGCCGTCCGTTTGGATCACTTCACGATACCATTCCGCAGAATCCTTCAAAATGCGTTTCTGCGTTCGATAATCCACAAAAATCAATCCAAATCGCTCCGAATAGCCTTTTTTCCACTCAAAATTATCCATCAAGGACCACTGGAAGAAGCCGCGCAGATCAATTTCCGCCGCTGCTTTTTTTAATTCCCGCAGATACCGTGCGAGGAAGTCAATCCGGTTCGGGTCATGTACCCTGCCGTCCAGAGAAACTACATCGTGACATGCCATGCCGTTTTCTGTGATATAGAACGGCTTTTTATAACGCTCATACAGGAATTTCGGACCCCAGTACAGGACTTCAGGCGTGACAGGCCAGCCGTTCGACGTCCTGGGGAATCCCGCATAGCGCTCCACCCACTCCGGCTGTCCGTCAATTCCCATACGAACACAGCGGCCATTATAAATATTCTGCGCATATACATCAATCGGTTCCGAAATCAGCTTCAAATCCGCTTCTGTGATTTTTGGCAGATAGGGCGCGTAGCGTTCCAGCCCTTCCTCCGGATACCGCCCCAGCAATACGGGATCGGACCACCAGGAAACATTCCATGCCCAGTTTCGGTCGTCCTCCGGCAGCGCGAACATGGCCCGGCGCGCCGCTTCCACATCCTCCGGCCTTTCCGTTTCCGGATAAGCCGCCGAGCAGGTCGGCGCATAACCGATTTCAAGCGGCTGTTTCCCATACAGGCGAAGCGTCTGCACCGCACGCCCATGCGCTTTTAAGGCGTTATGCGCCATTTCAAAGGTATCCCGCAGCGGACATTTCAATCCGGGCGCGTGGACGCCGGTCAGATAGCCCAGCCCGACAAAACACTGCGGTTCATTCAGCGTAAAAAAGTGCGCGACCCGGTCACTGAACCGCTCTGCCGCCAGCTTTGCGAGCGCCGCAAGCCATTCCGGGCTTTCCGGGTTCATCCAGCCGCCGCGTTTGCAGAGCGCATAGGGCATATCCCAATGATGAAGGGTGATATACGGTGTGATCCCGTTTTCCAACAGCGCGTCAATCAATTCGCTGTAAAACTGTACGCCTGCTTCGTTGACTTTTCCCGTACCTTCCGGCAGCAGCCGCGCCCAGGAAACCGAAAAACGATACGCGTTCAGCCCGATTTCCTTCATCAGTGAAACGTCCTCACGGAACCTGTGATAGTGATCGCACGCAATATCCCCGTTGTGTCCCCCGAAGATATGCCCCGGCTCATGCGTATAAATGTCCCAAACATTCCGGCCTTTTCCGTCTTCGTCATAGGCCCCTTCGATTTGATAGGCGCTGGTTGCCGCGCCCCAGACAAAATCCCTGGTCAATGTACCGCTCCTCCCGCCTGTCTGCTCAACGCAGCCAGCCGCTGCGCAATTCCTGAAGGACAAGCTGATTTGCCGCTTCTGCCTGTGCCATTGTTTCCGCGCTGGCTGACAGATAAATTTTCAGTTTCGGCTCCGTGCCGGACGGACGCACAATCACCTTGCCATGCTCCAGCCGGAATTCCAGCACGTCGCTGCGCGGAAGATCGCCTGTTGCCCCTTCGCCGGTCAGGTAGTCGGCCCTGCCGGTGACGGTCTGTCCACCGATCTGTTGGGGAGCGGCGTTCCGCAGTCCCGTCATAATGGACTGCATTTTTGACATTCCCTCCGCGCCCTCAAAGGTAAAACTTTCCAACATATTATGGCAGCAGCCGAATTCTGCGTACAGCGCCCGAATTGCATCGGCAAGCGTCATATTTCTTTCACGGTACCATGCGGCCATCTCGCAGGCAAGCATGGAGGCGTTGACCGCATCCTTGTCACGCACATGTCCGCCGGAAGGATAGCCGTAGCTTTCTTCAAACCCCATAATGTACCGTTCCATTTCACCATTGCGCTCCAGAATGCCAATCTGCTCGCCGATGAATTTAAAACCGGTCAGCACGCGGCGCAGCTCCACCCCATATTTGGCGGCGACCGCATCCGCCATACCGGTGGAAACAATCGTTGTAACTGCAACCGGGCGTTCCGGCATCGTGCCGTTTTCAATCCGTCTGCGGCAGACGTAATCCAACAGCAGCACGCCCATTTCGTTGCCAGATATCAACGTATAGCCATCGCCATCCGGAACGGCAGCGCCCATGCGGTCACAGTCCGGGTCTGTGCCGAGCAGCAGATCCGGATGTACTTTCCTGCAAAGTGCCAAGCCGCATTCCATTGCTTCCCGAATTTCAGGATTGGGATAAGGGCAGGTAGGGAAATTGCCGTCCGGGTGTTCCTGCTCGGGCACGACCGTGATATCCGTAACCCCGATACGCCGCAGGATTTTTGTAACACATTCCAGCCCGGAACCATTCAATGGCGTATACACAATTTTCAGCCCGGATACGCTGCCGCCTGCAACACTCTGCGCCTGCACCGCATCCAGGAACGCTTCCAGGCAGTCCTCGCCAATCATGCGGATCTTCCCGCTGGAAATCCCCTCCTCAAACGATACGGCGGGCACCTCGAACGGGTCGACCCCCTGCATTTTATCGAGTACGGCTGCGGCGGCCTCCGGCGTAATCTGGCATCCATCGCTTCCATAAACCTTGTAGCCGTTGTAGGCGGCGGGGTTGTGACTGGCCGTGATACAGATACCCGCGCCACAGCCCAAATAGCGGACTGCCCAACTGAGCGCGGGCGTCGGTTCGAGACGGGGGTAGAGCCAGGCTGTGATACCGTTTGCGGCAAGCACGCGGGCGGCTTCACGGGCGAACCGTTCGCTGTTTATCCGGCTGTCATACCCAATGGCAGCCGACTGGGGAAGCCCGGCGCAGCGCAGCCAGCCGCAAAGTCCCTGTGTGGCCCGGCGGATGACATAAATATTCATACGGTTTGTACCCGCGCCAAGAATGCCCCGTAAACCACCGGTGCCAAATTCCAGCTCCCGATAAAAGCGGTCGTCAATGGCGGAACGGTCCCGCTCAGGGTCGAGCGCTTCCAGCTCATGGAGAAGTGCAGGATCTTCTGATGCCTGCGATTTCCATTGCTCGAACAGATTCAAGGAATCCATAAAAAATCCTCCCAACCTAAATTAAGCTAATATTTAATTTTAGCTGATTAAATATTAGCATTTCCGTGTTAGGCTTGTCAACAAAAAAGCTGCGTTATTTTTGTTGTTATATTGAACGAAATGACCAGATAAATTTTATGCAACAGGGAGAAAAATATTAAAAATCGTACAAACCGCCAAAATATTGCTAAATTTATCTCGCTTTTTACCCAGATTAGCTTTATAATTAGCTTAACGTTTTGTAGCGTTGTTTTATTAACAAAGGAGGAAAAACCATGAATGTCAAAAAACTTTTGAGCGGCGTGCTTGCCGCAAGCATGGCAGTTTCGCTGTCCGCCTGTGGAGGCGGAGGGGGAGGCAGCAGTTACGACGGACCGACCATCGACCAGCTGACCGTCGGTAAGGATTACACCGACCTGGCCGCTGAAATCCAGGTGTTTACCAACCGTACCGACCTGGTCAACAAAGATTTCCAGAGCTACGTGACGGAGTTCAATAAGCTCTACCCCAACATCACCGTCACCTACGAAGGCTCGACCAACTACGACAGCAACGCAACCACCCGCATGACTGCCGGTGACTGGGGCGACATCTGCATGATCCCGCCCTCGCTTCAAAAGAGCGATTTCGAGGCGTATTTCCAGCCGCTTGGCAGCAAAACGACGCTGGAACAGACCTATGACTTCCTGACCGAGAAATCCTTCCAGGATCAGGTGTACGGCATCCCGTCGATGGGCAATGCGCAGGGCATCATTTACAACAAAAAGATATTCGAGCAGGCCGGTATCACGGAAATCCCGAAAACCCCGGACGAATTTCTGGACGCGCTCCAGAAAATCAAGGACAACACCGACGCGACCCCGCTGTACACAAACTTCGCGGCGGGCTGGACGCTGGCGGCATGGGATGCTTACATCTCTGGCAGCGCGACCGGCGACCCGGATTACGCCAACCAGGTCATGGTACACGAGGAAAACCCCTTCTCCGACCGAGGCGATATGACCGGTCCCTATGCCGTGTATTATGTCATGTATGAAGCGGTCAAGCGCGGCCTTGTCGAGGACGACCCGGTTACCTCCGACTGGGAAAGCAGTAAAAACCGCATTAACACCGGCGAAATCGGCTGCATGGTGCTCGGTTCCTGGGCAGTATCCCAGTGCCAGGAGGCCGGCCCGAACCCGAAAGACATCGGCTATATGTCATTCCCGATCACGGTAAACGGCAAACAATACGCAACCGCCTGAGCCGATTACTGCTACGCGGTCAACATCAATTCTTCAGACGATGAGAAGATCGCTTCCATGCTGTATATCAAGTGGCTGACCGAAAGCTCCGACTATTCCTTTAAGCAGGGCGGTTTGCCAACGGTCAAAGGCGGCCCGATCCCGGATGTGCTGGCCGCGTTCGAAGAAAACGAGGTCACATTCGTTGTCAATAACGACGGCCTTGAGGGGGAAGAGGATTTACAGACACAAATCTCCAACGGCTCTGAGCTGACGCTGAACAGCGACTACTCCAAGCACCAGCGGCTGATTGAATCGGCGCTGGACGGCAGCAAGACGCTGGACGACAATATGGACGAGTGGAACGCCGCATGGACAAACGCGCAGAACACCTACGGCGCACTGTCATAAACCGCAAGCCTGTCCCCTGCCTGCCGCAGGGCGGCAGGGGAATCAAAAAAGGGAGGTAAAACAAGATGGCAACTCCAACCGCAACCCGTACCCCTCCCCCGCCGGCGCAGAAGCGCAAAAAAACCTTTTCCCAATACTGCAAAAGCATCCGCGGGCAGCAGACCATTATCACGGTGCTGTTCATGATCCTGCCGCTGCTGCTCCTGTTCCTGTTTACCTATCTGCCGCTGTTCAAAATGGTGCAGTTCAGCCTGTACGATATGCGCTATATCGGCAAACGCACCTTTGTCGGCCTGCAAAATTATATTGATGTATTCGCCCGAGACGACTGCTTTGCCGCCCTCAGGCTGAGCCTGTACTATATGGTCGGTTCCGTCGTGCAGATGGCGATGGCGCTGCTGTTCGCGACGATTTTGAGCTTTCCGGTCAAGGGCGGCGGCATCTTCAAAGGCTGCATTTTCTTCCCCTATCTGATCTGCGGTATTTCCGTCGGCTTCATTTTCAAGTTTTTCTTTACCCGCGGCTTTGTGCTGGATTCCCTGCTCGGTTTCATCGGCTTTGACCTGGAAAGCCTGCCCTACTGGCTCTCCGGCACCCGCATCAATAACTGGATGCTGATGGCCTCCTCGGTCTGGCGCTACATGGGGCAGAATATGGTGCTGTTTATCGGCGCGATCATGTCGGTTGACGCGAGCATGTATGAGGCTGCGGAAATCGACGGGTGTTCCCCCTTCCAGAAGTTCCTGTATATTATCCTGCCGTCGATCAAAACAATTGTCGTACTGAACCTGATTCTTTCGGTCACCGGTGCGCTCTCCGCGTTTGAAGCGCCCTATGTTATCACAGACGGCGCGTTCGGCACCAGTACTTACTTCGTCCTGATGAACCGCCTTGCGCACGCAAACCAGAAGGTCGGCCTTGCCTGCGCGATGGCAATCGTGCTGCTGGGCATTATCGTACTTGCAACCCTGTTCCAGAAGTGAGTTGCATCCCTGCTGGATGACGGCGATGCCAACATGAGCAAAAAAGCGCTGAAGGCCTATAAAAAATCGCAGAAACAGGCCAAACAGGCGAAAGGCTAAAGGAGGGGGACAACCATGACAAATTTTGCTCATCCCAGGCACTATGTTTCAACGTTCCTGAAATATGCGCTGCTGGTTTTCGCGTCCTTCGCTGCGCTTGTGCCGATCATCTCGTGTATCGTAACCGCCTTCAAGACCGGCGAGGAATACGCGTCAACCAGCGTCATGACCATGCCGCGGAGCTGGCTGTATTTTGAGAATTTCACGGAAGCATGGAAGCAGGCCGATATGGGCCTTGCGTTCTTCAACAGTTTTATCATCCTGGTGTGCGTGCTGGTTGGTTCGGTGATCATCAGCGCAATGCTGGCGTTCGTGCTCAACCGGTTCAAATTCCCGGGAAACGGGCTTGTACGCAACCTGTTTATGGTCGCAACGCTGATCCCCGGCATCGCTTCACAGGTCACAGTCTATCAGATCATGTCTTCCCTGCATCTGGTGAATACCCTGCACGGCTATATTATCCTGATGCTTGGCACCGACGTGATTTCCATCTACATCTTTTTGCAGTTCTTTGAAAACCTGTCAACCAGCCTGGATGAAGCCGCCATACTGGACGGCTGCTCCTACTTCGGCGTGTTCTTCCGCATTTTGCTCCCGCTGCTCAAGCCCGCGATTGTGACCAACATGATCCTGAAAGGCGTGAGCACCTACAACGAGTATTACATGGCAAACCTGTATTTGCAGACAAAAACAAAATATCAGGTCGTTTCTACCTCGCTGTATACCTTCACCGGCCCGATGGGCAACCAGTATAACTACATCTGCGCAGGCGTTATCATCACCATTATCCCGGCGCTGCTGATTTTCATCATCTGCCAGAAGCAGATTTACGGCGGCTTGGCCGCAGGCGGCGTGAAGGAATAAGAAAACTGCTTTTCTATCATCTTCTCATAATCTCTCTTTCCGTCCGGCGGCCGGATGCTTTTGCCGCCGACTGCCGGACAATAGACCCGTTCGAAAACCATTGGCGCACCGTCTGCCGCGAGCCTTCGCCGCCAGAATGTGCCGCTTCCCCCTTGAAATCCGACAGGATTCCCGCGGGAAATTGTCCCATCCTGACGACAAATTCTCACGACAGCCAGCACCCCCTGGTTCCCGAACAGGTCTAATCCTCAAAATCGAATTCAGGCAGGTATGTGAATCATGCAACAAGTAAAAATTATCGGCAGCGCGCTGCCCAACATCCCGTGGCAGGAACGTCCCGAAGGCTGCACCGCCCCCGTCTGGCGTTATACGGAAAACCCTGTGATCCCCCGGAACCCGCTGCCCGGAGTCGCGCGTATTTTTAACAGCGCCGTCATCCCTTATCAGGGGGAATTTATCGGCGTATTCCGCGGCGAACAGGTCAACGGCATCCCTTATATTTACCTGGGGCACAGCAATGACGCGGTGCATTGGCGGTTCGATTCCGAAAAAATCCCTTTTAAAGACGAAAAGGGGGAGCCGTTCATGCCGCCCTACGCCTATGACCCGCGTTTGATTGCGGTTGACGGTGTTTACTATGTCATCTGGTGCCAGGATGCGTTCGGCGCGACCCTCGGCATGGCGAAAACAACGGATTTCAAAACCTTTACCCGGCTGGAGAACCCATTCCTGCCGTTTAACCGCAACGGCGTCCTCTTCCCCAGGAGGGTAAACGGCAAGTTCCTGCTGCTCTCCCGTCCGAGCGACAGCGGGCATACGCCCTTCGGGGACATCTGGCTCTCGGAAAGCCGTGACCTGGAATACTGGGGGCGCCACCGCCACGTCATGAGCAAATCGGACGAGTGGTGGGAGAATGTCAAAATCGGCGGCGGCGCGGCCCCCATTGAAACCAGCGAGGGGTGGCTGCTCATCTATCACGGCGTGACGGGGACCTGCAACGGCTTTGTATACAGCATCGGCGGCGCAATCCTCGATCTCGACGAACCAAGCAGGGTGCTTTACCGCTGTTCGGATTTTCTCATCACACCAGAGGAGTGGTACGAAGAACGCGGCTTTGTGCCGAATGTCTGTTTCCCCTGCGCCACCTTACAGGATGCGGAAACCGGACGTATTGCGATTTATTACGGCGCGGCGGATACCTATGTAGGGCTTGCATTCACCCAAGTGGATACCCTTGCCGCGTATATCAAAGCGCATGACGCCGCGAGCGCAGAGGACCGCTCCGCCGGACGGCGCTGAGGAGGGCGGCCTGATGCTGATGAAACAGGCGCGGGACATGCTGGAAAACCAGCTGATCCCGTTTTGGGCAGCCCTCCGCGATGACGAATACGGCGGGTTTTACGGCCAGATGGGGTACGACCTGCAAATCGACCGGCACGCCGCAAAGGGCTGCATCCTGAACAGCCGCATCCTCTGGTTTTTCTCCCGCTGCGCACAGGAGCTGGGGCGGAAGGATTGTTTGGAACTGGCGCGTCATGCTTACCGGTTCCTCACCGAAAAATGCCTCGACCCTTCCTGCGGCGGCGTATACTGGAGCGTTGACCATCGGGGAAAGGCGCTCGATGACACCAAGCATACCTATAACCAGGCATTCGCCGTTTACGCGCTGTCCGCCTATTATGAAGCGTCCGGAGACGCGGAAGCGCTTGCCCTTGCACAGAGTCTCTTTTCCCTGATGGAAGAGAAGTGCCGCGACCAGGACGGTTATCTGGAAGCGTTTGACCGTGCGTTTTGCCCTTCCAGCAATGAGAAGCTTTCCGAAAACGGCGTTCTTGCCGAACGGACCATGAATACGCTGCTTCATGTTTTTGAAGGTTATGCGGGGCTGTATCAGGCATCGGGGGACGAGCGGGCCGGGAAAGCAATGCACCTGATCCTGGAAATTTACCGCGGCAAAATCTTTCATCCGGCGCTCCGGCGGCAGGAGGTTTTTTTCGACCTGCATTATAACAGCCTGATTGACCTGCACAGCTATGGGCATGACATCGAGTCGAGCTGGCTGATTGACTGGGGCTGCGGGCTGCTGGGTTCCCCCGCGCTGTCGGCGAAGATCGGGGCCATCAACCAGTCGCTTGCCCATCACATTCTGGAACGCGCCTATCAAAAGCATTCCATCCTGAACGAATGCGAAAATGGCGTGGACGACCCGACGCGCGTCTGGTGGGTACAGGCCGAAGCAGTGCTGGGATTCCTGAATGCCTGGCAAAAGGAGCCTTCCTGTACCGCTTTCCGCGACGCGGCGGTCGATATCTGGGGCTTTATCCGGAAGCAGCTGGTCGATCCTCGGCCCGGCGGCGAGTGGTTCTGGTCGGTCGATGCGGACGGTGCGCCGCATACGGGCAAGCCGATCGTCAGCCCATGGAAATGCCCCTATCACAACGGGCGGCTCTGCCTGGAAATCATAAGGAGGAAATGGGATGTACCATGCTGAATATTTGCGGCAGCGGGAGCGGCAGGAAGCGCTGCTCTCCCGCAGGAACCGCCCAACGGATTTCTACAACGGCATTTTTACCCGCTGGGAGTATCCGGTGCTGACACGGGACCATGCGCCGCTTTTCTGGCGCTATGACCTGGACCCGGAAACCAATCCGCTGTTTCTGGAACGGCTGGGCGTGAACGCGGCTTTTAACGCGGGCGCAGTGGAGCTGGACGGGAAATTTTATCTGATTGCCCGCGTGGAAGGCCATGACCGCAAGTCGTTTTTCGCGGTTGCCGAAAGCAGCAGCGGTGTAGACGGTTTCCGCTTCTGGGATTACCCGGTCCCGCTGCCCGACACCTGCCCGGAGGAAACCAACGTTTATGATATGCGCCTTACAAAGCATGCGGACGGCTGGATTTACGGCGTGTTCTGCTCGGAAAGCCATGACCCGAAAAGCCGCGACCTGTCCTCTGCCGTCGCGGCGGCAGGCATTGTGCGCACCAGGGATCTTCAAACCTGGGAACGGCTGCCGAACCTTGCCACCCTGCATTCGCCCCAGCAGCGCAACGTCTGCCTGCTGCCGGAATTCGTGAATGGGAAATACGCCTTTTACACCCGCCCGATGGATGATTTTATCGACACCGGCTCCGGCGGCGGCATCGGCTTCGGGCTGTGCGAGGATATCACCCATGCCGTGATCGGCGAGGAACGGATCACCAGCCCCCGCCGCTATCACACCATTACGGAAAGCAAAAACGGCGCGGGGGCGGTCCCCTTCAAAACGGAGAAGGGCTGGATTCACATCGCGCACGGCGTGCGCAATACGGCGGCAGGGCTGCGGTACGTCATTTACGCGTTTGCAACCGACCTCCGTGAGCCGTGGAAAGTGATTGCGGAACCGGGCGGCTATCTGATCGCCCCGCTCGGCCCGGAACGCGTCGGCGATGTTTCCAACGTGGTGTTTACCAACGGCGCAATCGTCCGGGACAACGGAGAAGTCTACATCTATTATGCTTCGGACGATACCCGGCTGCACGTGGCAACCTCAACGGTGGAGCGGCTGACGGATTATGTATTCGGGACGCCCTCCGACGCGCTCCGTTCCGTAGACTGCGTCAAGCAGCGCTGTGCGTTGATCTCGAAGAACCTTGCGTTCCTGAAACGGATGGAGGGCGAGTGATATGCTGACAAAAGCAGCCGTATTTTCGGACCACATGGTTCTTCAGCGGCACAGGCCGATTCCGGTTTGGGGCGGCGCGGAACCGGGGGAGACGGTTGCGGTGTCTCTGAACGGCGCGGCGGTGTCCGGAACCGCCGGTTCGGACGGTCAGTGGCGCGTCCTCCTTCCGGCACAGGAGGCGGGCGGTGCATACACGCTCGAAATCCGAGGGGATTCCGGGCAGCTGGCCCTCCACGATGTGATGATTGGCGACGTGTGGTTTGCGGGCGGGCAAAGCAACATGGAAATGGCGCTGTGCGACTGCCGGAACGGAAAACAGGCGGCAGAGACTAGCCGCTGCCCAAATCTCCGATTTTACAACGTTCCAAAGCGCGCCGTACCGGACGAGGAACTCTCGCGTATGGAATCGGAAAGCAGCTGGCAGGTCTGCACGCCTGAAACCAGCGGCAGTATGAGCGCGGCTGCATATTTTTTCGCCTGAAGGGTGATGGAAAACCAGCGGATTCCCATCGGTATCATCGACTGTTATTGGGGCGGTACCTCTGTCAGCTGCTGGATGAGCCGCGCCCAGCTGGAACAGAGCCGCGCCGGTCAGCGTTACATCGATCATTACGCGGCGCTGGTCGGGGACAAGACCGATGCGCAATACCAGCGGGAAATGGAGGACTACAACGCAGACTGGGAAGCCTGGAACACCCGCGTGCAGGCACGCCGCGCGAAAGACCCAGAGGCCACCTGGGAAGTCCTGAACCGGGAATGCGGCGTATGCCCGTGGCCGCAGCCTGCCGGGAACCAATCCCCGTTCCGCCCGGCAGGGCTGTACGAATGTATGGTCCGGCGGGTTGCCCCCTATGCGCTGCGCGGCTTCCTTTATTATCAGGGAGAGGAGGATGAAGCCCGGCACGCCGATTATGGTATCATGCTGTTCGCGCTGATCGACCAGTGGCGCAGTGATTGGGGCGACTGGGAACTTCCATTCCTTCTGGTACAGCTGCCAATGTACTGTTCGCGGGAGGAGCACGAGGCGCATCTGGACAGCAAGCACTGGGCGGCGCTGCGTGACCAGCAATGGAAAATCAGCCGCACGGTGCGGAATACCGGCATTGCAGTGCTTGCCGACTGCGGTGAGTTCGACAACATCCATCCGTTGGACAAGCAGACGGTTGGATACCGGCTGGCGCTTCAAGCGCTGGCAAAGGTTTACGGAGAACCGGTCGCAGCAGACGCGCCCCGGCTTCGCGCGGTGGAGAAGGATGGTTCGCGGATGATCCTGCGGTTTACCGATACCGCCGGAGAGCTGGCTGCTAAAAACGGTCGGCCGGAAGGCTTTGAGTTGGCAGGCGCGGATGGCGTTTACCACCCCGCCCACGCGGAAATTCAGATGGATTCGGTTGTGGTCTGGTCGGACGGCATTGCCGTGCCGGAAACCGTCCGATACGCATGGACGAACTACGGCGCGGCGGGACTGTATGGCGCGTCAGGGCTTCCGGCGGTTCCGTTCCGTACCGATTGCCAGCCGGTTCTTTAACTGCGGCACAGTGAAAGGGACAGCTCATGTCTGAACTTGTTTTCGGTATCCTGTGTATCGTGCTTGCGGTGCGCGTCCTGCGTATGCCGGAGGAGCGTTTCCGCCGTCAACTGGCTTTCCTGACCGGTGTAAAGCGGGAAATTCCGGAGTGGTATTACCGGCTGCTGCGCGGCCTGTTCTGGGGCGTAGGCGCGGCAGGCGCTGCAATCATCCTTTTCCTGTTCGTCTAAACAAATCCCCCGTCCCGCGCCCGCAGGCGCTGATAAAGTTTTTACTCAATTTTTTTTCAAAAAAAATTGCGGGAGTCCAGAGGGCAGCGCCCTCTGGCGCACTCCGCGCAGGAGCGCTGTCCGCGAAGGACATGAAAGAGGTGTTTTTATGGCAAAGCTGCAAATCGACAATCCTTTTTTTATCATTATGGGAAAGCTGGGAGATCTTGTCCTGCTGAATCTGGTATGGCTTGTCTGCTGCCTGCCGGTTGTCACAATCGGCGCATCCACAGCCGCGCTGTTCAGCGTTGCCCGCAAAATGGCTGCGGATGAGGATTATCGGACGTTCGCAGACTTCTTTCACGCGTTCCGTGATGGGTGGAAAACCGCGACCGCCGTATGGCTCATCCTCCTGCTGTCCGGTGCGGTTTCACTGGCCGACCTGCTGATCGGTATCCGCGCCGCGGGCCGCGCGGGCGGCATCTTCCTCGCGATTGGCGCGGCGCTGTGCATCCTCTGGCTGGCAGCGGCAGGGATGTCCATGCTGCTGCTGGCGCGTTACCGCTATACCGCAAGGCAGGCCATTGCGGACGGGCTGCTGCTCAGCGCGGCGAATCCCAGAATTGCGCTGGCAACCTTTGCGCTCGCGCTGTGGATGCCCCTGCTGCTTTGGAAAAATCCGGAGGCATTCTTTTATATCCTGCCGCCATGGCTGTTAGCGGGCGGCGCATTGAGCGCACTGTGCCTGACGGCGCTGATGCTGCCCGTTTATAAAAAGATCGAGAACCGTGAAAAAACAGAGCCGTCCTGACCGGACAGGGAGGATATCCGCATGGCGTATTTATCGGAAGCGGAACGTGTAAAGAAGCACGTCCGGGAAACCCTTACCGCGCAGGAGCGGCTGCTGCACTGGTGGCATTATCATTGGATCTATGCCGCGGTGTCAGCCGCCGCCCTTCTGCTGGGCGTTTATTTCGCGGCACAGGCGCTCAGCAATCCACATCCGGATTACACCATTGGCTGGGTCGGGACGTATCCGCTTTCCCAGGAACAGGAAGCCGCTGTTGCGGAAGGTCTTGCGCCATTCGGCGAGGATCAGAACGGGGACGGTAAAATCTGCATTATAGTCCGCCAATATCTCCTGGATTTAGAAGCAATGCATCGGCGCGGCATGACGAATGGAGAACAGGAATATGCCAGCCTGCTTGCGCTGGAAGCCGATTTGACCACCGGGCAAAGCGGATTGTTCCTTACCGTCCAGCCCGCCGCGTTCCAGCAATATTCGGGGGCGCTGCTCTACCGGGACGGTTCCGAACCTGCCGAAGGTGCGGAGGATTGGGAAAATATGGTCATCCCCTGCGGCGAAGGGCTGTATCTGGGCTGCCGCGGCTGCTGGGTCGAAGGACAGCAGCCCGGCCTGGATGCCGCGCGGTCATTGTGGGGCCGCTTCCTCTGCTCCGGCGAAAAACTTACACTGCATGGAATATAGCACAGCAAGCCGAAGCGGTAATGCTTCGGCTTGCTGTTTCCGCAATGAAAAAACATGCTGTTTTAACCCGGTTTGTTAAGCATTTTTAGCCTGTTTTAGTTGACGGATGGCCCGCAAAGCAGTATAATCAGAAATAGAATGCTCGAAAACAGGGGGTATCCTTATTATGAGCAAACAAGTCCGGATGGCGGACATTGCGGAAAAACTAAATCTCAGCGTGGTTTCTGTATCAAAAGCGTTGGCAGGGAAACCCGGTATCAGCGAAGAAAACAGGGCGAAGGTGGTAGCGCTTGCCCGTCAAATGGGATATACCGGGGTTCGGACGCCCACCCGGCAAAGTACAGATATTCACATTGGCGTGCTGGTGGCAGACCATTATTTTGCGGAAAACGCTTTTTATACGCAGCTCTATCGCTCTTTGGTATTGGACAGCCGTTCTCTGGGCATGACCTGCCTGATTGAAATCGTCTCCTCTGAGGCGGAACGGTTTGCCACGCTTCCTGCGCTGATTACAGAGGAAAAGGTGGATGGTGTCCTCTTCATGGGGAATTTAGAGGAAGGTTACGTGCAAATGGCGGAGAGCAGCGGCCTGCCCTGCCTGCTGTTGGATTTCCACCTGCCCGGCAAACCACGCGACTGCATCCTCAGCGACAACACGGACGGCGGGTTTGCCCTGACCTCGCATCTGCTTCGTCAGGGCCGCACAAAAATCGGTTTTGTTGGCAGCATCCTGTCCAGCTCCAGCATCATGGACCGTTACCTGGGCTACCAATGGGCCATACGCAGGGCGGGGCTGGTTCCCCAGGAATTATGGCGGCTGGAGGATCGCGGGGAAGACGGCAGGTTTATTCCTCTGGCACTGCCGGAAACCATTCCGGATGCTTTTTTATGCAGCTGTGACGAGGTCGCTTATAATCTGGTGATTGCGCTTCAGCAGGCCGGGTACCGCGTGCCGGAGGATGTCGCCGTGTGCGGTTATGATGATTACAAGTTCGCTTCCCTTTGCCGTCCCCAGCTGACTACCTATCGGGTAGATATCGAGCAAATGTCAAAACAGGCCGTAGAATTGCTGCACCGAAAAATTGTGGACCCCTCAAGCCATGCAGTCCAGCAGATTCTTCCCGGACAAATGATTATCCGGGATAGCAGCGGTATTTTCCGTCAGAACCCTTCATAGACGCAAAATCATATATTCCTGGCACAATCGGAAAAGGCCCCGCCGCAAAGCGGAGCCTTTCTTTTGGCTGCGACAGCCGTTCAGAAGGTACAGACAACCGTTTCGTTTTGCGCCGCAGCCGCGCCGCACGCAAATTTCAGGTTCGGGAAGTCGTCGCTGTTCGTTACGATCAGAATGCAGTCTGCGGAAAATCCCTTTGCTTCAATCAGGGCTTTGTCAAATTTCAGCAGCGGATCACCCTGCTTTACCTTTTTGCCCTCTTCGGTCCGAAGCTGAAACCCTTCCCCATTCATGGAAACCGTATCAATCCCGATATGCAGCAAAAGCTCCGCGCCGTTGTTCACGGTAATCCCGATGGCGTGCCCGGTGTCTGCCGCCATGGAAATCTCCCCGCTGCACGGGGCGGTAATGGTTTGCCCCTCCAGACGGATGGCGATGCCATCCCCCAGGGACTTCGATGAGAAAACCGGGTCGTTTACTTCTGTAATCGGAATGACGCTTCCGGAAACATACGCGGTCAATTCCTTTACGGGTTCCATATCTTTCTTTCGGTTAAAAAAGCCATGATCTTTCTCCTTGCCGTTACATTGATTCAGAGACTATCCCGAAATTATCCGCACACAGCTTGCTTGATCTTTTCCGTCATGCTGCGCCGCTTTCCCCTGAAATCCGTCAGGACTTCTGCGGGAAATCGGCTTCGCCTGACGAAAAATCTGACGGCGCAGTCTGCGCACGTCTAATTGCGGGATAGGCTCCTAGAGCAATCTGCGCAAAAACGTTCATACACGAAATATACACAAAAAGGGAGT
>CAJUJQ010000060.1 GCA_910586575.1 uncultured Clostridia bacterium | reverse complement strand
CCCGCTCGTGCGGCTGGACACCTTCCTCAACACCACCCCGCAGCTGGAGCCGAAAACGCTGCTGAATTTCACGGCAAACCAGATGAACGCCTTTGGCGGTTCGTTGGACGCGCTGTGCGCCGATATCGACGGCTATCTGAAGGAAAACCGCTCGGTCGTTGTGATCTGCGGCTCGGCGCTGCGGTGCAAAAATATGCTGGAGGTACTCGAGGGCGCTGGTTTCCCGGCGCGCGTTTCCGATAGACTGCCCGCGCCGGGGCGCATCTCGATTATGGAAGGCCATCTCTCCGCAGGCTTTGAATACCCCGAACTCGGGCTGACCGTCCTGACCGAAGGGCGCGCCGCCAAGCACAAGCCTTCGGCACGCGGCAAGCGCTCCGGGCGTGACCGCGTCAAGAGCTACGCAGACCTGACGCCGGGCGACCTTGTGGTACACGAATCGCACGGTATCGGGCGGTTTATCGGCATGGAACGCATGGTGGTAGACGGTGCGGAACGCGATTTCATCAAGATTTCCTTTGCGGGCACCGACTTCCTGTACGTGCCTGCAACCAGCCTGGACTTAATCTCGAAATATATCGGCGGCGACCATGAAAAGGTGCGCCTGACCAAGCTGGGCGGCACCGACTGGACAAAGGCGCGCTCCCGCGCCAAGGCGGCGGCCAAGGACCTGGCGGCGGGACTCATCCATCTGTACGCTGAGCGCGAGCGGCAGAAGGGCTACGCCTTCCCGCCGGACGACGACTGGCAGCGCGAATTCGAGCAGGCGTTCCCCTATGAGGAGACCGACGACCAGCTGCGCTGCGTGCAGGAAATCAAACGGGATATGGAATCCGACCGCCCGATGGACCGGCTGCTGTGCGGCGACGTCGGCTTCGGCAAGACCGAGGTCGCGCTGCGGGCGGTGATGAAATGCGTGCTGGCGAGCAAACAGGCGGCAATCCTTGCGCCGACGACCGTACTGGCGCGGCAGCATTATATGACTTCACAGGAACGCTTCCGGGGATATCCTATCCGGATTGAGCTGCTGTCGCGCTATAAGACCGCTGCCGAGCAGAAGAAGATTTTCGAGCTGCTGAACGCGGGCATGATCGACCTTATCATCGGGACGCACAAGCTGTTCAACAAAAAGGTGCGTTTCCACGACCTCGGCCTGCTGGTGGTGGACGAGGAGCAGCGCTTCGGCGTCTCACACAAGGAGAAGCTGAAGCAGATGAGCAAACAGGTTGACGTGCTGACGCTGTCGGCGACGCCCATCCCGCGCACGCTGAACATGGCGTTGTCGGGGATCCGGGACATGTCGTCGATTGAGGAACCGCCGCATAACCGCCACCCGGTACAGACCTATGTGCTCGAATACAACGAGCCGGTGCTGCTCGACGCGATGCGCCGTGAGCTTGCGCGCGGCGGGCAGGTGTTCTATCTGCACAATATTGTGGAAAGCATCGATTCGGTCGCGGCGCACCTCCAGGGGGAGCTGCCCGACGCGCGCATCGGGGTTGCCCACGGCAAGATGGGACAGCGGCAGCTGGCTTCCGTCATGAAGGAAATGACCGACGGTGAAATTGATGTCCTGGTTTGCACGACCATTATTGAAACCGGCATTGACATCCCGAACGTCAACACCCTGATTATCGAAAACGCGGATAATATGGGGCTGGCGCAGCTGCACCAGATCCGTGGGCGCGTGGGACGTTCGAGCCGCCGTGCGTCGGCCTATCTGACCTTCCGGCGCGGCAAGGTGCTGAGCGAGGACGCACAGAAGCGCTTAAACGCGGTGCGTGAATTCGCCGAATTCGGTTCGGGCTTCAAAATTGCGATGCGCGACCTGGAAATCCGTGGCGCGGGCAATGTCCTGGGGCCGGAGCAGTCCGGGCACATGATGAGCGTCGGCTATGACCTATATCTCAAGCTGCTGGAAGAGGCTGTCCTGGAAGAAAAGGGCGAACCCATCCCGCGCCGCGTGGAATGCTCGGCGGACCTGACCCTCTCGGCAAACCTGCCGGAAAGCTACGTCCCGGACGCGGGGCAGCGGGTCGACCTGTACCGGCGCATTGCGCTCATCCGTAGCGACACGACGCGCAGCGATGTCCTGGACGAACTGATCGACCGTTATGGGGACCCGCCGCCGGAGGCGGTCGCGCTGCTGGACATTGCGCTGCTGCGGTCGCAGGCGGCGGCCATTGGCGTGATGGAAATCAAACAGCAGGACGGGCGGCTGCTGCTGAACTTCGCCGACCCGGACTACGAGCGCATGACGGCGCTTTGCGGCAAGCAGCCCTTCCGCAACCGCCTGACCATGAGCATGGGAACAAACCCCTGTTTATCGCTCCGACTGAAATCCGGGGAAACGGCAATGGGGATGGCACAGCAGCTTATCACCGCTTACAATACGCGTGAAGAAGGGCTTTTACCGGATGCGAGTGAAAGCCGCCATGATTTGAAAACGGGAGGGCAGGCCCCTTCCCTGCAAATCACGCGGCAATCTGTCCGGCCTGACGAATGACACCCAAACACCCCCCTGTATAAAGGAGTTATCTTTTATGCCGTTAACATTCATCCGGAACGATATCACGACCGTCCCAGCCGACGCCATTGTCAACGCGGCCAACAGCGGCCTTGCGCCCGGCGGCGGTGTCTGCGGCGCGATTTTCGCGGCGGCGGGCTATGACAAGCTGGAACGCGCCTGCCGCGCCATCGGCCACTGCCCGACCGGCGAGGCGGTCATTACCAAAGGGTTCCGGCTTCCCGCACGCTATATCATCCACACCGTAGGCCCCGTCTGGCAGGGCGGCAGCCGGCACGAGCCGGAGCAGCTCCGCAGCTGTTATCGGAACAGCCTGCTGCTTGCCGAAAAGAACGGCTGCACCTCGATTGCCTTCCCACTGATTTCGGCGGGTATCTTTGGATACCCCAAGGGGGAAGCGTTACGCATCGCGGTCGATACCATCCGCGCCTTTCTGGAAACCCATGAGATGGAGGTTATCCTGGTGCTTTTCGACCGAGGCGCTGCCCTGCTGAGCAAGGAACTGCTCGGGGAGCTGCAATCCTTCATCGACAACCACTATGTCGAAACCCACCAGTTCAGCCGCACCCGCGCCGAACAGCCGTATTTCGAAGCGCCCGCGATGGCGGCCCCCTTCTCGATGAGGGACACGCTCTCCAGCCTGGACGACGTGCTCTCCAATCTGGACAAGCCTTTTTCCGCCGCGCTCCTGCGGCTGATCGACGAAAAGGGCATGACCGATGTGGAGGTTTACAAGCATGCCAACATCGACCGCAAATTATTCTCCAAACTGCGCAAGCCCGGCTATACCCCCAGCAAACAGACCGTGCTGGCGCTGGCCATCGCGCTCCGGCTCGACCTGGACGAAACCGCGGACCTGCTGCGGCGGGCGGGCTACGCGCTCTCCCACAGCAGCAAATCCGATGTGATTTTTGAATATTTCATCCGGAAGGGGCGCTATGATATTTACGAAATCAACCAAACGCTGTTCGCCTACGACCTGAAGCCGGCAGGCTCGTAAAATGTCGCCCGGCAGGCGACCTCTTTCCCATTAAAATATGATATCCTCCTGTTATAGACAATAAAACAGGAGGATTTTTATCATGAAAAGTAGCGAAGTGGTATTTATTTTGGACCGCAGCGGCTCCATGGCGAACCTGATAGACGATACCATCGGCGGCTATAACCATCTGCTGCTCGAGCAGCGGCGCGAACCCGGCGAGGTCCGCGTGACGACTGTGACCTTCAGCGACAGCTATCAAATGCTGCACGACCGGGTCCGCCTGATCGAGGTCCCGCCGATGAGCACCGGGGAATACGCGGTCGGCGGCATGACCGCCCTGCTCGACGCAATCGGCAGGACGATCAGCCACATCATCAATGTACAGCGGTACAGCCGCCCGGAGGAGCGCGCCGGCAGGGTGCTCTTCGTCATCATCACCGACGGACACGAAAACGCAAGCCAGGAATACCGTTTCCCGGATATCAAAGCGATGATCGAAACCCAAAAGGAGCGTTTTGGCTGGGAATTCCTCTTCCTGGGCGCGAATATCGACGCCATCGGCACCGCCGCCCAGCTCGGCATCGCGCCCGACCGCGCGGTCAACTACCACGCCGACAGCCGGGGCACTGGGCTTTGCTACGAGGCCGTCAGCCAGACCATGTTCAGCGTGCGCGCCGCCGCGCCGATTCCCGCCGACTGGAAAAAGGACCTGGAAGAGGATTTCCGCTCCCGCCGCAAGGGGCGTTAAACGAGCGGGTGCGCCGTCGGCTGCATCCCTTCGTAGGTATAAACCGCGCGGAAACCCATTTCCCGCAGCGCCGCCTGTGTTTCCCGCAGCTGGCAGCCAATCCACGCGTTGTCATGCGCGTCCGAACCGATGGTGAGGATTTCCCCGCCCAGCGCGCGGTACAATCGCAGGATTTCCCGCCCCGGCGTCAAATCCGGCAGACGGTATCGATAACAGGACGTATTCACTTCGATGCCTTTTCCCTGCCCGATAACTGTTTGTAGAATCTCCGCGACCAGATCCCGCACCTTCTCAAAGGGGTAATCCCCCGCCGGATCGTAGCGCCGGATCATATCCAGATGCCCCAATACGCTGTAATCCCGGTACTGCTGCATCACCTTCAAAATCTCCTCATAATAACGCCGGTTATATTCCGCCTGTGCCCTGTCTTCCTGGAATTCATATTTCCAGAACTCCCGGTCCTCCACCTGATGGCACGACAGGATGATGAAATCAAACGGGTACCGGTCAAACGTCTGCTGAAAGGTGGGGATGGTATGCGTCTGCATCCCGAACTCCATCCCCATCCGGATGGTAATCTGCCCGGCGTACCGTTCCCGGCAGCGGTTCAGCTCGGCCCCGTAAGCGTCACAATCGCAGTTCAAGTCGGTTTTCACGCCGTAGTCGATGTGCTCGGTGAAGCAGATCTCGTCCAGCCCCAGCGCAATCGCGCGCCGGACGGCGCTGTCCATCGGGTTTTCGGAATCGTCGCTGAAAATTGTATGTAAATGGTAATCCGCAAGCATTTCAAAAATACCTCCTCTAAATGGGCGGCGGGCTGCCCCGCCCGTCCCGCTGATACCATCATACCAGCCAAGGGCGAAAAACGCCAGAAAAAAACCGCTCGTGAAAGCGGTTTTTTTCGTTCAGGGCTGCGCCAGCGCCTGTAAGGCGGCCTCATATGCGTCGGCGTCCGCCGCCCACGCGGCGTCCTGCGGGTCGGCAGCAAGCGCCGGGTAACGGGCGGCCAGCTCCGTGACAAAGAAATCGGTAAATTTCGCCGCGCCGCGCGCGTCCATGTGGTGCGCGTCAAAGAACAGCTCCGGCGACAGGCCAATTTCGGTATAGCGCTCATTGAAATCGTCGAAGGGTACCCCATACTCCGCCGCAATCCGTTCGACCGTGTTGACCAGCTTTTTTTCCGCCGCGCCCAGGTTGGACGGGGTTTTGACCAGCCACAGCCCGACGCCGCGCTTTTGGCACAGCTCGATGATTTTCCGCAGCCAATAGCCGTTCTTCTCATCCAGCGGCGCGCTGTCTGCAATCCCTTCAATGACCGGGCGGTGAAAGACTTCCTCCTTCACCGGCAGGAAAACATACCCCCGATAAGGGTCGCGCAGCGCCGACCGGTCGAACGTGTAGTCGGTTTCGGTCAAATCCGTCCAGCGCCCGTGGTACTTGACGAAGTTGCAGAGCAGCTCGGCGCGCCCCTCCATCGTCTCCGCCGAGACCCACGCGAGCCGCACCTTGTTCCACGAAAACGGGAGGTCATCCATAAATGAATACGTCACCCCGTCGTCATAAAGTCCCTCGGAGGGTTCGAGCGCGCCCCGGCAGTCCACCACCGCCAGCGCCGGGGACTGCGTTTTCAGTGCGTCCACCATGTAGGCGTAGGTCGCCCAAAGCGGCTGGCGCTGGGTCGCGAATACATAGCTTTTCACGCCGGTTTTCTCCCAAATCCGCAGCGGGGAGAACGCCGCGTAGGCATGGCTCGTGCCGAAATACATCACCTCAAACGAATCCTCCGGCTCGTTGTAGAAGCCGCCGATTTTGTTGGTCATATCCCAGGTGCCGGTCAGCGACTTGCGGCAAACCAGCTCCTTCAGCGGCGCGAACAGCAGCCCGAACACCAGCAGGAATGCGGCTGCGGAGATCAGAAAACGGATATTTTTCTTCATGTCGCCACCTCAGAACTGGAAATAGATAAACTGCGACTCGGAATAGCCCGGCCCGTATATCCCGAACAGCAGCACGAGGAACAGCCCCGCAAGGTACACCGTCCAGCGCACCGGCAGCGGCAGGCGGGTCAGGTGCGGGCGCACCTCGCCCAGCCGCTCCTTGAGCATGTCCCCGCCCAGCAGCAGGAGCAGCGCCCACTGCAAGACCTGGAAATGCTGTTTTGCAAGCCCGATGGTGTAGAGCGCTTCCCCGCGCAGCGCGAACGGCTCGAAATGCAGCAGCATCCGTTTGAAGAACGACAGCGCCGTCCGCAGCCCCGGCGCGCGGAAAAAGACCATTGAGAACGCAAACAGCAGGAATACGAAAACCATGCTGAGCACCTTGACCGGCGCGCTTTCACGGGAGATATGCAGCAGCCTGCACGCCCGTTCCCGCAGGGGCGCGAGGATGGCGCCCGCCAGCTGGAACACGCCGTTCAACGCGCCCCAGACGACATAGGTCCAGTTCGCGCCGTGCCATAGCCCGCTTGCCAGCTGCACCACAAACATATTCCAATACTTGCGCGCCGCGCCGCGCCTGCTGCCGCCCAGCGGGATATAAAGGTAATCGCGGAACCACGATGACAGCGAGATGTGCCACCGCCGCCAGAAATCCTGTGTCGAGCGTGCAAAGAACGGCTGCCGGAAATTGACCATCAGCCGGAAGCCGAGCACCTCCGCCGCGCCGCGCGCGATATCCGAATACCCCGCAAAATCGCCGTAAACCTGAATCGGGAACAGCACCATTGCCAGCGCCGCCGCAATCCCGGGCAGCTCCTGGTAATGGCCGAACACATGGGTGACCAGATAAGCAATGCGGTCGGCAACGACCACCTTTTCAAACATGCCCCACAGCATCAGCAGCAGCCCGTTCCGCACACGGTCGGGGTCAAAGCCGTGCCGCTCGTAGAGCTGTGAAAGCAGGTTTTTCGAGCGCTCGATTGGCCCCGCCACCAACTGCGGGAAAAAGGACACAAACAGCGCATAACGGAACAGGTTACGCTCGGCGGGCAGCTCGCCCCGGTAGACATCCATCGTATAACTGAGCGCCTGAAAGCTGTAAAACGAAATGCCGACCGGTAAAATAATATCAAACGCGGGCTGCCGGAAGGTGATGCCAGCCAGCCCCGCCAGCGCCGACAGGTTGTCCATCAGGAATCCGAAATACTTAAAGAAAAACAAAATCGCCAGGTTCAGCCCGAAGCTCAGGCCGACCCACAGCCGCCGCAGACGTTCCCGGCGCTTTGCATCAGCGACTTGCCCAGCGGCTTCCAGCAGCAGGCCGCTGCACCAGGTAATCAGGGTGGACAGCGCAATCAGAAGCACATATTTCGGGTTCCAGCACATGTAGAAGAAATAGCTGGTCACCAGCAGCCAGGCCCAGCGCGCCCGGTGCGGCAGCAGGAAATGGATCACCGTCACCAGCGGAAAAAACAGCAGGAAGTCAATGGAATTAAAGAGCATGGAAGCCTCCGAAAATACAAAATGTAATTTTTCGTTTTGATACTACAATTTGTAGAATTGAGGGTTGCTTTTCCAGGATATCGTAAGGTGTGACCATCGCAAGGACAGCCACACCCTGTATAAAACAATATAATAATTACAATCCGTATAAACATTACTTGTTATAACCGGCCACACCGTGCGCGTCCATCCATTTCCGCTTGCTTTCCAGCAGCGTATTCAGCGGGGCACTTGCCGTCCCGCGTGACGCCGTAACGTACCCTTGCAGCTCCAATAAATCATTATAGGTCAAATACGGGTAGTCGTCCCGGTCATATTTGCCGTCCGGCATATACGAATAATAGAGGTCGCCGTCCGGCTTGAGCCACAGCAGCGCGGTATTCTCAATGCCGCGCACCATCAGTTCGGCGGTCGCCGTGAACCGCTTATCCCCCGTCAGGTCGGACAGCCGGTAAAGGAATACTGCGCTCGCCGCCTGATGGTTCAGTGAGCAATGGGTCGGTTTGCCGCCGTTCTTGTGGGCGTAGTCCTGCACCAGCCAGCCCTCCTGCCCATCCTTATTGGAGGCGAAGTGGTGCCGCTCACTATAGCCGCACAAATAGTTCCCGAAGCGAACCAGGTCGGTTTTCCACTGGTTGATTCCGTAGCGCCCGACCGCGTTTATCTGCGCAATCGAGAAATCCACATTGAACCGCGTGTCAAAATAGCCCGGCTCGATTCCGTAATCGTCCCGCAGCCAGGTGCTGCCCGCCAGCGACGGCAGATAGCCCTCCTCGTTGCGCTGCCCGCTCATCACATCCATCATGGCCAGCCCCAGGATGGCAGACGCGGGCTGGCCGTTATCGCGCATCATGCGCCCGGCAATATAGGCCGCGGGCAGGTTGTTATAATAATGTTCTCCCCACGGGTAATAGCTGTTCGGGGACAGGTAATAATACCCATTCAAGCACCAGCGGTTGTCGCCGGTGAAGGAATAAATCGCCCATTTTGGCGCGGATTCCGGGTTGTTCCAATCGACCAGCTGCCCGCTTGAGCGCAGCAGGAACCATTCGGCATGTACATTGGCAGGCAGCGCGGGCGTTTTCAGCGTCAGCAGGAAGCCGCCTTCGGTTTCGCTGATCACCAGCGTGCCGTCATAGGCGGGCAAATGTTCAATCATACCGTTGCTGTGGTCCAGATAGGTCTGGGAAGGCACCACAATCGCGCTGCCTTTGTCGGTGGTAATATGATAGGTCCCCGCCGGATAGCTTGCCGCCTTGAGAGGCACCACGTGCCATGCCGCCTCCGCGCTGTCATACCAGCGCACCAGCCCTTCGCTGCCGCTGACGGTCATTTTTCCGAGGTCCTGCGCCGGAGCGCCCGCCGCAGCCGTGCGCAGGCGCTGCATGGACAGCCGCGAGCCGTCCGGATAGGAATAGGAGCGGGAATCAATCGTCGCCTCACCGCGCGCGGTGGAACCAGTATCGGCATTCACCGGGCCGGTATTCGTCAGGAACGCGGTATACTGTGCCGCCCCTGCCGGGACCGCCGACACAGCCAGCAGCACCGCCGCGAGGGCCAGCAAGCGCCGAACGGCGCGCCCCGCCCTCACTGCCACCCCGCCCAGGTATCCGGGCAGTAGCCGACCGTCGCGAGACGGCCGTTGCGGACGACCGGGGTACGCATCAGGCGCGGGTTGTCCAGCAGCTTTTCGATCTTGTCCTCTTCAAGCGCGAGGTATTGCAGGCTTGCGATATCGCGCGCGCCGGTATCAATCAGCGCGTCCAGCCCGCCCAGCGCGCGGCAGACGCTGTCGAACTCGCCGCGTGACATGGGGTATTTGTCAAGGCGCACCAGCTGATACGGAATCCTGCGTTCCTTGAACCAGCGCTCGGCCTTTTGGGTGTCAAAGCATTTTTGTTTGCCAAAGATTTGGATATTCACGGAAACCTCCCTACAGGAATTTCTGAATACGAAAAAACACCCGGCAGCCGGGAAAATGTTTTTTTCGCGCGGAATAGGTTAAGTATAACATAATCCACCGGAAAATAAAAGCCCCCCGGCTAAAAAACCGGGGGTGCTTTTTCGGAATTTTTTGGTGAAATTAGTCGTCCGCTTTGTCAAACTCGAATCTTCTCTCCGTGAAGGTCGCATGGACAAAGCCGTCATACTCATCCAGGTCGATTTCTTCCCTGCTGAAGCTGTAGCTTGTGCCTGAAACATCGAATGTCCAGTCCGCATCCTTCTTGATGGTCAGCCAAATGTAGCTGAAACTGTTGTTGGAAACCGAAACAGTTTCGGTGCTGTGCGTATCGTTGGTCATTTTGACGGTGCAGCCTGAGCCAGCGCCGTCGTTTTCCAGCAATACAAGGACTTTTTCATTCTCGGAGTCATTGTAATCCAGGGAGTTTGAAGACTTGTTGAGGGCAGAAACCCAGGTAGCGTCGTCATCTACCGACAGGCTGCCCTTGTAGAGCTTTTTGCCAACGACCCATGCCACATAGTTCGTGCCGCCCTCCAGTGCGTCATCGATCAGTTCGGACTCACCCTTGTCAAGCGTACCGCTCAGCAAATCCTCGTACGCGTCCTCGAAGTCATCCGGGTCACTCATAGAACTGTCCCTGTAATCGTCCCTCGAGATGACATAAAACGCCTTGATATCATCATAGTAAGCGACCAGATTCAGGTCGATTTCCCCATCGTTGCCGCTGGTATTGGTCTTGCTGCCGTCGGTTTTGATTTGAGAAAGCTCGAAGGTTGCGTCACCCTCCTGTTCCTCATAATGTTTCCTGTCTTTCTTGCCGGTGCTGCTTTCGCCCATTTCGTCATATTTCTTAGTTGTAATCTCTGAACCGTAATCCTTCTTCAGCTCAGCATGGCGATCCGACGCGGCCGAGCTGCCCAGATCCTCATCATAACAGCCGTCGCAGTCGCTCTTGCCGTAGTCGCACAGCTCGTAGCCATCATCCTCGGTAGTCAGGGTCAGGCGCGCCGAAGTGACGCCGCTGGCCTTGAAGTTGACGCCGCTGCTGTAATCCGGGTTGCCGGTGGCCTTCTTGCTGTCATACGCGCCGAAGTACCAGCGGTAGGTGTCCTTGAGATCCATCTTAAAGGTAACGGTGCTGCCGTCCTTCACGCCGTCGCTGTCCGACCAGACGACCGTGCCGTTCTTGATGGAGGAATCACCGCTCGAGGTGGACGCGCGCAGCTCATAGATGCGCTTGCCGGAGTTGTTGCGGAAGGTGATTTCGGTATCACCGGTGCTGGTGCCGGAGCTGGTGCCGCCGCTGCTCGCGGTGCCGTTTGCGCTCAGCGTAACGGTCGCGAAGTTCTGCTGGGTGGTGGCGGTGGCGATGGTTACGTTGGTGTAATGCTCTGTCGTGCCGTCCGAGCAGAGCGCGAAGAAATCATAATAGGGCTTTGCGTTGTCGTGGTTAATGGTGGTTGTCGCGGTGCCCTTGTTTGACAGCAGCTGGGAATTGAGCAGGTTCTTGTTCTGGTCATAATACTGCTCTGTGCTCAGCTTGCAGTACAGCTGGGTCAGTGTTTTGCCGGTGTTGTTAACAATGTAAAGCTGAATGTTGCGGCTGGTTGCCGACGCGCCGTCCAGCGAAACACCAGGGGCGGTTGCGTTGTTCATCAGGATGGTAGCGCGGTCGGTCATGCCGGTCAGGTTGATATTGGAGATGGTATGGTACATGGTCTGCCCGGAAGAGGCATAGCCGCAGCGCAGCTGATAGAAACCGGTGCCGGTAATCGGCGCCTGCACAATCAGGTTCTGGTTGATGCTCAGGGTGTCCGCGCCGAGCAGGTTGCCGGACCAGTCAGGCGTGCCGGTGGTCATCGGTGCAATCTGTACGCTCGTATAGGCGGTACCCATCCCGTTTTGCAGGGTCAGGTTAAAGATTTTGGTCGGTTCCACATAGTTGACGGTAACATTGTTATTGCTGGAGTTCCAGTCCACCTTCATGCCGAACAGCTCCAGGGTACGGATATGTACCATGGTACGTCCGTTGACCGCATAGGGGGCTGCGCCGAGGGTGCGGTTCGCGCCGTTGACGACAGCGGTTTTGCTGTTCAGGGTCAGAACAACGGTATCGCCGCCGCGCACGATGGTGATTTTCTGGGTCGCGCCGTCATAGGTCAGCGTGCCGCCGGTCGCTTCCAGGATCGCACGGAGCGGGAGCATGGTGTAGCCCTTCTCCTGGACCGGCTTGGAGCCTTGTGCGTCAATTTTGGTCTTTGTGCCGTTTACGGTAAATTCGTCACTGTTCATAACCAGGACGATGTTGCCGCTCAGGGATGCTGCGCCCGCAGTCGTGAACGGGATCATCGTGAACAGCATGACCAGAGCGATCAGCAAAGCGCCCAGGCGTTTTGTACGTCTCATTAGAAGTTACCTCCTCATAAATTTCCGGGTTCTACTTGTCTAGTCTATCACATTTGACGGAGAGTGACAACGGGAAGTTTCCCCAATTTGTGAATAATTTGCAAACTTATTATGAAGCAGTTTCCTGCGGCCTGCAAAGAATCCCAAAACATCCGTCTGTTTGACAGAATCTGTCAAGCCACGCGCCAAACGTTTTTCCCTCTTCAAGGGTGCGGCAAACCCGAAAACCGCGCCCGGCGGGGAAAACAAACCCGGCGGCAGGGGCCGCCGGGTTCAGACTGCCTATTGATCCGTTTCAGCTCTTGGCTGTCAGTGCCCGATAGCAGGCGCTGTCCGTATTGACAGCCCCGGCCAGCTGGCTGAAGGTCAGCCGGAGCGGCTTGGCATAGGGCGCGCTGCCGGAAACCGAAGGGTAATTCCGGTAGAACGTCACGCCGCCCGCGTCCATACGGGGATAGCTGAAATAGGGTGCGCCCTTCGGGAGCCGTTTGGACAGCGTAGCGGAAGCGTCACTGCCGAACAGCGAACCATAAGCCGTGTAGCGCTCCCCGGTCACCAGGTCAAGGCCGATGGAATCGTTCCAGAGTACGGCGCTGTTGTCCAGGCCGCTGATGCCGTTCGCCCAGACGACGAGCACCTGGCCTTCCACCGAAAAGCCGAATGTGGCTTCCAGCGAACGGTCCTGCTCCCCGCCGGGGCCGGATACAAAGAAATTACGGATGCTGTCATTGATGGCGGCCTGTACGGCTTCGTCCGGGTGCCCGGAAAGCTGCGGGTATTCCACGTGATAGCCGTACTCGGTGCCGTCCGAGCGCATTCCCAGATATTTTTCGTAGGTTTCGGCGGTAATTTCCAGCCCGTCCCCCAGGGTGTACTGGCGGTCGTTGGTATAAATGGTTTCCCCCGAACGGATGTCGAGATAGCAGTCCACACCGTCGCGGGTGATGCGCACCACCTTGCCGGTCATAACCTGCGGGTCAACCGCGTCGGTGAAGGGCTGGGCAATGGTGCCGATGGAGTTGAAAAAGACAACGCTGCCGTCCAGCCTGCCGTGCCAGGAATAGCCGTGGGTAAAGGTCTGGAAGCCGCCGACATAGGTGCCGGTTGAATAAAGTACCGTGCCGTTTTCGCTGATTGCCGCCGCGCCGGGGTCGGTGCCGCGCGCCGCGTACACGCCCTCGCCCATATACGAAAGATAGGGATAGGTGGGTTCCAGAATGACCGAGCCGTCTGCCGCGACCAACCCCCAAAGATTGCCGGAGCGGCAGCGCGCCGCCGAACGGTCGAAGGGTAGAATCTCGTCATAAGAAAAACTGGTCAGGAACTGCATATTTTCCAAGGAATAGAGCGCGTACCGTCCCTGCATTTCCAGGATAACCACATCATCGGCGTAAATGTCGAGCGCAATAGGGACCGTACCGCCGGGCAGCTCCCGGAGCACCTCGCCCCTGGTGTTAATCACCGCGTAGACGCCCTGGCAGGTCCGCACCAGCGCGCGCCCCTTCCGGAAATTGCCTGCCGCCAGATACTGTGGTTCGATGGCGAAGGGGTTCGCCTCCTGCGGCGGCTGCTCAGGCTGCGCCCCATCGGGGGATTCCGCACCGGTTTCCTCCGCTGGCTTACCGTCCCCCGACGCTTCGGCCTTTTCTTCGCCTTCGGACGGCGGCTCGGGTTCCGCGGGCGGCTCGGGCTGAAGCAGCCGGTAGCCATAGAGTGTCTGCCGCTTTTCCCGGACGGCGGAAACAACCATGCCGTCCCCGGGGAAGCCCGACGCGCCTTCAATCGACGCGGCCAGCGTACCGCCTGCGTCGTAAAAGTCAATATACTTGCCGTAGTTGAGCGCCAGCCAGGGGCCTTCCGTCTGCCAGCTTTCCGGCATTTCCAGCCAGCCGGTCACCCGCCGCCCGTCCTCGCGGACAAAGGCGAGCTTCCCATCCTCACTGGTGACGGCGGCAAGCCCGTTTTCGGCGAACTCACCGGCCGATGCATAAATAAAGTCTGTGACAGTCCTGCCGCCATCAGCCATATACCCCCAGCGGGTTACGCCCGATGCGTCGGTCGCCGGAACAGGGAACGAAGCAGCGGACGCCGCTGCGGTCAATATCGCGGGGGCCAGCAGGGAAAGCAGCAGGTTTGGTATCGTTCGTTTCATAATCTTTCCCTCATATAATTTTGAATTGAGTATGTATGCGGCAAATTCGCCGCAGGCAGCTTTTATCTGCTACCAGTATATACGGATGCCGCTGTTTGTGCAAGGGGCTGAGAACATTTGAAATATTACATTCCATACCGGTAATAATTCCCGAATGCGTTATTTCCGGCGCAGCGCATGGGGAACCGCGCCGGTTGACAGCTCGATCCTGATTTGATAAAATGAGGGTACCGAAAACGTTTTCGCTTTTAGCAGAAAGGGGCATCCGAGCATGATAAAAGCAGTCATATTTGACGTAGGCGGCACGCTGCATACCCAGGTAAAAACCGCCGAAAGCACCCGGCGGTTCCGTGCGCTGGTGCGCGCGGTGCTGTCGCGGCGCGGGATTTTGAGCGAGACGGACGATGAAACGCTGTTTTCCGCCATTACGGAGGGCGCGAGGCGCTACAAGCAATTCAGCGAGGAGCACTTGACCGAGCTTGACCCGGATGTCATCTGGCAGGACTATTTCCTGGCGGCGCCCGGCTTTGACAAGCACCTTTTGGAGGGGCTTGGGGAGGAGCTTTGCTGTATTTTCGACCTGGAAGAGAAAGAAATCATCCCACGGGAGGGGCTGCAGGAAACCATTTCCGGCCTGCGGGCGCGTGGGTACCGGCTGGGCATCCTGTCCAACGTCATGAGCCGCACGATGGTCGGCAATGTGCTCGAACGGCATGGGCTGTCCGGGGCGTTCCCCTATGTGCTGCAATCCTCCGTGTGCAAAATCCGCAAGCCAGACCCCCGGATTTTTGAAATTTGCCTGCACGATATGGGTCTTTCAAAGCACGAGGTGATATATGTCGGGGATACGGTTTCCCGCGATGTGCGCGGCGCACTGGCAGCCGGATGGCCCATCATTCAAATCGACAACCCGCTGACCTATCACCGGGATACCGCGTACCGTGATATGGGCTTCCATCCAACCTATTTTATCCACGCGCTGCCGGAAATCCTGCCGATTATGGACAGCCTGCGGGCGGAGGAAAGCCTGCCTTCGCTTCAGAAGAAATAAGGAAAACCCTTCGGAAGGTGTGCACGTTCCTTCCGAAGGGCTTTTCCGGTTTTTTGGTTCTTTTGGGACTGCTGGCAAAGTCCAGCCTTAAAAAATAAGCGGATTTTTGTACCCCGGTTATGATGGCTTTGTTGGGAAACGTTCACTTTTCAAAACTTTTGAGGAGAACGGTTTTTAGGAAACCGACGGTGCCAACGCCCCTCCCTTTTGTCTCAAAGCGGATGGAGCACGGGCCGCATTTTATCAAAGGTGGCAAGGTAGGGAATCCCGGCGGCGCGTGCCAGTTCAATCGCCTCCGGGATGCGGCTGCCAACCCTGGCGGGTGCGTGCGCGTCCGAGCCGACGGTTACAAATTCACCGCCGCGCGCACGGTAGCGCCGCAGGATTTCCAATCCCCACGCGCCGCCGCCCTTCCAGGACGCGGTGTTGATCTCAATCCCCTTGCCGCGCGCAACCAAAAAGTCAAAAATCTGGTCGAACAGCTCCGGCGCGGTGGAAAGCGGGAAGGAACAGTCGTCATAGTCCGCGCATTTCGCGATATAATCATAATGCCCGAGCACCGAGAAATTGAAACCGGTGCGGATTGCCTGGTTGATGCACTCCAAATAGCGGCGGTAAACAGTTTCTTTGGGTTCACGGAACAGCCCTTTTTCGTCATAAGGGTCAACACCGTCTATTAAATGTACCGAGCCGATGATGAAATCCGGTTCCAGCCCTTGCAGGTATTCCCTGGAGCGCCGCGCGCATTCCGCATCCGCAAGGCTGACCTCCGCGCCGAAGCGCACCGCGACAGGCCCGCCCTGCAAAGCCTGCACATCCCGCGCGAGCGCGGCAAGGTCGGCAGGCTCGAACCCGCTGCCGTCCAAATCGACATGGTCGGTGAAGCAGATTTCCCGGAGGCCGGCGCGGGCGGCTGCTTCCAGCATTTCGGCGGGCGGCGTTTCCGCGTCAAAGGAATGGGCGGTGTGCATATGGTAATCAAACATTGCAGAACGCCCCCCTTTTATGATTGCTCCGCCGCAAGCGGCTTACAGGTGCTGCGCTCCACCAGCGCGGGGCGGATAATCCGCCGTACGTCCTCCTCCCGGTCGGGATGGGCGATAGCGTCGGTCAGAAGGTCAATCGCGCCCGCCGCCAGACGGGGCTTGCGCTGGTCAATCGTTGTCAAATTGATACGGGACAATCCCGCGTAGGAAATATTATCAAAGCCCAGCAGTGAAACATCGTCCGGGATGGAAACGCCGCATTCGTCCGCCGCGTTCAAAATGCCCAGCGCGACCGCGTCGGTCGCCGCGAAAACCGCGGTGCAGGGCTGCCCGCTCCGGAACAGCTCCAGCCCAAGGCGGTAGCCTGCTTCCGAAGAGGAAACGTCGGAATGGTTGTCCATGACATGCCGTTTCAGCCCGACGGCCTTCATCGCGGCTTTATAGCCGCTGACGCGCCGGGTATGGGTCATGCTGCCGGGGCGGTAGCCCAGATAGAAAATCTCCCGGTGTCCAAGCCCGAGCAAATATTCCGTGCCCAGCTGCCCGCCCGCGAAATTGTCCAGGCGGATGCTGCTGGCCTCACAAACGACCGTGCTATCCGCGATTTCACTGTCGCCGATAATGACCGTCGGCACCAGGTGCAGCTGCCGCGCGACCTGCGCCCGCTCGTCGTCATGCGGGCTGACCAGAATCATGCCGTCCACCTGATGACCGACCAGGAACTCAAATAATGCCGCCGTCTGCTCCGGTTTGGACAGGCTGTTGCACAGCATTACATTATAGCCCAGCGAACGGGCATAGATTTCAATATGGAACGCCACCTCCGCATAGAACGGGTTGGAAATATCCGGGACAATCAGCCCCAATACATTGGTTTTATTCGATATCAGGCTGCGCGCCAGGATGTTCGGGCGGTAGCCCTGTTCCCGGCAGATTTCCAGCACCCGCTCGCGGGTGTCCTCGCTGATGCCGGGGGAGTTGCTGAGGGCACGCGATACCGTCGCGTAAGATACTCCTGCAATCTTTGCGATGTCCTTAATCGTGATACTTTTCATGCGCTCAGCACCTTTCAAGATTTATTTCAATCGGGCGGCTGCCGTTTCTGCCGCGCCGCCTGCGGAGCAGCCCCGTCCCCTTACTCACGCTCCATCGTCTTTTCCCGCACATGGTAAAGCCGGATCACCTGCCAGATAGGCCAACAAATCCCGCGTGTACATGGATTGAAAAGCATCTGTTTCGGAAACAGCGGCTTCCGAAGCAATAGCGGATAAAGCGGCTTCAAAATCTCCCGGGTTTCCCGTTCTGCGCCGCAGTAATTCGGCAAGCCCGTTAAATTGCCCCGCGACAATGCCAACCCCCTCGGATACATGCCCATAGGCGTACAGATTGACCGCCAACGGATAATCCAGTACCGTTTCAATTAACGCCGGGGTTGTCAGTCCCGCCAAAGTGCCCTCTGGAATCTGGCAGGCATCCAGCATCGCTTGAAGGGATGTAAGAGACTTCCATTCCGGCATATCCGGCGTGACGGGATACGCATAGGGAACGTCAATGCGGTATCCGCTTTCATCAGCGGAACTGGTAACGATTTCACTTGCCGGGATTGCCGCGAATGCGGATACAGCAAGACAGGCTAAAAAACCGCACAACATTTTTTTCATCCTGATCAGCCTTTCATTTTTTATCGCTTGCGCGTATAATAGAATTTATACTCGAGAATGAAAAGATTTGCCGTATTCGCCCACCCTGCCCGCCATCCATTTGGCGGGCAGGGCAAGGTGCAGCAACGATGATTGCCATTCCAATTCCCGCCG